>NZ_JBFEFH010000004.1:0-342618 GCF_040717455.1 Tautonia sp. JC769
CGTCAGCGATCGCCGCGCGATCTCGGGCGGCAATGCCGGTCTCTCCTTTTGAATCCGCACCCCATTTGGACTCCCCCCATGGCCGCCTCCCTCTCGCAGATCCTCGCCAATCGCCTCAATGCGCTCCGCTCGACCGGCCCGAAGACCGAGGCCGGCAAGGCCTCCTCCAGCCGGAACGCCCTGAAGCACGGCCTCTCCCGCGTCGGCACCCGAACGCCCGCCGACATGGCCGCCGCCATCGCCGATCGCAAGGCCCTCTGGGGGCCCGAGTACGACCTGCAAGGCCCGCTCCAGCAGTGGGCCTTCGATCGCCTCGTGGCCGAGTCCGTCCGCCTCGAATTCTGCGAGGAACGCATCTGCGCCGCCCGAGCCGAACTGGCCACCACCGCCGCCGAATCGTGGGACGACGACCGCGCCGCCGAGGCCGCCTCGCTCGGCGCCCGACTGTCCGGCCGGGCCGACCGCATCCAACCCCTCTTGCTCCAGGGCAAGCACGGGGTCCTCTGGCTCCTCGACCGCTGGGCCGAGGTCGGCCAGTCGCTCACCCGCCGCGACGGCTGGACCCCCGAGACCTGGGACCTCGCCCTCGACCTGCTCGGCGTCCCCCCCTCGGCCCGAGACGGTTCCGGCCCCTGGGACCTCGACCCGAGCGACTCCGGCGCCGCTCCCGGCCTCGACCTCGTCGCCCAGGCCGTCGCCGCGCTCCGCGAGCGCCTCGACTCCTCCCTCGACGCCCGAGACGCCCGCCACCGCCTCGACGCCGAGTCCGGCCTGCTCGCCACCGACCCCGCCCCCCTCCGCCTCCTCGAACGCTACGCCGCCGACGCTCGACGCCAGATCTCTCGATATCACAGGGAGTTGCGTCACTCCCAGGCGTCCTCGCGACGCGCCCCGGCCGGACCGATTGCTCCCGCCGAGTCGGGCGCTCCTGGCCCCCGGCCCGATCGGACCACCTCTCGAAGCCGGCCCGAGGTCACGACACCCCATCCTCCTGCCGAACCCGACCCCGAGCCTCGACCCGCTGGCCGTACGTCCGCACCCTCCTCCTCCCGAAACGAACCCGCGACCGGCGGTGCCCCGAGGGAGTCCGGCAAACTGCAACCGACCGTATCGACCCCTTCCGCCCCCTTGAACCGCCGCGCTCGACGCGCCCGGGCCGCCCTGGCCCGCCGCAACGCCTGACGGCCCGTTCGCGATCCTCGCGCCGATCGGTGAAACACCCCCTCTCCTGAGGAGGGTTCAGGACCGGTCCGCGCCCCCGATCCCGCCCTCCGTCTCGACCGACCGATCAGGCCGCCGCCATCCTGAGCGCTCGGCGTCTCCTCCTGACGCGATGCCAGGAGCCGCCCAGGATGCAAAGGCTCCCCGTCAGCGCCATCACCAGAGTCGACGGTTCGGGAACCGCCACCGGATCGCCCCCCGGGAGGCTGGAGGAATACCGGATCGAGGTGATCTCTGCCCTCATGTTCCCGCCGGTCGGCGTTCCGTCGCCGAAATAAAGCCCGGCGCTGCTGGAAGACCCGCCCGGCAGTGTTCCCGTGTGGACGACCACGTCATTCACCTTCAGGACGTAGCCGTTCGAGTTGGCCGACGTCGACAGCGTGTACTTGACCTCTCCCGAGACTGAACCCGTCGCGATCTGGTACATGTGCCAGGAGTTCGGGTTGGCGAAGAGTACGGCGTACTCCTCCTCACCTCCGAAACCGAGATAAAGCCCGAAGGCGCTGGTGCTGTTCGTGACTCGCGTCACGACTTCCAGCGTCGTGTCTCGATCGGCCGCGTAGCCGGGGGCAAGCTGATACCCGGCATAAATATCGGAGGAGAACCCCATGCTGTTCAGAATCAGCTTGCCATCGGCCACCTGGGCGAAATCCGACTCCTGCACGTTCGACGAGGCCACGAATGAAAGCCCCTGACTGCCCAGGGTCGCGAGCGTATCCCCCCTGCTGAAATCGAGATCGAGGATCAGGCCCGCCTGCGCCGCGCTCCCGAAAGAAAGGCTCAGCGAGGCGACCACCAGAGCAGACAGCCCCCCGACCACCGGATGATGACTCATGAGATCGACCCTCAACCCGCACCTGTCGCTTCGACGGAACACCGCGATCCGCCCGAATCCGAACGGGGGCCCGGGTCCTCGATCGTCGGCCAAGGCCAGGCTCGGTGTCGGCGCGCGAACGCGGGTCCCCCAACAGGAGAACGATCGCGATGAACACGAAAGGATCGCGAGACCCGAACGGCAGTCGGCAGGCGCGAGCGGCCTCCTCCCCGATCCCGACCCTCCCCGGTCGGAGGAGGCTCGACCCGCCGACGTCGTCATTCGCCTCTTGGGGGGCGGTCAGCGTGCCCCGAGCATCCATTGCTCGATCGTCGGGTACACCTGCTGGCGGCTCGTCCGGCCGACGAGGGCGTCGGAGTGGCCCGAATCGGCGGCGAATCCGTAGGAGCGGCCGAAGTACATCAACGTCTTGTCCGTCGAGCCGACCCGCTCGTAGATCGTCTGCTGCACCGAAGGCGGGGCCAGTTGATCGGTCGATCCGCAGGCGACCAGGATCGGCACCTGGACGTTCGGCAGCATCGCCGCGTAGCTGAAGGTCTTCCCCGCGTCGAGCAGTTCCTTCCTCGCCGCCAGGGTGAGATACTGCTGCAGGAGTCCGATCGAAGGGACGTCGATCCCGTCGTGCGTCAGGGCCCGATACACTCTCGGGTCCACGTGGCTGTTGTTGAAGAACATGTTGTCGATGCTCGTCTTCGAGTCGATCAACAGCTCCTCGGGCAGGATCTGCCCGGCGATCTGCCCCTGCCTCAGGGCGAGCAGCTCCATGAGGAACTGGGTCGCGAGCTGCCCGTTCGGCATCGTCACCTGGCTGCCGACCGTCACCAACTGGCCGATCCCCGGGTTCTGATACCGGGCCAGGTGGCAGAGGCCGATGATCCCCCCCATCGAGTGCCCGACCCAGGCCACCTCGGGCGCCCTCGTGTGCGACCGGACCAGGTGGACCAGGGCCGGCACGTCGTAGTTGATGTGGTCGTCCAGGTTCCAGCGGGCAAATTTCGGGTCGAGCGTGGCGTAGCCGGTCGGGGCCATCCGGTTGTTCGTGGCCCTCCGGATCAGGCCCCCCACGACCATCGTCGGCGCCGCGTCGATCTTGGCCACCCACTTCGAGCTGAGGCCCGATCCTCTCAGATTCACCACCCAGACGTCCCAGCCTCGCTCGGCCAGGTACTGCGGGAAGCTGACCTCGGGGCTGATGTCCCAGAACTGGGCGTTGTAGCTCAAACCGTGGCAGAGGATCACCGGCATCGTGCCCGGCCTGACCCCCGTGCTCGGCCGGAACCGGTGGGCGACCAGGGTCCAGCCGTCGGCCGTCCGGATCGGGAAGGTCTCCCCCGTCAGGTGCGGCTTCAAGGTCCGCTGGATGTTCTCGGGGCTCAATTGCTGCCGGAGCAGGTCCTTGCCGAAGTCTTCGAGCAGGGCCCCGAAGTCCTGGCCCTTCGCCACCGAGGCCCCAATCGTCGCCTGGGCCATCAAGAGGCCCGCCGCTCGGATCGCCTGTCGCCGGTCCATCAGTCGGATCTCCACGCACCATCCATGCGAAGGGGGGGAGGCCGGTCGGCTCCGGGCGCACTCCGGCCATGGGGACCGTCTCTACCATCCTTCGGCCCGATTGCCCACCCGAGCTTGAGCCGATCCGGGCGGTCGCCGCCCCGATCGGTCGCCGAGGGGTGGTCGATCCGCTACGCTAGTCGAGGACCCTCACCGAACCACGACACGATGCCCGAGGAGGCCGACGGATGATCGGAGAAGCACGCGGCGGCAAGGTCGGCCTGGTCGGCACCGGCATGGTCGGCAGCTCGTTCGCCTACGCCCTCATGCAGCGCCGGGTGGCCAGCGAGCTGGTCATGATCGACCTCGACCCCCGCCGCGCCGAAGGCGAGGCCATGGACCTGAACCACGGCCTCCCCTTCGTCTCCCCCATGCGGGTCCGGGCCGGGACCTACGACGACCTGGCCGACGCCGAGGTCGTCGTCATCACCGCCGGCCGCAACCAGCGCCCCGGCGAGACCCGGCTCGACCTGCTGGCCAAGAACGCGGCCGTCATCGAGGACATCGTCCCCAAGGTCGCCGCCGCCTCCCCCAGCGCGATCCAGCTCATCGCCACCAACCCGGTCGACGTCCTGACGCAGATCGCCGCCGAGGCGGCCGGATTGCCCCACGGCCGGGTCCTCGGCTCCGGCACGGTCCTCGACACGGCCCGCTTCCGATACCTCCTGGGGGAGCACTTCCGGGTCAACCCCCGGAGCGTCCACGCCTACATCATCGGCGAGCACGGCGACACCCAGGTCCCCGTCTGGAGCCTGGCCACCATCGGCGGCGTCGGCCTCGACACCTTCGTCGGCGCCCAGGGACGTTCCAAGGACCTGGTCGACCGCGAGCGGATCGCCGAGCAGACCCGCACCGCCGCCTACGAGATTATCCAGCGGAAACAGGCCACCTACTACGCCATCGGCCTGGCCCTCGTCAGTATCGTCGAGGCGATCCTCCGCGACCAGAAGACCGTGCTGACCGTCTGCTCCCCGCTCGAACACCTGGAAGGGCTCTCCGGACCGATGTCCAGCAGCCTGCCCACGGTCGTCGGCCGAGGGGGGGCCGAGCACGTCATCGACCTCCCGCTGACCCCCGCCGAGCGTTCCGCCTTCCTCCAGTCCACGCAGACACTCCGCAAGGGCCTCGACGAGGTCCGGGGGATCGGGGGCTCGTTCGCATGATCTACGACCTCTCCCCGCCCATCTCCGACCGCCTCCAGGTCTGGCCGGGCGACACCCCGCCGACCCGCGAGGTCCTGCTCGACCTCGACCGCGGCGACAACCTCACCCTCTCGACCCTGCACGCGACCGTCCACCTCGGCTCCCACGTCGACGGCCCGAACCACTATGGCCGAGGCTCGGGAGGGGTCGACTTCTGGCCGCTCGACCGCTTCGTCGGCCCCTGCCGGGTCGTCCGCGTCGCGGCCGAGCCGGGGGGACTGATTGGGGTCGATCATCTGCGAGAGGCCACGATCGACGCCCCCCGCCTGTTGATCGCCACCGGTTCCTTCCCCGACCCCGAGTCCTTCCGCGAGGACTTCAACGGCCTCGACCCCGACCTCATCCCCTTCCTGCACGATCGCGGCGTCCGGCTCGTCGGGGTCGATACGCCGAGCGTCGATCCCTTCTCCTCGAAGGACCTGCCGGCGCATCACCGCTGCCTCGATCTCGGCATGACCATCCTCGAAGGCCTGGTCCTCGCCGACGTCCCCGAGGGGCGATACGAGCTGATCGCCCTGCCGCTCCGGCTCGTCGGCTTCGACGCCAGCCCGGTGCGAGCCATCCTGAGGACGCTCCCCTCATGAGCGACCCCGATCAGTCCGACCCCCTTCTGGGCTTCCGCGATCGCTTCCCGATCCTCGGGACGACGACCTACCTCATCAGTAACTCCCTCGGCGCCATGCCCGAGGCGGTCGGGGCGAGCCTCCGCGAGTACGCGAGCACCTGGGCCTCGCGAGGCGTCCGGGCCTGGGAGGAATCCTGGTGGGAGCTGGCCGCCTCGACCGGCGACCTGGTCGCCCCGTTGATCGGGGCCGGTCCCGGCGAGGTCGTCTTCCATCCGGGTGTCACCCTCGCCCACGCCGTCGTCTTCAGCGCCTTCGACTTCCGAGGGCCTCGCCCCCGGGTCGTCACCGACGCCATGCACTTCCCCTCCGTCCGCTACCTGATCGAAGGCCTGAAGGCCGACGGGGCCGAGGTCGTCGACGTCCCGACCGACGACGGCATCACCATCGACACCCAGCGGGTCATCGACGCCATCGACGAGCGGACCGCCCTCGTCAACCTCTCCCACGTCCTGTTCAAGAGCTCGTACATCCACGACGTCGCCGCCATCGCCGAACGGGCCAGGAAGGTCGGCGCGGTCACGATCATCGACGGCTACCAGGCCGTCGGCTCGATCCCGGTCGATGTCCGGTCGCTCGGCGTCGACGTGTACATCGGCGGCTGCCTCAAGTGGCTCTGCGGAGGCCCGGGGACCGCGTTCCTCTGGGTCCGCCCCGAGCTTCGAGAAGGGCTTACCCCTCGCCTGACCGGCTGGATGTCCCACGCCCGGCCGTTCGCCTTCGAGCCGACCCTCGATCGCCGGTCCGACGCCTGGCGGTTCCTCAACGGCACACCCAGCATCCCCGCCCTCTATGCCGCCCGGCCGGGGCTGGAGATCGTCCGGGAGGCCGGCATCGACGCCATCCGGGACAAGTCAGTCCACCAGACCGGGCACCTGCTCCGCCTGGCCGACGCCCGGGGGTTCCGCTCCACCACCCCGCGCGATCCGGACCGCCGAGCGGGGACGGTCGCCCTGGACGTGCCGGAAGGGCTGGCCGTCTCCCGAGCCTTGAAGGCCCGGGAGATCCTCTGCGACTACCGCCCCGGCGCCGGCATCCGCCTCTCCCCGCACTTCTACACGAGGGACGACGAGCTGGACCTGGCGATCGACGCCATCGCCGAGATCCTCGACGCCGGCGCCTGGCGGGCCTTCTCGGGCGCCGCCGGCCCCGTCACCTGAACCCTGGAAGCGGGAGACGCCGACGCATGCCCGACGCCTCAGGCCCTCGAATGCTGACGCACGCCCGGCGTCGACACCTTGAAGTGCGGCCGGCCGAGGGTCGAGGCCGTCCGGGCCGTCCCCTCGGTCAGGAGGAACGGGGCGGGGCCCCGGTGGACCTTCTGATTCGTCTCGACGAACCCGGCGTTGGCGAACAGGTCGCGCATCCGGCTTCGGGAGCAGTGGTGGACGTTCCCTTCGATCGACTCGACGCAGACGTCGTAGATGAACCAGCCCCAGGGGGCGTCTCGGAAGCCGTCGACCAGCATCAACCGGCCCCCGGGCTTCAAGACCCGGTGCATCTCGGTGACGGCCCGCTGCTGGTCGGGATAGTGGTGGAAGCTGTTGGCGCAGGTCACCACGTCGAAGCTGCCGTCGGCGAACGGCAGGTGCTCGCTGTCCCCCTGGACCGGCATCAGGGTGTCGCGGTGCGAGGACCAGCGCCTCGCCCCGCCCCGGAGCATCTCGGCGACGAGATCCATGCCGAAGACCTGGGCATTCGGCAAGGCCTTGAGGATCTTCTCGCCGAACTGGCCGGTGCCGCAACCGGCGTCGAGCACCCGGATCGGCCGGTCGCCGAACCGTTCTCGGATTCGGGAGATCAATGCCCGGTGCGAGGGGCCGAAAAGCAACCACTGGAGGATGCAGCGGTCGTACGACTCGCTCCAGCGGATGAACTCTTCCGTCGCCTGCTGCTTGTCGTAGCCCATGGTTCGCGTCCTCCGATGACCATCTCGTGGGGGTTCCTTCCCGAGCGGGGCGGCCTAGCTTGATCGAGCCGCCGCTTTTCGGCAAGGTGGATTTCGAACGAACCGCCGGCCGATCACCCGAATTTCGTCCCGCGTCCCGAGTCGCCCGCCGTGACCGCACCGCCGATCTACCTCGACAACCACGCCACGACCCGCACCGACCCCCGCGTCGTCGAGGCCATGCTGCCGTTCTTCCTGGAGCAGTACGGCAACGCCTCCAGCCTCTCGCACCGCTTTGGCTGGGAGGCGAGCGACGCGGTGGATCGGGCTCGCGAGCAGGTGGCCGCCTTGATCGGGGCCGAGCCGTCCGAGATCGTCTTCACCTCCGGAGCGACCGAGGCCAACAACCTCGCCCTCAAAGGAACCGCCCTCGCCGCCAAGGGGCAAAAGGGGGGGCACCTCGTCTGTTCGAGCGTCGAGCACCGGGCCGTACTCGATCCGCTCCGCCGCCTCTCAAGAGAATCGGGCTGGCACCTGAGCATCGTCCCTGCTGACCCTCACGGACAGATCACCGTCGACGCGGTCGAGGCGACCTTGACCGAGCAGACCGTCCTGGTCTCGGTCATGGCGGCCAACAACGAGGTCGGCACGATCAACCCGATCGGGGAAATCGGCAAGCTTTGCCGGGATCGAGGGATCCTGTTCCACTCCGACGCGGCCCAGGCCGCCGGCAAGGTGCCGATCGACGTCCAGACCGACCCGATCGATCTCTTGAGCCTGACCGGTCACAAGTTCCACGGTCCCAAGGGGATCGGCGCCCTTTACGTCCGCCGTCAGGGGAGGCGGGCTCGGCTCTCATCCCTGGTCGACGGCGGCGGTCACGAGCGAGGATTACGCAGCGGGACGTTGCCGGTCCCCTTGATCGTCGGGCTGGGCAAGGCCGCCGAACTGAGCCGGGAGGAAGGGCCAAGCGACGCCGATCGGATGCGAACGCTCCGCGACCGCCTGGATCGGGCGATCCGGGCCTTGCTCGACGATCAAGGCGTCCTCCTCAACGGTCATCCCACCGATCGGTTGCCGAACAATTTGAATCTGAGCTTCGAAGGAATCGAAGGGGAAGCCCTGTTGATGGGCCTCCGCACCCTGGCCGTCAGCTCGGGGGCGGCCTGCTCCTCGGCCGAACCGGAACCGAGTCACGTTCTCCGGGCGATGGGGCGGGATGAGCGGCTCGCCCGGGCGAGTTTGCGGTTCGGACTCGGTCGATTCACGACGAGCGTTGAAATTGATCAGGCCGCGCGGATCGTCGCGGAAACCGTGGCCCGGCTGCGACAATCGGGCCCCGACGGCCCGGCCAATCGCCGAGATCTGACGCGGGCCGACTTGTGATCGGCCGCCAACTGCGTAGAATAATTGACGTTGATTGCACCCACCGGCGACATCCGTTCGCCGTTCCTCCCTCCGAACCGAAGATCCGAGTCAGGAGCACGAACCCGATGAGTGTCACGCTCACCGAAAAGGCCGCCAGCGAGGTCAAGCGCATCATCGAAGAGCAGGGCAACGGCCAGGAGCTGGTCCTGCGCGTCGGCGTGCAGGGCGGCGGCTGCAGCGGCTTCTCCTACAGCCTGAACTTCGATTCCGAGACCAGCGAGCGCGACCGCGTGGCCGAGTACCACGGCGTCCGCCTGGCGATCGAGAAGAAGTTCGACCCCTACCTCGACGGCACCGTCATCGACTTCATCGACGACCTCGGCCGTCGCGGCTTCGCCTTCAACAACCCGAACGTGACCAAGAGCTGCGGCTGCGGGAGTTCGTTCCAGGTCTGAGCCCGGTCCGGGCCGACCGAGCGAGCTACCGAGAACGCGACGCCGCCCGATCCCTCTCGCCGGCTTTCGACGAGCGGCCGGCGAGGGTCCCCCCCAGTCGACTCATCGGGCGGCCGGCCCGGCCAGCTCACCAGCACCAATCGGGGCCGACCTCGGGGTTGACCACGCAAGGCCCCGGCCATCGCCCTTCGTGCAGGTCCACGATGCAACGGGCCGCCATCTCGGCCATGTCCGCCATCGATCGTTCATCCACGCCGGCGATGTGGGGGCTGGACACGACGTTCGGCAGGGCGATCAGCGGGTGGTCGGCCCGCGTCGGCTCGGCCTGGAAGACGTCGAGGCCGGCCCCGGCGAGGTGGCCGTTCGTGAGGGCCTGGTAGAGGGCCGCTTCATCGACCAGGCCGCCCCGGCTGGTGTTGATCAGGATGGCCCCCGGCTTCATCAGGGCGATCCGACGCTCGTCGATCAGGTTCCGGGTCGCTTCGGTCAGGGGGAGGTGGAGGCTGACCACGTCCGACTCGGCCAGCAGGGCCTCGAACGGGCGGCACTCGACGCCGTGCTCGGCATCGAAGGCGGGGTCGAGCACCTCGTCGAAGGCCAGCACCCGCATGCCGAACGCCCGGGCCCGCGGGACCATCGCCCGGCCGATCCTCCCCAGGCCGACCAGGCCGATCGTCGCGCCCCGCAAGGGGCGGACGATGGTGCGGTCCCAGCCCCCCGCCCGGATGACCCGGTCGTTGATCGCCACCCGGCGGGCCACGCCGAGCAGGAGGGCGAACGCCTGTTCGGCGACGCTCTCGTGATTCGTGCCCGGGGTGATCGTCACCGCGATCTTGCGGGCCGTCGCCGCGGCCACGTCGACCGCATCGTAGCCGACCCCGGTCCGGGCGATCACGCGGAGCCTCGGGCACGCCTCGATCAAGGGGGCCGAGAGGCCTTCCCCGCCGGCGACGATGGCCTCGCAGCCCGGCAAGTATTCGGCAAGCTGCGACGCGGTCAGGACGTCGTCGCCGTCCGGGTCGATCGTGTCGAAGCCCCCGGCGTGGAGCACCTCGCGGAAGGGCCCGGGCTGGTGGCGGATCGGGCTGGCGCCAATCAAGACGAAGGGCATGATTCGGGGGTCCGTTGCGGGGTCGAGCCGGACGATTCCGGCAAAGTCCCGTTCCTGTTCGTCGGGCGATGCTGCATGATAACCGCTCCGGCCGGCCCGGGCTCAAGACGCAGGCCCAGTTTTGCCCTCAAGATTCTGGGCAGGGATCCGGCGAGGGTGGTAGGATCTCCCAGGGGTTGCGCGATCCGGCCTGGAGGGCTTGCAGCCTCGCCGCATCGACGCCGGCCCAGCCCCCCGCCGCGTCGGGCCGTCGCCGGGACGCGACGGGTCCGGCTGCTCCGGCCGCACCCACCATTGCTCAATACAGAACCAGGGTCAGCTCGCATCCAAGCCGCTTGGGTGTCCTCAATGGCCTTCTCGGGCAGGACTCGTGGACGATGGGCGTCATGAAGTTTCGATTAACGCCTCCTGACCTCTCCGAGCGACTGCCCGAACTGAAGCGGGGGTATTTCACCGGGCTCGACCGCACCCCCGAGCCGGTCTCGATCGACCTGCGCCCCGGCCTGCTCGTCACGCAGCGAGACGCCCCCGACAGCGGCCGCCTGCACGTGCCGTTCCCGGTCGAGGGGTTCGGCATGCCGTTCGTCAGCACGGCGACCCTGGCCGAGCGGCATCGGCCGTTCGACCTGACCGTGGAGCTGGCCCGCGGGAAGCTCTTCGACGTGCGGGGGCAGGCCGGCGACTGGCGGCACATGGGCCTGCACCTGCCGGACGAGGTGTCGGCCCCGCTGGCGGAGTCGATCCGGGCCTTCTCCAGGGCCGTCACCACCGATGACCCGGGTCGGGCGGCCTCGTTCGCCCGGGCGAGCCTGGCCGCCTCGTTCCGGGCCGGCGAGCAACTGACGTCGACGTACACGACCCAGGTGATCCGCAAGCGCCTGGAACACGCCTCGAAGCTGCCGACCCTGCTCGGCTGCGGCCTGAACGCGGATCCGGCGGGAACCCCCTGGGCCGAGGCGCTCGTCGGCGTCATCAACGCCGCTCGAGTCCGCTGCACCTGGGCCGAGCTGGCCCCGACCGAGGGGCGATACCGATGGGACGCGCTCGATGCTCAGATCGAGTGGTGCCAGTCCCATAAGTTGTTGCCAATGGCCGGGCCGATCCTGGAGTTCCGCCCGTCGTCGTTCCCCGACTGGCTCTGGCTCTGGGCCGGGGACGTCGAGGAGATCAGTTCCATGGCCATCGACCTCGTCCGACAGGCCGTGACTCGCTACAAGGGCAAGCTCGGCCACTGGCACCTGGTGGCCCGGCCGGCCTCGGGAGACGTGCTCGGCATGTCGGAGGAGGAGCAGATCCGGCTGGCCGCCCGCTGCGTGCAGGTCGCGCACCAGGTGGATCCGGTCACGCCGCTCATCGTCGACTTCGACCAGCCCTGGGCCGAGTGGCTCGGATCGAGTCCCTTCCGGATCGGCCCCTTGCACGTGGCCGACTCGCTGTCGAGGGCCGAGATCGGGTTGGCGGGGGTCGGCCTGGAAGTCGCCCCCGGCTTCAGCTCGCCGGGCAGTCACATGCGCGATCTGTTCGAGTTCTCACGCATGCTCGACCTGTTCGCGCTGCTCAATCAGCCGCTCCACGTGACCATCGCCCTGCCCTCGACCAGGGGGAAAGATCCCCAGGGTTCGACGGATCTGAAGGTGGAACGGCGGCAGTGGCCCGGTGCCCCCACCCCGGAATCGCAGCGCGACCTGGCCGCCAAGTGGGTCGCCCTGGCGGCGGCCAAGCCTTACGTGCGGTCGGTCATCTGGACCCACGCCACCGACGTGGCCCCTCACTTCTACCCGCACGCCGGCCTGTTCGACGCCGAGGGCCAGGCCAAGCCGCTCGTCTCCTGGCTGCAGGAGTTCCGGGCGTCGTACCTCCTGTGAGGCCGTCGCGGCTCGACCCGGCCCGGGCGCATCGCGAGCCCCCCCTCGGTTGACCCGATCCGCCCGGATTCGGTACGATCAACAAGGGTTTGATCGCCGGTTGAACCTCGAGTCGATCGCCTTTTCCCCCCGAGGACCTCGCCTGATGACGCGTCTCGGCTGCCTCGTCGTGCTCAGCCTCAGCCTCGTGCCCGGTGTCGGTCGAGGCCAGGACGAGGCTGCCGAAACGGATCGCTCCCGGTTCTTCGAGGCGTCGGTCCGCCCGATCCTGGAGCAGCACTGCCTGCGCTGCCACGGAGGGGGCGAGCGGACGCGAGGGGGCCTCGATCTGACCTCCCGGTCAACCTTGCTCAAGGGTGGCGATCTCGGGCCGGCGGTCGACCTGGAGGCACCCGGCGAGAGCCTGCTGATCGAGGCCATCACCTATTCCGGCCTGGAAATGCCGCCGACCGGCAAGCTGGACGATGAGGCCATTGCCGTCCTGACCGATTGGGTCAACCGGGGCGCCCACTTCGGCGGGGACGAGGCGGAGATGCCCGCCCCGGACGCCGAGGAAGAGGACGAGGGGGCCATCTCGGACGAGGATCGCCGCTTCTGGTCCTTCCAGCCGGTCCGACGCCCCGAGTCGCCGGCGGTCGGGCGATCAGAGTGGGTCAGGCACCCGATCGATGCCTTCATCCTCGATCGCCTCGAAGAGGAAGGGCTCTCGCCCGCTCCGGAGGCCTCCAGGACGATCCTGATCCGCCGCCTCTCGTACGACCTGACCGGCTTGCCGCCGACCCCGGAGGAGGTCGAGGCGTTCGTGGACGACGAGTCGCCGGACGCCTACGAGGCCCTGGTCGACCGCCTGCTCGACTCCCCCCACTACGGCGAGCGCTGGGGGAGGCACTGGCTCGACGTCGTCCGGTACGCGGAGTCGAACAGCTTCGAGCGCGACAACACCAAGCCGAACGCGTGGCGCTATCGCGATTATGTGATCACGTCATTCAATGACGATAAGCCGTACGACCGGTTCCTGCTGGAGCAGCTGGCCGGCGACGAGCTGGACGACGTGACGGCGGAATCGATCGTCGCCACCGGGTTCTACCGGCTGGGGGCCTGGGACGACGAGCCGACCGATCCGCCCCAGGCGCGATTCGACGAGCTGGACGACATCCTCTCGACGACCTCGCAGGCGATGCTCGGCCTGACGATCAACTGCGCCCGGTGCCACGACCACAAGATCGACCCCATCCCCCAGCGCGATTACTACCGCTTCCTCGCCTTCTTCCACAACCTGAAGCCGTACTCGTACGACGAGGATCACATCCTCACCGAGATCGCCTCGGACGAGCAGCGCGAGGCGCACGACCGGGCCGTCGCCGAGCGGTCGCGGCGCGAGGCGGCGATCGAGCGGGACTTGGCCCCGATCGAGGCGAAACTGCTGGCGACGGTCCCCGAACCGAGGCGGTCGAAGCTGAGGGACGGCTCGTTCGACGAGCGTCGGCACGTCCTCGACGGGATGGCCGAGCGGGAACTCGACCCCGAGGATCTGGCCTCGTATCGCGACCTGATCGGCCGCTGGAGGGCGATCCCGCCGGTCCCTCCGCTGCCGATGGCCTTGAGCGCCCGGGAGCACGGCCCTCGCGCCCCGGAAACCACCATCATGATCCGGGGGAGCGCCCACGCCCCGGGCGAGGTGGTGCAGCCGGGGTTCCCGGAGGTGCTGGGGACCGCCGAGCCGCCGGTGCCGACCCCGTCGGCAGACGCCCAATCGTCGGGCCGTCGCCGGGTGCTGGCCGAGTGGATCGTCAGTCCTGAGAACCCCTTGACGGCCCGGGTCGCGGTCAACCGGGTCTGGCATTATCACTTCGGCCGGGGGATCGTCCGGTCGCCGAATGACTTCGGCTTCCAGGGGGAGGAGCCGACCCATCCGGAGTTGCTCGACTGGCTGGCCGCCGAATTCATCGAGAACGGCTGGCGCTTCAAGCCGTTGCACAAGCAAATCGTGATGTCGAGCACCTACCGGATGTCGTCGCGGGGGGACCCCGAGGCCCTGGCGAGCGACCCGGAGAACGACCTGTTCTGGCGGTTCAACCTGCGGCGGCTCTCGGCCGAGGAGTTCCGAGACGCGATGCTGGCCGTGACCGGGACCCTGAACCCGAAGATGGGCGGGCCGAGCTTCTACCCCGACATCCAGGAGGCGTACCTGGCCGGCCAGTCGCGGCCGGGGGCCGGCTGGGGTCGGTCGTCGGCCGAAGAACAAGCCCGGAGAAGCGTGTACATTTACATCAAACGATCGTTGGTGACGCCGATCCTGGCCAGCTTCGACGCCGCCGACACCGATTTCTCCTGCCCGGTCCGCTTCGCCACGACCCAGCCGACCCAGGCGTTGAGCACCCTGAACGGCCCCTTGCTGCACGAGCAGGCCCAGGCGCTGAGCGACCGGGTGCGCCGGGAACTCGGCGATGACCGCGAGGGGGGGATCCGGCGGGTCCTCGAGCTCGTGACCTCCCGATCGCCATCGGCCGAGGAGGTGGAGCGGGGGATCGCCCTGCTGGACGAGTTGCGCGACGAGCACGGGGTCGATGACGAACGGGCCTTCCACCTGTTCTGCCTCATGGCGCTGAACCTGAACGAATTCCTCTATCTCGATTAATCGGCTCACCGTCCCGCGACCGCGACCGCGACGCGAGAGCCCCCCGAGTGCATGGAGACGAGCGCGATGAACCTTCCGAATCGGCCGAGGGGTTCCTTCTGCGGGCGCACCCGACGCGAGTTCATCTGGCAGACGGGCCTGGGCTTCACGTCGCTCGGGCTGGTGGACCTGCTCTCTCGGGGCGGAGGTTTCTTCCCGGAGGCCGACGGCGCCGACGGCGGGTCGGCCGGTTCGTACGTGAACCCGATGGAGCCCCGGGCGCCGCATTTCGCGCCGAAGGCGAAGTCGGTGATCTTCCTGTTCATGTATGGCGGCCCGAGCCATATCGACACGTTCGACTACAAGCCCGACCTGTTCCGGCTCGACGGCAAGACGATCGCCGTGAAGACGAAGGGCAGGGCCGGTTCCCGGAACGAGGGTCGGATCGTCGGGCCGAAGTGGAAGTTCAGGCAACACGGCGAGTCGGGCCAGTGGGTCAGCGACCTGTTCCCGCATCTGGCCGGTTGTGTCGATGACCTGGCGTTCATCAAGTCGATGACGGCGGATAGCCCGCTCCACGGCTCGGCGATGCTCCAGATGAATTCCGGAAAAATCCTGAGCGGGAGCCCCTGCCTCGGGAGCTGGGTGACCTACGGGCTTGGTTCCGAGAATGAGAATCTGCCGGGGTTCGTGGTGATGCTCGACCCGGTCGGTGGGCCGATTTCGGGGGCCAAGAACTGGTCGAGCGGCTACATGCCCTCGACGTACCAGGGGACGATCCTGCGATCGCAAGGGGATCCGATCATCGACCTGAGCCGGCCCGACGGGATGAGCGACGCCGTCCAGCGCCGCCTGATCGACACCCTGAACGAGTACAACACCGACCACCTGGCCGCGCGCCCGGATCAATCGGACCTGGCGGCCCGGATCTCCAGCTTCGAGCTGGCGTACAAGATGCAGATGGCCGCACCCGAGGCGACCGACATCCGCGGGGAGACCGAGGAGACGCAGGAGCTTTACGGGATCGACGACCCGAAGACCGAGAACTTCGGCCGCCGCTGCCTGCTCGCCCGCCGCCTGGTCGAGCGCGGCGTCCGATTCGTGCAGATCTACGCGGGGGGGGCCCACAACGACGACAACTGGGACGCCCACACCGACATCGAGGCCAACCACAACTTCCACTGCGGGCGGACCGACAAGCCGATCGCGGGGCTCCTGACGGACCTGAAGCGACGGGGCCTGCTCGACGAGACCCTGATCGTCTGGGGGGGGGAGTTCGGCCGCCAGCCGACGGCCGAATACGAGAAGGGGACCGGCCGCGACCACAACGCCTACGGCTTCACCATGTGGATGGCCGGCGGCGGGGTCAAGGGAGGCACCTCGGTCGGCGAGACGGACGACCTCGGGGCCGCGGCCGTGAGCGATCGCTTTCACGTGAAGCATCTGCACGCGACGATCTTGAATCAGCTCGGCCTGGATCCGGACCGCCTGAGCTTCTTCTATGGGGGCCTGGATCAGACCCTCGTGGGGGTGGAAGGGGCCGACCCGATCCGCCAGATCATCTGACGGCGAGTCCCCTGGCCTGGCTGCGGTTCCGGCCGAGGCCCCGTCGCGGGGCCCCGGGTCGATGCGCGGCCGGCGACGGCGGGTGTGGTCGGGGCGATCGCGCGTGAAACGGGGGCGGTGCATGTCACCCGCGCCTGGAACGGGGTGACCGGCCGCGGAAGGAGGGCCGGACGGCCCTTGCCTGGTCGGCGGAACCGGCTACGATCGAGTGTGTGCTGATCGCGCCACGTCGTCCTCTCGCGTCCGATCGTCCCCGTCAGCAGCGAGGCCCCATTGATGGCCACCGGCCTGAGCGAACACAAGGTTAAAGTCCTCTTGATCGATGACCAGCCGTTGATCGGCGAGGCGGTCAAGCGGATGCTGGCCAACGAGCAGGACATCGAGTTCCAGTACGGCAAGGATCCGTCGCTGGCGATGGAGACGGCCGTGACGTTCCAGCCGACCGTCATCCTGCAGGACCTCGTCCTGCCCGACGTGGACGGCCTGGATCTGGTGAAGCTCTACCGAGGCCACGAGGCGACCCGCGACGTCCCCGTCATCGTCCTCTCGACCCGGGAGGAGCCCCAGACCAAGGCGGACGCCTTCGCCCTGGGGGCCAACGACTACATCGTGAAGCTGCCGGACCGGCTGGAACTGCTCGCCCGGATCCGGCACCACTCGAAGGGTTACATCAATCAACTCCAGCGCGATGAGGCCTACCGCGCGCTGGTGGCCAGCCAGGAGGCGTTGGCCCACGACGTGGACGAGGCGGCGCGGTATGTGCAGTCGTTGCTGCCGGCGCCGATCGATCGGGGTTCGATCCAGGCCGACTGGCGGTTCATCCCCTCGGCCCAGCTGGGGGGAGACACGTTCGGTTATCATCAACTCGATGACGAGCACTTTGCCGTCTATCTGATCGATGTGGTCGGCCACGGGGTGGGGGCGGCCTTGCTGTCGGTCTCGGTGCTCAACGCGATCCGGTCGCAGTCGCTCCCGGGGACCGACTTCAAGGATCCGGGGCAGGTGCTCACCGCCCTGAACGAGCGGTTCGAGATGTCTCGCCAGGCCGACAAGTATTTCACGGCCTGGTATGGCGTGTACCACCGGCCGAGCGGGGTCATCCGCTACACCGGGGGCGGCCATCCCCCCGCGCTCTTGATTTCGGACACCTCGGGAACGACCACCATGCTCGAGGCGACGGGGCCGATGGTCGGCGCATTCGACGGCCTCGAGTTCGAGACGAAGGAACACGCCCTGGAGGGGCCGGCGACCCTCTTCGTCTACAGCGATGGCGTCTTCGAGGTCCAGCGGACCGACCAGACGATGTGGCCCTTCTCCGAGTTCGTCTCGTACCTGGGCGAGCAGTCGAGGGCGCCCGGCTCGGCGATGGACGCCCTGATCGAGTACCTGGCGGTCCTGTCGGGCAAGAAGGGGTTCGAGGACGATTTCTCGATCGTTCAGATCCGAATCGTGCCCGGGGATGCCTCCTGACGCGGACGGCATCCGGGGGATTCGTGGGGTAGACTGGTGAGAGTACCGGCGGCGGCGGGCGGCGAATCGGGCCCGGTCGGCGAATCGAGTCGACTCCTTCGATCCTGGGGCGTTGGTGATCATGTCTTCTGCGTCGAAACCTGCCGGGACTTCGAGCCCGGGCCCGAACGCGGATGCCCCCCGGGCCGAGGGGGCGGTACTCCAGTTCGTCGGGTTCCGGCTCGATCGTTCCGACTACGCGGTGGCCATTCGCCGGGTGCAGGAGATCATCTTGATGCCGGCGATCACACGGCTGCCCCAGACCTCGGCGGATGTCGAAGGCCTGATGAACCTGCGGGGGACCGTGCTGCCCGTCATCAATCTCCGGACGCGTTTCGGCGTGCCGGCCAAGCCGTTCGACGAGCAGACGCGCGTGGTGGTGGTCAACGTCCAGTCGCGGACGGTCGGCATCCTGGTCGATTCCGTGTCTCAGGTCATGCGGGTCAGCGAGGACCAGCTCCAGCCGCCCCCGCCCGGGATCGCCTCGGTGGCCTCGACCGCCATCGCCGGGTTGTTCCGAGACGGGGATCGACTGGTCATCGCGCTGGATGTCGACCGCCTGCTGGCCGATCTCGAACTCGCCGCGGATTGAGTCGATCGGCCGGGCCGTCCGTCCGATCGACGCCGTCACCCCTCGGTCCCGTCAGGTTGCTGACGGGGACGGGAACGGGGCAGGAGGCCAGGTCCTTCAACGTTTAAGCACCCCACCTCCCGAGCACGATCCATGAGCGACGATTCGCGCGAGACCGAAGCACCGGAAACCCCCGCGGCGGACTTCGAGGCGGTGCCGCCGAGCCATTCGCCGAAGCGATCCAACGGCCCCCGCACCCGAGACCGGGCGCCCCGACGCCCCGCCGAGATGGAACCCATGGCACTGGCCGAAGACGCCCAGGCGAAGCTCGACGAGTCGAAGGCCGACACGAAGGTCATGATCGAGGCGTTCGCGGGGCTGGTCCGCTCGAACACGACGAGGGAGATCCTCCGCGCCGTCCTCGCCGCGATCCAATCGGCCTACGGCTGGGAGCTGGCGTGCTCTCGGAAGCTCGACCCATCGACGAACGCGCTGGTCTTCGGCGTCGACTCGGGCTCGGGCGGCGCGTCGCTGCGACGAGCGGCCCAGGATCGCGAGATCCGGGTCAACGAAGGGGTCTCGGGGTTGGCCTGGCGACGCGAGGAGCCGGTGTATGTGGAGGATTTCCTCGCCGATCACTCCGCGATCGAGGATCGCTGGGCGAGGGAGGCCGGGCTGCGGGGCATGCTCGCGCTGCCGATCCGGTCGGGCAACACGGTGCTGGGGGTCCTCGAATTCGGCTCGACCCGCCCGATCGAGATGACGGAGCTTCGGCTGCAGGCGCTCGACACGATCGCGCAAACGGCGTCGAATAAGATCGGCCATCTGGGCCAGGCTCGCGAGCTGAACCGGCTCGCCCAGATGGTGGCGAATGCCCCGCTGAACATGATGTTCGCGGACCGCGATCTTCGGCTCCGCTACCTCAACCCGAAGTCGATCGAGACGCTCACCCGCCTGAAAGACTCGCTCAAGGTGCCGGTGGAGTCGATGGTCGGCCAGTCGCTCGACGTCTTCCATCAGAATCCGGAGCACCAGCGCACGCTGCTGTCCGACCCCTCAAATCTGCCCTACCACGGCACGATGCACCTCGGGTCGGAACTGATCGACCTGGTCGCGTCGGCGATCATCGACGAGCAGGGGGAATATCTCGGGCCGATGCTCACCTGGGAGATCGTGACGCAGAAGCATATCCAGGACGTCCGAGAGGCGGAGATGCTGGCCGACTCGAACGCGGTCAATTTCCTCTTGATGCGACTGGGCAAGGCGAACACCCCGGACGAGGTCATCCAGGTCGCCCTAGAGACCGTCCGGGAGGCGTTCGGATGGCTCTACGGTTCGTACTGGAAGCTGGAAAACGAGGAGCACGCGCTCACCTTCTCGCTCGAATCCGGCGACATGCCGGACGAGTTCAAGCGGGCCACGAAGGCCTCTCGCTACGTGGAGGGGCAGGGGCTGAGCGGCCGGTGCTGGCAGCAACACGAGCTGATCTTCGTGCCCGAGCTCTCGGAGGTGACCGGGTGCCCGCGCGCGGGGGTCGCGCGGCGGTGCGAGGTCTCGTCGGCCCTGGCGATCCCGATCCAGATGAACGGCGTCTTCATCGGGGCCATGGATTTCCTGACGAAGGACAGGATCTCGCCCTCGGAGAACCGGCTCGAGGTGATGCGGAGCGTGGGCAGGATGGTCTCCTCCGCGCTCGATCGGGTCAACGGTCAGGCCCGGTCCGAGGCGGAGAAGCAGGACCTGGAACAGAAGGTCAACCTGCTGATGAACGTGGCCTCGGCCGCGGCCTCGGGGAATCTGACGGTCGAGGTGCCGGTCCAGGGCAGGGACGACCTGGGCCGGCTGGGGGCGGCGATGGCCAATATGATCCGGGATCTGAAGGAGATCATCAGTCAGATCGTGGAATCGACGGGCCAGTTCGCCGAGGGCTCCCAGGTGATCGCCGAGAGTGCGACCTACCTGAGCGAGTCGTCTCAGAGCCAGGCGGCGACGGTCGAGGAGATGTCGGCCTCCATCGAGCAGCTCGGCCGGGCGATCATCGAGATCAACCAGAACGCCGAGGCCGCCCGGGCTCAGGCGGAGGAGACCTCCGGCCTGGCGAGGCAGGGGGGGGAGGCCGTCGAGCAGGCCATCGAGGCCATGAGCCTCATCACCAAGTCGAGCGAGCAGGTCAGCGACATCACCCAGGTGATCGGGGAGATCGCCAGCCAGACGAACCTGCTGGCCTTGAACGCCGCCATCGAGGCCGCTCGGGCCGGCGAGCATGGCCTGGGCTTCGCGGTGGTGGCCGACGAGGTGAGGAAGCTCGCCGAGCGGTCCAGCGGGGCGGCCAAGGAGATCACCTCGCTGATCAAGGAATCGACCCGGCGGGTGGCCGATGGCGCCCGGCTCTCCGAGAAGGCAGGGTCGTCGCTCGCCACGATCGTCAAGGGGGTCGAGGAGACGACCGAGCGGATCGGGAAGATCGCCAGGGCGACCCACGAGCAATCGGAATCGGCCTCGGAAGTGACCAAGGCGATCCAGGATGTCTCGGGGATCACGGAGACGAACGCGTCGAGCGCCGAGGAACTCTCGGCCAGTGCCGAGCAGCTCGGCGCCCAGGCCCAGGCGTTGCGCCAGGCGGTCTCGGGCTTCAAGGTCTGATGATCCGGTCGGTCCGGCCGGGCCGGGTCGATTCCATCGATCCCTCAACGCTCAAAGGGGGGTAGCCCCGAAACGTGGTGCGGAGCGAGGCGAGTGACGATGCAGCAGGACTTGCTCCCCGATGACCTTTTCGATCAGTTTCGAGCCCTGATCTACCGCACCACGGGGATCTCGATCCCCGAGACCAAGCGCGTGATGCTCTCGAACCGGTTGAACCGACGGGTCAAGGCGACCGGGGACGCGACGTTCGAGTCGTATTATGCCCGGCTCGCCTCGGGAGCGGATCGCGCGGAGTTGGCCCGATTTGTCGACGCCGTCACGACGCGAGAGACGTATTTCTTCCGGGATCCGCACCATTTCCGTTGGCTGGCCCACCGGTTCAGTCAGGAACTGGTCGACCGCAATCGGCTCGGGAAGCACGGCAGATCCATGGCCATCTGGTCGGCCGCGTGCAGCGGAGGCGAGGAGCTTTATTCGATCCTGATCCGCCTGGCGGAGGCCCAGCAGCCTCCCGCCTCGTGGGCGTTGAAAGCGCTGGGGACCGACATCAGCGAGGCCGCGCTCCAGTCGGCCCGCGAGGCCAGATACGGGGACCGCTCGCTCCGGCTCGTGACCGAGGCCGAGCGGAAACGGTGGTTCACCTTCGATGCGGCGTCGAGCCGTTGGAAGCTCAATGACGACCTGAGGGCCCGGGCGACATTCCGGGCGCACAACCTCCTTTATCCGATGCGGGACGGCCCGTTTGATTGCATCTTCCTGAAGAATGTCCTGATTTATTTCGATGCCGAGTCGAAGGCCCGGGTCGTCAAGCAGATGATCGGTGCGCTCGCTCCCGGTGGCTATCTCGTGGTCGGCCCGACGGAGGGCGTCTACGGCATGCTCGAACCGTTGGAGCGCATCGAGAGCTGGCTCTACCGCAGGCCGGACGGGGGAGGACGCTGATGTCGGGCTTTGATGTCTCGGAGCTCCTGCCGTTTTATCTCGATGAGACCGACGAGCAGATCGGCACGCTGAACGATACGCTGCTCCGTCTGGAGCAGAATCAATCCGACGCCGCCGCGCTCCAGGAGACGTTCCGGCTGGTCCACAGCCTGAAGGGGTCGGCGAGCGTGATGGGCTTCGATCAGGTCAACCGCCTGGCCCACCACCTGGAGACCCTCTTCGATCAACTGCGCAGCGGGCAACGCCTGCTCGACTTCGAGGCGCTTCAACTGAGCTTCCAGAGTCTCGATCGCCTGCGCGATTATCATCGAGACCTCCGATCGGAAGGGTCAGGGCCCGATCTGACCGACATGATCGATGCGGTCGTCGCTTACCTGCAGGGCCACGAGGCGGCCGCCTCGTCCCCCGCCCCGGGAGCGGTCGAGGTCGGGGTGCCCGACGCGGAGCCGATCGACGGCCCTCGGGCGGAGCCGGCCGACCCCGAGACCGACGGGGCGCCTGCGGAACCCCCGGAATCCGTCGCCGACCCGGGCGAGCCGGCGGACCGGGCGCGCGTCGAGCCGGAGCAGCCCGAGGGGCTTGCCGTCACGGTCGTCTTCGTCCCGACGCTCCAGTGGAGGGACATGAAGGCGCGATTGATCCTGAATCGGCTGTCGTCCCGGGTCCGGGTGCTGGGGAGCGACCCGCCCGCCGATCGCCTCGACGAGGTCGAGGGCCGGGAGACGTTCACGGCGTGGGTCGAGGCCGACGCGGACCGGGAGGAACTGCGATCGCTGGCCGATGTGGATGGGGTGGCGGCCATCCGATTCGGCTCGGACGGGGACTCGGACTCGGGGCCGTCGGCGGCGGAGATCGCCGGTCCCTCGGACCAACCCGCGCCGGCGGCGCAGGCCGAGGCCGAGCCGGCGGCGGCCGAGGAGGCTCCCGCCCCGATTCCGGAACGAGGCGAGGCGCCCGAACCGTCGGTGGCGGTCCTCGCGAATCGGGCCGCCAAGGCCAAGGTGGCCGAGACGCTCCGCGTGGACGTGGACCGGCTCGATCATCTCATGAACCTCGCCGGGGAGCTGGTGATCAGCCGGTCGCGGTTCGCGGACCTGACCCGGGAGCTGGAGACCATGCTCCGGGATTCCGACGTCCGATTGCTGGCGGCCGACAGCCAGGATCGGCTCGATTGCCTGCTGGAAGGGCTCGACGCCGTGCTCGGCTCGTCCGCGCGGAGCCAGGGGATTCGCGAGCGGTGGCGGTCGCAGTTCCGCCGCCTCACGGAGAACATCCGGGAACTGCGGGGGAATCTCGACCGGCTCCACATCGGCCGCGACCACCTCACCGAGATGGCCGAGGCCATCGATCAGCTCGGCCGGATCTGCGACCGGATCCAGAAAGGGGTCCTCGACACGCGGATGGTCCCGATCGGGCCGCTCTTCGAGCGCTTCCGCCGGGTGGTTCGCGACGTGAGCGTGGGGTCGGGGAAGGACGTCACGCTCCAGCTCCGGGGGGAGTCGACCGAGCTGGACAAGCGGATGATCGACGAGCTGAGCGACCCGCTGATCCACATGGTCCGCAATGCCGTCGACCACGGCCTGGAGTCGCCGTCGGAGCGGGAGGCGAGGGGCAAGCCGAGGACCGGCACGGTGACGCTGGCCGCGGCCCATCGGGGGAACCGGGTCGTGATCACCGTCGCCGACGACGGGAAGGGCCTGGACGTGGCCCGGCTCCGCCACAAGATCGCCGCCCTCGGCCTCCTGCCGGAAGGCGAGGCGGCCCGGCTGTCACCCCCCGAGGTGATCCCGTATCTCTTCCACGCGGGGCTGAGCACGGCCGACACGGTGTCGGAGATCTCCGGCCGGGGCGTCGGCATGGACGTGGTCAAGCACCGGATCGAGCAGCTCAACGGGACGGTCTTCGTCCGGTCCGAACCCGGCCAGGGGACGACCTTCACCATCCGGCTCCCACTCACCCTCGCGATCATGCCCAGCCTACTCGTGCGGATCTATGGCGAGACATATGCCCTGCCGTTGGGGGAGATTCGGGAGATCGTCGAGATCGGCCCGGATCAGATCCTCGACGTGCAGGGCAGCCGAGCGATCGAGGTCCGCGGGCGGGTGATCTCGCTGCTCTGCCTCGACGACGTGTTCCGATGGGGAGGGGGGGCGCATCCCGACCGGGCCCCGGGGGCGGCCTCGCGCGACGGCGAGACGCGGCGGCCGGTGGTGGTGGTGCAGAGCACCCTGACCACGGTCGGCCTGATGGTCGACGAGCTGATCGGGATCCAGGAAATCGTCTTGAAATCGATCGAGAAGAATTACAGGACGGTGCGGGGACTCTCCGGCGCCAGTATCCTGGGCAATGGGCGGGTGGCCCTGATCCTGGACGTCGATGCCCTGATCGAGATGGCGACCCGCCCTGCACCCGGTCGATCGCAGCACGATCGGGAATTGTTGACACCATCGAGGCAACGCCCATGACCCGGGGGGACGATCCGTCAGACCAGGTTCCTCGATCCATCGACGCGGCGATCCGTCGCGGGGCGGAGGCGGCCTCGGCGTCGCTCTCGAAGTGGCTCGGCCGGCCGGCCTCGCTGGTGGTCAGCCGGGTCCGCTTCGCGGAGGTGACCGAGGCCACCGAGGCCCTCGGGCCGGGGGACGCGGTGGTGGCCTCCTGCGCCATCCCCCTGTCGGGCCCGCTGCCGGGGACGGTCCTGATGATCTTCGACGATCGCGCCGCGATGACGATGATCGATGCTCTGATCGGTCGCCCGGGGGGTTCGTCCACCGACTGGGGGGAGATGGAGCGGTCGGCCGCGCAGGAGACGAGCAATATCGTGGTCTGTGCCTTCGTCAACGCGATGGCCGAGTCCCTGGAGCCGGGAGGGCTGATGATCCCGGGGCCCCCCGAGTTCCGCCTCGAGTTCGCGGGGAGCCTGATCGAATTCGCCCTGATGGATCAGGCCAGCCGGAACGACCGGATCGTGATGGTCGAGATCCACTTCTCGATCGACGGGATCACCAACGACTGGGCCATGGTGATCGTCCCGGCGACCGGCGGGCTGGGGACCCTCGGGATCGGCCCCGAAGGAGATGATCCGGGGAGCCTGCCGTGAGCCCAACACCCGTCCCCGATCCCCCGCCGACGACGAGCGTGCTGATCGGCCAGTGGGCCGTGGCGAGGGCCCCGGCCATCCTGCGGACCTTGCTCGGCTCGTGCGTGGCCATCATCCTGCACGATCGGGCCGCACGGGTCGGCGGCATGGCTCATATCATGCTGCCCGATTCCCGGGGGCGGGCGGATGGCGTCGGGAAATATGTCGATACCGCGGTCCCCGCGTTGCTCGACGACCTGGCCCGGGTGCAGGGCCGCCCCCTGATCGGCCGATCGACCTTCTCGGCGACGCTGGTGGGGGGAGCGGCGATGTTCCGGTCGGCGCCGAATGCCGATATCGGACGGCAGAACCTTGAGGCGGCCGAGCGGATCCTGCAATCCTTGAGGATCCCGGTCCTGGCCAGGGATGCCGGGGGCACGACCGGCAGGAACGTGACGCTCGACACGGCCTCGGGGGTGGTCCGGGTTCGGATCCCCGGCGGGCCCAGCTACGACCTCTCGGCCGGTGTGGCCCGGATCGAGCGACCAGAGACGTGATGCGACCGGGGACGGACCGATGAAGCGACTCCTGATCGTTGACGATGCGCTGATCATGCGGAAGCTGATCCGGGGCGTCGCGGAGGCCGCGGGCTGGCAGGTCGCGGCCGAGGCCGGCGACGGCCAGGAGGCGGTCGAGCTGTACCGCAGCCTGCGGCCCGACCTCGTCACCCTCGACCTGGTGATGCCGGTGATGGGGGGCCTCGACGCCCTGCGGGAGATACGGGCCGAGGACCCCGAGGCCCGCGTGATCATCGTCACCGCGCTCGACCAGAAGGAGACGCTGGCCGCTTCCATCAGGGCCGGGGCCATGGATTTTATCGTCAAACCATTCCAACGTGAGCAGATGCTTGGCATGCTGACGAAGCTTGGCAGCTCTCCTGACGTCTGACCCGGGGCACCCCGGGAGGATGCGTACCGATGGCTCATCGGCCTGTTCGAGTCCTGATCGTCGACGACTCGGCCCTGATGCGCAAGATGCTCTCCGAGATGATCGGCTCCAGCCCCGAGCTGGAGGTGGTGGGGACGGCTCGGGACGGGTCCGAGGCGCTGGAACTGGCCGGGCGGCTGCGGCCCGACGTCGTCACCCTCGATGTCGAGATGCCGGGGCTCTCGGGGCTCGAGGTCCTGCCGAGGCTGCTGGAGAAGCAGGAGGTGCCGGTCGTCATGGTCAGCAGCTGGACCCAGGAGGGGGCCGACATCACCCTGGCGGCGCTCGAGCTGGGGGCGGTCGACTTCCTGCCGAAGCCGGACCGGAGGCATTTCTCCCAGCTCCGGGGGGCGCGAGACCTGCTGGTCGCCAAGCTCCTGATGGCCTCCGGGAGCCGGGTGCGTCGGCCCCGGGTCGTCGCGGCGGGGGGGGCGGGCCCCGCCGTTGATCGGGGGCCTCGGGCCCCTTCCGGGTCGCGAGCGGCCACGCGATGCGTCGTGCTCGGCATCTCGACGGGGGGGCCGCAGACCCTGACCCGCGTCTTCGCCGAGCTGGAGCCGCCGCTGCCCCCGATCCTGGTCGTGCAGCACATGCCGGCGACGTTCACCAGGGTCTTCGCCGATCGGCTCGATCGCCGGAGTCGGGTCGCCGTCAGGGAAGCACAGGAAGGAGACCGGGTCGAGTCGGATCTGATCCTGGTGGCCCCGGGGGGCCGGCAGATGTCGCTGGTCGGCCGGCCCCCGTTCGTCCGGATCGCGTTGTCGGACGGCCCGCCGGTCAGCGGGCACCGCCCGTCGATCGACGTCCTGTTCCGGTCGGCGGCCGAGGTGTTCGGCGCGGAGGCGGTCGGGGTGCTGATGACGGGGATGGGGCGCGACGGGGTCGCCGGGTGCCAGCGGATCCTGGAGGAGGGCGGCCTGACGCTCGGCCAGGACGAGGCGACGTCGGTGATCTACGGCATGAACAAGGCGGCGTTCGAGGCCGGGGCGATCCGGTCGCAGTTCGCCATCGAGGAATTGCCGGCCTTGCTCCGCCAGTTCGCCTCCTGATCGCGGGCGGCGTCCCGGGGCCGGGGCGATGCTCAGCCCCCCAGGGCCTCCTCGGCCGTGAGGATCATCTTCGACAGCTCGATGAGTTTCAGATTCTTCTCGCTCGCCAGCTTCTGGAGGCGGCGGAAGGCGGAGCCTTCGTCGAGGTTCGAGCGCTTCATCAGGACTCCCTTCGCGCGCTCGATCAGCTTGCGGTCCTCGAGCGCCTGGCGGAGATCGGCGGCCTCCTTGCGGAGGGCCTGGAACTGCTCGAACCGGCGGAGGGCGATGGCGATGGCCGGCTCCAGATCGGCCTGCTTGATCGGCTTGACCAGGTAGGCCAGGACGTGATCGGTCTCGGCCCGCTCGATCAGCTCGGCGTCGTGGAAGGCCGAGACGAGGATGATCGGCACGGGCCGCTCGCGCTCGATCCGGGAGGAGGCCTCGATCCCGTCGGTGCCGGGCATCTTGATGTCGGCGATGACCAGGTCGGGCTGGACGGCTCGACAGCGTTCGACCAGCTCCTCGCCGTCGGCGCAGGCGGCGACGACCTCATGCCCGAGCACGGGGAGGATGGTGCGGTAGTAATCCCGCATGTCCTGTTCGTCGTCGGCGACGGCGATGCGAAGGGGTCGGGTCATGACGGCTCGCGGGGGAGGGTCAGGAGGATCTCGGCACCGGGAATTCCGGGGGGACCGACGGCGATCCTTCCCCCGTGGGCTTCGACGATCCGGCGGCAGATGGCCATGCCCAGGCCCGTGCCCCGGGCCTTGGTGGTGTAGAAGGGCTCGAAGATGCGGTCTGATTGCTCGCCCGTCAAGCCGGGGCCATTATCCCTGATCGAGACGCGCAACGCATCATCCCCGTCCAGGAGCGTTGAATCGCAATGGATGCGGACCTCGACCGGGGCGGTGCCGGCGGCCAGGGCGTTCTCGAAGATGTTGCGGAAGACCTGGACCAGGCGGAAGGGGTCGAGCCAGCAGCGGGTGTCGGGGGCGTCGATCCATTCATTGAGCGTGGCCGAGTGTTCCCGGACCGACGGTTCGAGGTAGGACCAGGCTTCCCGCCAGACGGTCGTGAGGTCGAAGCGGCCGGATTCGAGGCGGATGGGGGCGGCGTAGCTGCGGACGTCTTCGAAGAGGTGATGCAGATGGTCTTGCGCCTGCTGGGTCCGCCGGATCAGGTCGAGCGCCTCGGGCCGATCGACGACCTTCAGGGCGAGCATCTCGAGGCACGACTGCCCGCGCTGCAGGGCATTGCGGCTCTCATGGGCGAGGCCGGTGACCATCTGGCCGATCGCCGCGAGCCGCTCGGATTGCAGGGCCCGCTCCTGGGCCTGCTTCAGGTCGGTGATGTCGTGGCCGACGGCGAGGATGGCCTCGGCCCCCTCGTAGTCGTCGAGCCGGCGGGCGTTCCAGAGCAGGCAGCGCGACGAGCCGTCGCGGGACCGGAGCCGGCATTCGAGCCCGCGGACCGACTCGCCCACGCCGAGGCGCTGCACGGCATTGTCCGAGAGGGCCCGGTCCTGCTCGTGGATCAGGCGGTCCCGGAAATTGTGGCCGAGCACCTCCTCGGCGCGATAGCCGGTCAGGCGTTCGGCGAACGAGCTGAAGTAGACGATCGAGCGGTCGAGGCGGGTGATCACGATGACCACCTCGGCCGATTCGACGAGGGTCCGGAAGGCGTCCTCGCTGCGCCGCTTGGCCAGGCGGAGATCCCGGCGTTCGAGCGCCCGTGCGAGGCTCGCCCGCAGGGCATCGGGGTCGAGCGGCTTGAGGATGTAGTCGGTCGCCCCTCCCCGAAGGGCGTCGATGGCGCCGCGGAGGTCGGCCATGCCGGTGACGATGATCAGCTCGGCATCGGGGGCCAGGGCGCGGAGCCGGGGCATCAACGAGTCGAAGTCGGCATCGGGCAGGCGACGGTCGAGGATCAGGGCCTCGTACGAGGCCCAGCGGCGTTGCGGCCGGTCGAGTGCCTCGCGGGCCGACGAGGCGGCATCGACGGCGAAGTCGTCGAGCTCGAGGATGTCGCAGATGTTGGCCAGGGCATCGGCGTCGTCCTCGACGACCAGGACGCGCCTCGATCCGAGACGCCGGGCGGCGGCCGTATCCATCGCGTCAGTCACCTTGGTTGAGAGGGGGTCGAGACAACGAGCCGTTCGAGCAGGGCGATGAGGGCGGCCGTGTCGAACGGCTTGTAGCAGACGGCGTCGGCCCCCTCGGCCAGGGCGACCGCGATCAGCGGGTCGGTCTCGGGGCGGAAGCCGGTGATCAGGACCGTCCGGGCGAGGGGATCGATCGTGCGGACGGTCCGGAAGACGGAGCAACCGTCGGAGCCCGGGAGCTTCATGTCGATCAGGACGGCCTGATAGCGGGCCTCCTTCAGCCGATCGGCGGCCTGGGCCGAGTCGTGGGCGGTGCAGACCCGGATGTCTCGGGATCGGAGCAGGTCCCAGAGGTTCGCGCACAGGTCGATGTCGTCGTCGACGACCAGGACGATCGGCTGGCCGACGGCCTCGTCGATCAGGCCGAGCAGGGCCGGGATGTCGACCGGCTTGCGGAGCACCTTCCAGGTCCCGGCCGATCGCGCCGCGGTCGCCGTGTCCTCGCTCGCGTAGGCCGTCAGCAGCAGGGCGACGATCCCCGGGTGTCGTGCTCGCAGGTGGCCGTAGAGGGTCACGCCGTCCATGCCGGGCATCTTGAAGTCGAGCACGGCGACGTCGTAAGCGCGGCGGCTTGCCAGCTCGAGCGCGGCCTTGCCCTCGTGGGCGATGTCGACCCGATAGCCGAGGTCGTTGAGAATGTCGGAGACATTCCGGCAGGCATCGATGTCGTCGTCAACCAGCAGGATCGCGGGTGCCGGATCAGTCATCGATCTCGATCTCCGGTCTCTGAGGCCCGGGGGAGTTCCAGGGTGAAGGTGCTGCCGACGCCCGGCTCACTGAGGATTCGCAAGGTGCCGCCGTTCTTGACCAGGATCTCCCGAGAGATGGCCAGGCCCAGCCCGAGCCCCCGGGCCTTGGTCGAGAACAACGGCTCGGTCACCCGATCGCGCAGCTCGGGTGCCATGCCGATGCCCGTGTCCTCGACGTCCAGCTCGATCGCACCGGGGTCCAGGGGCCGGGCGCGGACGGTGAGGGTGCCGCCCTCGCCCATCGCCTCGTTCGCGTTGCGCAGGAGGTTGCCGAGGACGATGTGGAGCTGGGCCGGGTCGACCACGACGGCGATCGACGGCTCGACCTCGACGCGGACCTCGACGGCCGGGTCGGGCGGATTGGCCTCCAGGGCGTCGCGGACGAGGGGGAGCAGGGGGGTGTCTCGCGTCTCGGGGGTCGGGAGCCTGGCGAAGTTCGAGAGGGCCGTGATGACCGCGTCCGCGCGGTCGACGCCGCGGCCGATCCGCTGCAGGTGCTCGGCCGCCTTCTCGGGCGAGGCCGATCGGGCATTCCTGAGGAAGTAGACCGAGGTCTTGACCACGTTGAGCGGGTTGCGCAGCTCGTGGGCCAGGCCGCCCGCGACCTGGCCGAGCGTCGCCATGCGCTCGGCCCGCTGGAGGCGATCGTCGCTCTCGGCCTGGTAGGCGTCCTGGATCAGGGCGAGGTCGAGGTCGAGCCGACGGTAGAGCGACCGCAGCGACTCGGCCAGCTGTTCCATGTCGCCGGCCCACGAGGATCGCAAGGCGCGACACATGGCCGATCGGAGCCGGGCCATCGAGGCGATCACGTAGAGCGGGTCGAGGCCGATCTCGGCATGCCGGCGACCGATCCGCCAGCAGCGCTGGGCGTAATCCTCGTCGGGGGGGCGCTGGAAGAGATCGGTCAGCCACTGGAGCAGGGTGGCCTTCAATCGGGCCACCTGCTCCTGGCCCCCCGTGATGACCGAGAAGGCCGCGGGATGCCGCTCGATCTCGTCGTAGAAGTCGTCGATCAGGCCGTGGACGTGCGGGGTGATGGCCGGGAGCAGCCCGGCCAACCGCTCGAAGTCGCGCTGCTCGTCCCAGTCGAGATACCGCGTCACGTCGTGGTACCTTGCCAGGATCCGATCCGTGTCTCCCATTCGAGGCGCTCCGCCCCCGTCGTTCTGCATCGATGTGAGCCGGACGTCGACGTCCCCCAGAGACTCGCGCCTTCGCCCGGATCGGAGAGTCTGCTCGCACGGTTCGGCGATCGTCAGGTCTGCCGGAGGCACCATGCTAGAGACTGCTCTCGCCGCCTGACAAGCCCCCACCCGGGAGGGCCGTCGGAAATCGCGCACGACCCCGGTGGCCCGCGGCCCGCCGCGGATGCGGGGCGGTTTGCCGGGCACGAAGCACCGCCGGAGGAGCGTGGGGGCGGGGCCGGGGGCAACCGGGCCGATCGGCGGTCGACGCGGGTCTTTGCGGATTCCAGACGTAGCGACCTCTGGAACCGAAGGAGGTGCCCCGGCGACGGTCACCCGGCCGGTCCGGCCGCGGGGGCCCGATGCGGGCCGGGAGATTGCCGCGGACGCCCGGCCGATTTTGTTTGACTTCGGTCCGGGGCGATGTATCTAATGAAATGGAACATTCGACTCAAGGCGGGTCGCGTGTTCCCGGCTGAGTGAGCCCCCGTCCTGTGTCACGATCGTGAAGCACAGGCCAGGGGTTTTTTTATCCCCCAGCCGCGACCGAGTGCCGCATCCGAGCACTCTTCCGGTTGTCGTTTTCCCTTTCCTCACCCTCGCGCCTTCGTCCCGGGATCCGCGAGCGCCCCTGTTCGTGCGTCGCAGGACGATCGTATGGGAGTCTCCTCCCATGATGAGCACCAGGAGTCGAGTGATCGTTTCGGAGGGCCCCTGCGAAGCACATGGGGGCGCTCACATTTGCATTTACCATCGCGATTTCCCGGAAAACTGGTCGCCGGGGGATTCGCCGGCGATGGCGGCTCGTCAGCTTCTGAACCTGTTCGAGAAGAATCTCGACAGCGCGGGTGACCCCAGTCATCGGGATTCCATCGAACACGCGATGGCCGATCTCAGGGCCTTCCTGCTCGAATGCGATCAGAGCGAAGAACCCGCCTGAACCCTGAACGTGGTGGCTCGTCCGAGACACGCGTTCCGCCGTGACGCGGGGACCAGTGTTCCCGAACTCTTTCGGAGTTAGCACGATGCTCAGGAGTGTGCTGGTCGGACTGGACGGCAGCGAGCACGGCGACGCCGCGCTGGAACTCGGGCTCCGGTGGGCCAAGCGGTTCAACGCCCTGCTCGTGGGCCTCGGCGTCATCGACGAGCCGGGGATCCACGGTGCCGAGGAGACCTGGCTCGGCGAGGTCTATTTCCGACAGATCAACGAACGCCTGACGGAAGACGTCCGTCGGGAGGTCGAGCGGACCCTCGAGCGGGCCGCCCTGCGCTGCGTCGAGGCGGACGTGTCGTTCAAGCCCCTTGAAGACATCGGCACCCCTCACGAGCGCATTGTCATCGAGGCGCAGCGCTATGACCTGATCATCATGGGTCAGCGCACCCATTTCCGATTCGGTTGGCAGGACGCGGCCGACGACACGCTCCGCCGCGTCCTGACCGAGAACCCGAGGCCGGTCGTCGCCGCCCCCGAGCGCCTGGAAGAGGAGCGCAATTCCGTCCTGATCGCGTACGACGGCAGCGTGCAGGCCTCCCGGGCGCTGCAGGCCTTCCGCTTCACCGGGCTCGGAGAGGGGCAGACGATCCGGGTCCTGACGATCGGCCCCGACAAGGTCGAGGCGGCCCGCAAGGCGGACCGGGCGATCGAGTACCTCAGCTTCCACGGCCTGAAGGCGACGCCGATCACCCTCTCGTCCGACCGAGGTCCTGCCGAGGTCATCCTGGAACACCTGGGGAAGACCGAGGCGGATCTGCTGGTGATGGGGGCCTACGGGAAATCGACGCTCCGGGAATTTTTCCTCGGCTCGACGACGCGATCGGTCCTCAAGGACAGCCAGGCCGCGGTGTTCCTCTCCCACTGACGGGGCGGAACCCCCGCGCGACACGCAAATCCCAACGCCCGGGACCCCCCGGCGGCAGCCCTGTCGGCTAGCGGGTTCCGGCGCCTTCGCGGGCGATCCGAGCGAGCGTCTCGCGAAGTTCCTCGATGCGGACAGGTTTCTGGATGAGGACCCGGATGCCGGCCGCCTGCAAGGCGTCGAGGTCGACGGGCCGACCCGACCCGGTCAGGGCGATGATGGGGGGGGTGGTCGAATGGTCGGTCGACCGGATCGCCTGGGCCAGTTCCAGGCCATCGGTGTCGGGCAATTCGAGGTCGACGAGGATCACGTCGGGGCGCTCGGCGGCGACCGCCTCGATGGCCTCCCTGCCGGTCCGAGCAATCCGGACGTCGTGCCCCTCGCGTTGCAGCAGGAGCCGGAGCGCCTCGACCATGGGCCGGTTGTCATCGACGAGCAGCAGGCGCGGCAAGGCGGCCGGCCGGGCGGTGTCCTCGGGCGCGGGGAGGGGCGAGGGGGGGGCGATCCTCGGCAGTCGGATCTCGAATTCACTGCCGAAGCCGATCCCATCGCTCCGGGCGAGGATGGTCCCCTCGTGACGATCGATGATGAGCCTGGCCAGCCGAAGGCCGATCCCCAGGCCCGAAGGCGCCCGGTCGCGGGCCGAGTCGCCCCGGATGAACATGCCGAAGATGCGAGGCATCAGGGCCGGGTCGATCCCGATCCCCTGGTCCTTGACGGAGAGCACCACCTCCGACCGGCTGGCATGCAGGGCGATCGTGATCGACTTGCCCGGGTCGGAATAGCGGCAGGCGTTGGAGAGGAGATTGATCAGGACCTGCTGGATGCGAGACGGATCGACCTCGACCCACATCGGATCGTGGTCGATCTGGAAGACGACCATCTGCCTCGCCTCCTCCAGGAACGATCGGGCCGCATCGACGGCCGATCGCACGAGGTGGGCGAGCGACGCGGGCCGGAGGTTCAGGGTGAGGGTCCCCTTGGCGATCCGAGAGAGATCGAGCAGGTCGTCGATCAGCAGGGCGAGCTGGCGGGTCTGGTTGCGGATGATGCGGACGGCCCACTCGCGCTGCTCCTGATCGTCGTTCAGATCCATCAGGAGCTCGCCGGCGTGATCGATCGCCGCGAGCGGGTTGCGGAGCTCGTGGCAGAGCGTCGCCAGGAATTCGTCCTTGGAACGATCCGCGTCCCGGAGGGCCTGCTCGGACTCTCGATAATGTTCCAGCTCGCGATGGGCCTGGAGCAGGGCATCGGAGAGGAATCGGAGCGACTGCTCGGTCGCCTGGAGGCGATTGGCCGACAACTGAGCCCTCCCCTGAAGCCAGAGCAACATCCCGACCACGAGGACCAGAACGCCCCCGATCACGGCCATCCGCTCCCCATCGGAACGGACGATCCCCTCGGCCGACGACTGCATCCAGAGCAGGCCGAGGAATAAAACCAGCGAGGCTCCCAGCAACGGGGCACACCACCCCAGGAGTCTCGTCAGCCACCCGGCGGGGGCGAGGCGCCCCCGGCCGGGTCCTCCGGGGTCGTGCGGCGGGGCCATAGCCGGGATCTCCGGGGTTCCTAAGCCGCACCCGCCCGGAACTTCCCAACAAAGCAGGCGGGGACCACTGGAGATACCGTCGGCTCAGGGATTTGTGACATCAACCCGCTTAATTTTGAGGTTGCGGAAGTCGACCCGGTCGCCGTGACCGAGGAGGGCAAGGTAGCCCGTCGGGCGCTTCAGGCCGGGGTGGTCTCGCTTGTCGAGCGTGCCGTCCTTCGAGGCTTCCGCGATGTCCGCGTCGACGATGGTCTCGCCATTCAGGACCACGCGGACCGTGTTGCCGACGCACGAGATCTCCTGCTCGTTCCATTCCCCCACCGGGCGGAGGAAACCTCGCTTGGCCGGCACCACGCCATAGATTGATCCATGATACTGATAGGGCGCGAGATTGGAATATTTCTCGGCCGTATTGTCAAGGATCTGGATCTCCATCGCGGAGAAGGCCGGGTCGCCTTCGGTCGGCGTCCTGAGGCCGATCCCGTTGTTCGCGCCGGGGCTGAGCTTGAACTCGAACCGGAAGACGAAATTGTCGTATTCCTCTTCGGTGTAGAGCTTTCCGCCACTCCCCTCGATGCAGTAGAGGATGCCGTCCTCCACCGCGTAGCCGTCGGTCGCACCGAACCAACCGGTCAGATCCTTGCCGTTGAAGAGGCTCTCGAATCCGTCCTGGTCCTCGGCCCCGGCCGCCGCGGCGAAGGTCCCGGCGCCCAGGATGAGCGCGGAGGTCATGACGGTCAGGGTTGAGCGAAATCTGGTCATCGGTCTCTCGTGGTTGGGGGATTCGTGATGGCGGGGTTCGGTGCGCGGCTCCCGGCGGGGAGACCGGGAAAATTGCCTCGCGACAACGAACGATTTAGCGGACAAGTCGGCCCGACACAAGGGCCGACCGGAGGATCGGGCGATCGGGGCCGGTCCCTCCCGGACGACCGGGCCAGGCCGTCCGGATCCGGGGTCCTCGGCCTGGAATCGGGTCGGCAGATCGCGGGATTCATCCCGATGCTCACGACCGCCCGGCACCGGCCCGGCACCGGCCGACCCGTTTCCATGCATCCACCTTTTCGGGACGATTGCCTTGATCTCGGGGGGGAGCATGTTCAATAATTGGTGGAGTATTCCGAGAGCGGTGGCTGCGGTGATGGCCGGTCGGCCGGCCCGTGGGTGGTGGTGAGTGTCGCGGTTTCGCCCCGGACGAAGACGCTCAGGATGTTCGTCCCTCTTCCTTTCTTCGCTGGAGTCGCGGCCGCAATGATGGCGACCGAATCGAAACGAACCCGGACCGTCACGACCTGGGGGGGCTGCCTCGCGGCCGTCCTGCTGGTCGTCTCACCGAACGCCTCCGCGGCCCAGGACGATCGTACCGACGACTGGCCCCCGGAAGCCATCAGCTTTTTCGAGGAGCGGATCCGGCCGGTCCTGGCCGAGCAGTGCCTCTCGTGCCACGGTGCTCGGAAGCAGACCTCGGGGCTCCGACTCGATTCCCGGGCGGCGATCCTCGACGGCGGGTTTATCGAAGGGCCCGCGGTCTATCTCGACGACCCGTCGGCGAGCCCCCTGCTGGCCGTGCTCCGGCACGATTCCGAGCTGAAGATGCCCCCGGATCAGCCGCTCTCCGACGAGGTCATCGGCGATCTGGGGCGATGGGTCGAGATGGGGATGCCCTGGCCCGACGACGCCACCATCCCGACCCCCGAGGACGTCGCCGACGCCTCGGCGACCCACTGGGCCTTCCAGCCGATCGTCGCGCCCGATCCCCCGGCCGTGCCCGCCCCCGATGCCGTCGCCACCCCGGTCGACGCCTTCCTCCGGGCCCGGCTCGACGAGGTGGGGATCGCGCCTTCGCCCCAGGCGGACCGGAGGACCCTGCTGCGCCGGGTCTCGTTCGACCTGATCGGCCTGCCGCCGACGCCCGAGGAGGTCGAGGCCTTCGAGACGGACCCCCGGCCGGACGACGTCGCCTTCGCCGAGGTCGTCGATCGCCTGCTCGCCAGCCCGCAATACGGCGAGCGATGGGGCCGCCACTGGCTCGACGTCGCCCGATATGCAGATACGAAGGGATACGTGTTCACCGAGGAGCGGCGCTACCCGTACGCCTACACCTACCGCGATTACGTGGTCCACTCGTTCAATGAGGACAAGCCGTTCGACCGCTTCATCCTCGAACAGCTCGCCGCGGACCAGCTCGACCTCCCCCCCGGGGATCCGGCGCTCGCGGCGATGGGATTCCTGACCGTCGGCCAGCGATTCCTGAATAACGCCAACGACATGATCGACGACCGGATCGACGTCATCAGCCGGGGGTTGATGGGCCTCACCGTCTCCTGCGCACGCTGTCACGACCACAAGTACGACCCCATCCCGACGGCCGATTACTACTCGCTCTACGGCGTCCTGAACAGCTCGACCGAGCCGGACACCCTTCCCCTGATCACGGAACTGGCCGATTCGAGCGGGCCCGATCGGGACGACTTCCTCAAGCAGCTCGAGGAGCGTGAAGCGGCCATCACGGCCTTCCTCCAGACCAAGCACGACGAAATCCTCCTGGATTTCCGACGGCGGAGTCACGCGTATCTCGAGGCCGCTCACCTGCTCGGATCGACCGGGGAAGACGCCGGCGATCGTCGGCGGCGGAACGACTCGGTCATCGACCAGGAAGCCCGAGCACGCGACCTGCCCCCCCGGCGGCTCAGCGCCTTCCTCGAGAAGTGGACCCGCCTCCTGGATGAAGCCGCCCCGGAGACCAACCCGATCCTCGCCCCCTGGCATGCCCTGGCCGCCTTGCCCGCCGAGTCGTTCGCCGAGGACGCGGCCGAGGCCCTCGCATCGCTGACCGCCGATGCCTCGGCCCCGCTCAATCCGGTCATCGAGCGCGAGCTGACGCAGCCCGAGACGCCGAGAACCTTCGCCGAGGTGATCGAGCGTTACGCGCAGGCATTCTCGGATCAGACCGAGGACGGTCCTGAGGAACCGGGGCGACCGGCCATCGATGAGCTGTTCTCGAGCGAGTCGGGGGCCCTGGCGGTCGCCTCGCTCGACGAGACCCGGCGATTGCTGGAACGGGACGAGCGGAACGAGCTGCGCGACCTGGAACGTCGGGCGGCGGAACTCCAGGTCAACCATCCGGGAGCCCCGCCCCGGGCCATGGTGCTGGTCGATACAAACGAACCCCGCGAGCCGTTCATCTTCGTCCGGGGGAACCCGGGGAACCGCGGCCCGCAGGTCCCCCGCCAGTTCCTCCAACTGCTGGAAGGGGAGGACCGTCGGCCGTTCTCCCAGGGGAGCGGGCGACTGGAACTGGCGCAGAAGATCGCCGACCCGAGCAACCCGCTGACGGCCCGGGTCATGGTCAACCGCATCTGGATGCACCACTTCGGCACGCCGATCGTCGGCACGCCGAGCGATTTCGGGACGCGGAGCGACCAGCCGACCCATCCGGAGCTCCTCGACTACCTGGCGACCCAATTCGTGCGAGGCGGCTGGTCCATCAAGGCCATGCATCGCCTGATCGTCAACTCCCGGGCCTACCGCCAGTCGAGCCTGGACCGGCCCGATGCGGCGGCGATCGATCCCGAAAACCGCCTGCTCTGGAGGCAGAATCGGAAGCGGCTGGAGCTGGAGCCGATGCGGGACGCCATGCTCGCCGTCTCCGGGCGGCTGGATGCCCGCTTCGGGGGCCGGCCGAGCCCGACTCCCTCGGCCCCGGACGGCACGCGGCGGACGGTCTATTCGATGATCGACCGCACCTTCCTCGACGGCGTGTACCGGACGTTCGACTTCGCCAGCACCGAGGTCTCGAACCCGGACCGCCCCGAGACGATCGTGCCGCAGCAGGCCCTCTTCCTGATGAACAGCCCGTTCGTGGCCGAGCAGGCGCGGTCGCTCGCCGAGCGTTGCCGGGACGAGGCCGCGTCGGACGCCCCGGCCGACCGCATCAACCGACTCTACCGACTGCTCTACGGGCGGCCGCCCGAGCCGTCGGAGCTGCAGCTCGGCGAGCGATTCCTCGGCCGCCCGGACGCCTCGACCGGCCCCGCTCCCTCGCCCTGGAGCTACGGTTTCGGCCGCTTCGACGAGGAGACCGGCCGGGTCACGCACTTCCGGCCGCTGGAGCACTGGACCGGCGAGTCCTGGCAGTTCGGCGCCGAATTCCCCCATCCCGAAGCCGGCCACCTGCACCTGAAGGCCGAGGGCGGCCATGTCGGCAACGGCCCCGATCGGGCCGCGGTCCGCCGCTGGACCGCCCCCGAGGACGGAGTGATCCGGGTCGAAGGGAGTCTGGTCCATCGCAACGCCCGGGGAGACGGGGTCCGAGGTCGCATCGTCTCGGAGTCCGGCGGGTTGCTCGGCGAGTGGGTGACTCACGACGGCCGGTCGCGGACCCGGGTGGCGGCCGTCGAGGTCGCCGCGGGCGAGACCGTCGATTTCGTGGTCGATTGCCTCGGCAATACCAGCCACGACTCGTTCGCGTGGTCCCCCGTGCTCACCTTCGAGACCCCGGCGGGATCGCGGACCACCTGGGATGCCCGGTCCGACTTCCGGGGCCCCCCCGAGGCCCCGCCGACGGCCGAGGAACAGTATGCCCAGGCGCTGCTCATGACGAACGAATTCTTGTACATCGACTGATCACGATCAGGCAAAGATGAAGCGGGCCGTCGCGAGGCGGCCTCATGGAAGGAGCATGGCCCCATGCCACATCATCGACCGAACCCCGGCGACCTCCCGGTCACTCGCCGAGAACTGCTGTGCCGATCGGGCATGGGATTCGGGGCGATGGCCCTGGGCGGCCTGATGAGCGATTCGGGGGCGCTGGCCCGCCCCGCTCGGGCCGACGACGCCGTCCGATCGTCGCTCGCGCCCAAGTCGCCGCCCATGGCCCCTCGGGCGAAACGGGTGATCCACCTGTTCATGAACGGCGGGCCCTCGCAGGTCGACACGTTCGACCCGAAGCCGATGCTCGCCCGCTACGCCGGCAAGGAACTGCCGACGGAGAACCTGCGGACCGAGCGCCGGACCGGGGCGGCGCTGAACTCCCCCTTCAAATTCAAGAAGTACGGCGAGAGCGGCATCGAGGTCAGCGAGCTGTTCTCGAACGTCGCCGAGTGCATCGACGACATCTGCGTCATCCGATCGATGCAGGCCGACGTGCCGAATCATGAGCCGTCGCTGATGCTCATGAACTGCGGAGACGCGCGCCTGCCCCGGCCGAGCGTCGGCTCGTGGGTCCTCTACGGCCTCGGGACCGAGAACCAGAACCTCCCGGGATTCGTCGTGCTGTGCCCGGGCGGGTACCCGATCGCCGAGTCGTCGAACTGGAAATCGGCCTTCCTGCCGGGAATCTATCAAGGGACGCACATCGACTCGAATCATACGAGTCTCGACAAGCTGATCGAGTACATCAAGAACGACCGGCTCGCCACCCCCGAGCAGCGGGCGCAGCTCGATCTGCTCTCGGAGCTGAACCAGCAGCACCTCGAGCGTCGCCGGCGTGACGCCGAGCTGGAATCCCGGATCCAGTCGTTCGAGCTGGCCTTCCGCATGCAATCGGAAGCTGCCGATGCGTTCGACGTCTCGCGGGAGCCGGAGCACGTCCGCCAGCGGTATGGCGAGGGGGTCCACGGCAGGCAATTGCTGATCGCCCGCCGGCTGCTCGAACGCGGGGTGCGCTACCTGCAGGTCTATCACGGCAACGGCCAGCCCTGGGACAACCACGACGACATCGAGGACGGGCATCGCCGCCTCGCCGGCCAGTGCGACCGCCCCATCGCCGCCCTGCTCAGGGACCTGAAAGAGCGGGGGATGCTCGACGAGACCCTGGTGATCTGGGGGGGAGAGTTCGGCCGGACCCCGACCGTGGAGCTCCCCACCCCCGGCGCCAACGCCGGCAAGATGAACGGCCGCGACCACAACCATTACGGCTTCACCATGTGGATGGCCGGCGGCGGGGTCAAGGGCGGACATGTCCACGGGGCGACCGATGAATTCGGCTTCAAGGCGGTCGAGAATCCCGTCCACATCCACGACCTGCACGCGACCATGCTCCACCTGCTCGGGTTCGATCACGAGCAGTTCACCTACCGCTACGCCGGGCGTGACTTCCGCCTGACGGACGTGCATGGTCGTGTCGTCCACGACCTCATCGCCTGACCTTCTGACCCCGGAGCGAGTCGATCATGAAGACCGTCGTCCGTCAGGGTTCGGGGCTTCTCCTCGCGCAGGCCCTCGTGCTGATCGGGGCCTGCGGGGCCCCGGCCGACGACTCGGGGCGGATCCAGCCGAGCGCGTCGAACCCCTCGTACTGGCAGTATCGAGGGGAGACGCTCGTGCTGCTGGGCGGGAGCGACGACGACAACCTGTTCCAGTGGGATGAGCCCGAGCTTCGCCGGCACCTCGACCGACTGTTGGACGCGGGGGGGAATTACATCCGCAACACCATGTCCAGCCGCGACGAGGGGAATCTCTGGCCGTTCGCGAAGGGGGACGACGGCCGGTACGACCTCGATCGGCCGAATCGGGAGTACTGGGACCACTTCGACACCCTGCTCCGCCTGGCAGCCGAGCGGGACATCATCGTGCAGATCGAGGTCTGGGATCGGTTCGATTTCGCCCGCGAGCCGTGGCTGCTGAACCCCTACAATCCGGCGAACAACCGGAATTACTCGGTCGAGGAGTCGGGCCTCGAGCCGCGCTACCCGAACCATCCCGGACAGAACGACAATCGCTTCTTCTTCACCGTCCCGGGCCTGGACGACAACGCCGGCGTGCTCGCCTACCAGCAGGCACAGGTCGACCAGATGCTCTCGATCAGCCTCTCCTATCCGAATGTGCTCTATTGCATGGATAACGAGACGAGCGGCCGGCCCGAGTGGGGCGCCTACTGGGCCGACTACATTGCGAGCAAGGCCAGCGACGCCGGGGTGACCGTGCACTTGACCGAGATGTGGGACCCCTGGGACCTCTCGGACCCGATGCACCGCCATACGATCGACCACCCGGATCGATACTCGTTCGTGGATATTTCCCAGAACAATCATCAGCGCGGCCAGGCCCACTGGGCCAACATGCAGGAGTTCCGGGCTCGGCTCGCCGATCGGCCGAGGCCGATCAACTGCGTCAAGGTCTATGGCGCCGACTCGGGCCGCTACGGGACGGACCGGGACGGCATCGAGCGGTTCTGGCGGAATCTCGTGGGGGGGCTGGCCTCCACCCGATTCCATCGCCCCGATTCGGGACAGGGGTTGAACGATCGGGCGGTCCGTCACCTGAGGGCCGCCCGGATGCTGACCGAGGCCGTCGACCTGACGGGCGCCCGGCCCGATCGGGACGGCCGGTTGCTGCTCGACCGCGACGAGAACGAGGCGTACCTGACGCGGATCCCCGGGTCGGAATACGTCGTGCTGTTCACCGACGGCGGGTCGGTCGCGCTCGACCTTTCCGAGGAGCAGGGCACGTTCGAAGTGCGCTGGCTCGACGTGACCGGGGCGCGTTGGCGGCCGTCCCCGGATGTCGAGGCGGGATCGTCGGTGCCGCTCGACCCGCCGGGCGGCGGCATCTGGGTGGCCGTGTTGAAGCGATCGCCCTGACCGGGCGCGGGCGGCCGCTCGATTCGGCCGACAGGAAAGGCGGAACGAGACCATGAAGATCGCGGTGACGGGTGCGACCGGATTCCTGGGGCGATCGCTCGTCTCGATCCTGGCCGAGCGAGGCCATACCTGCCGGTGCTGGTACCGGATGCAGAGCGACCGCGGGGGCTTCGATGCCGCCTCCCGGGCGATCGAGTGGGTCCCCGGCTCGCTCCGCGACCCCGGGAGCGAGTCGGCCTTGCTGCAGGGCTGCGACGCCCTCGTGCACGCGGCGCTCGACCGCCCCGGCTCCGGGTTCATCGGAGCCGAGGGTGACCTGCTCAGCTTCGCCGAGGCGAATCTGATGGGCTCGCTCCGGCTCTTCCAGGCCGCGGAACGGGCCGGCGTGGCTCGCGTGGTGTTCGTCTCGACCTGCGCGGTTTATGAGACGATCCTCGACGACCGGCCGCTCGACGAGACGCATCCCCTCTGGCCTGGCAGCCACTACGGTGCCCACAAGGCCGCCCTGGAGGCGTTCGTGCATAGCTTCAGCGGGCGAGGCTTGCCGATCTGCAGCGTGCGGCCCACCGGCATCTACGGGTTGGCCCGGCCGATCGAGCAGAGCAAGTGGTACGAGTTGATCCGAGAACTCGTGCAGGGCCGAGACGTGAACGTCCGTCGCGGCGGGAAGGAAGTCCACGTGATCGACGTGGCCCGGGCCGTCGCCTTGCTGCTCGACGCCCCCGCCGGGCAGGTCACCGGGCAATCGTTCAATTGCTATGATTCGTATGTTTCGGAGTACGACGTGGCCATGATCGCCCGGGACGCCGGCGCCCCGGGCCGGGTGATCGGCGAACCCCCCCGGCCCAAGCACCAGATTGAGACCGGGAAACTCCGATCGCTCGGGATGACCTTCGGCGGCCGTCCCCAACTGGAGGAGTATGTCCGGGCGATCGTCGCCGGCTTCCGTTGAGTCGGTGCCCGGTCACTTCCAGGCGTGCACGACGATCCGGCCGTAGGTGCCGCGCGGAGCCCCGGCGACCGAGTAATGCACGTCGGTCACCGCGGGGAACGTCCGGATCCGGGTGAATCCGGCGGTCCTGAGCATCGCCTCGAGCGCCGCCTGGTTCGGCCCGCACCAGTTGGTCGGGTCGTTCGCGCACTCGTCCGCGCCGTAATACGCGACGGCGGGGCGGTCGATGTCGAGCAGGTCGACGTGCGTCTCCAGGATGATCTGCTCCCGGGTGCAGGCGGCGACCTGGCAGAGCCCGGCGAGCGGATTCGGCAGGTGATAGAGCACGCCCAGGAACAGGACGACATCGAAGACCCCGGGCCGTCCGGGGGTCATCTCCAGGACCTCCATGGTCACGTCTTCGACCCCGGAATCGAGCGCCCGGCGGGCGTAGTCGAAGCCGCGACGACCGATCTGGGGGGCATTCCAGACGCCGCCGTCGAGCGCCACCACCCGGCTGGCCCCTCGCCGCTCGGCCTCGAAGGAGAAGAAGCCGTCCCAGGCCCCGACGTCGAGCACCGTCTTGCCGCTCAGGTCGGCCGGGAAGCGGAGCTGATCGAGCTTCGTCGCCGTGTCGTCGATCCCCGGGGTGGTGACACCGTTGCCCAGGTCGATCCGGTGGAACCAGGGGATCGAGGCGAGTTCGTCGTCCATGACTGCTGTCGAGGGCATCGCTCTGCTCCGCTCCGCTGTGTGGCGACGCATATCAAAACGGTAACCGGGCGCGGCCCCGGCGGGGACCGCGAGCCGGACGGTACCGCAAGCCGCCGAGCAGGGCAAGGCGACTCGCGGTCAATCCCCCTGCTCAAGGCCCCTCAACCGGTCGCGGAACGTCTGCAGCCACGAGGCGGGCAGGGCCTCGACCGCGACGGCGCGTCGGAGCAGCTCCAAATCATGCCGGTCGATCACTTCGAGCCGGGCGGCCTCGGCGACCGTCAGGTCGTACGGCGACCGCGCGATGCGTTCGATCGGGTCATTCGCGGCCACGAATCCGGTCCGGATCACCCGGAAGTAGAAGCCGAAGCGACCGTTGGCGAGCATCCGCTTGACCATGTCGGTCCGATCGAACTTCAGGTTGAGCTTCCCGCAGGGGAGCCGGGGTTGCGAGACCTCGAACTCGGCCTCGCCCGCCCGGAAGCGGTCGCCGATCCGGACCTCGTCCTCGCGCCAGCCTCCCGAGCAGGTGAGGTTCTCGCCGAACGCCCCCCATTGCAGGTCGACGCCGGGCAACTCGTCGCGCCAGGCGTCGTAATGTTCGGCCGGATAGGCGTAGACGGCCTTGTCCGGCCCCCCGTGCACGGAGAGGTCGGCCTGCTGATCCCCCTCCAGGTTCTCGGGGCCGACGGCGACCCGGCCCTCGACCGGCCGCTTGATGATCGCGGTCGAGGTGGTCCGACCCCGTCGCTGCAAGAGGCGGGGCCGGCCCACGTTGACGGAGAGGATCCGGCTCATTCGGCCGACTCGCCGGTCGCGGTGTCTTCGCTCGGATCCGCCCGGAATTCGTGGATCGGGGTGGAGAGGTGATAGGTCAGGCCGTCGACCTGGTAGGTCAGGTCGAAGAAGGCCGCGATCGAGCCGGACTCGGGACGATCGAGCGAATAGGACCAGGTCGATTGCCCGTCCTCGTGCTTCGCCTCGACCGCCATCTTGCGGTACTCGTCGTCGCGCAGGTCGCGGTCGTCCGAGTTCGCGACCCAGACCGCGACCGATTGGGGGCGGGCGTCCGAGGGTGCCGTGAGGAGGAACCTGGTGGAACCGCCCTCATCGACGGCCTTCCACCGGAACGCGGGGGCCTTCGTCTCGGTCGCGAGGTGGCGGACCAACGCCCCGACGGCATTCACGGCGTAGTCCCGGTGTTCATCGAGCCCGTGGCCGGCGTTGGGCAGATTCACGACGTAGGAAGGGCCCTGGATCTTGTCCCAGTAGAACCGCATCGAGTCGTGGGTCCAGTAGCGATCGTTCGTGCCGTTGATCTGGACGACGGGGACGGTGATCCGGTCGAGGTAGAAATACGGGTCGACCAGCTCCCAGAGCTTGGCCCCGTCCTCGGTCTCGAACGAGCTGGTGAGGCCTCGCCGCGTGTAGTCGTCGATCTGCTCGCTGTACTTGCCCCAGAGTTCGAGCTGATTCTTGATGTTCTCCCTCATGTTCAGGGTCGGGATCACCATGGGGGCGATCCCCACGACCCGGTCATCCATCGCCCCGGTCAGCCAGGTGGTCCAGCCTCGCTTCGAGGCCCCCGTGACGACGAAACGCTTGACCGGGCGGCCGAGCCCTTCGGCATGCTCCTGGGCGGCATCCATGGCCTTCACGGCGCTCTTGACCATCGGCTGCAGCAACGGCCAGTCCTGCTCTCCCGACTGGAGGAAATTGACGAACGTCTCGGCGATCAGGTCATCCTCGTAGCGGTCGCCGAGCAGCGGCTGGTTGGGCACCTGAGGCAGCACGGCGACCCGGCAACCGGCCGCACTCGCCAGCGCGAAGGCGAGCAGGTCATCCGAGGGGCGATGCTCCGACCGGCTGCTGCCCCCGGTGATGAACAGCACCATCATGTCGCCGTGATCGACCCGGGCCGGCTCATAGATCCGGAACTGGTGGGTCCAGGGCGCGTCTCTCCAGGTCTGCGAGGTCAGCTTCAGATGGTGGACGGTCCCCAAGGGCGTCGTGTCGTTCTTCGTCTGCTCCCAGGCGTAACTCGGGTCGGGGGCTTCCACATACGACGGCAGATCGGCGTGAACGGCGGGCGTCAGCAGCACAAGCAAGGCCGGCACAGACAGCAAACGACTCATCGAGCGGATCTCCCTGGACGGAAAGGGGTGGGCGGATCGCGGACGATTTCAGCGTATCGTCGGCGCCCGTCAAGATCTGCCCTCGATCGCTCGATCCTGTTTCAAAATGACAACCCGCATCATGATTCCGAGCGCGCGGCGATGGAACCCCCGCCGATCCCCGCCGAGGCGATTGGCGAGGCCCGGTACGCCCTACCGCCCGCCGATCGCTCGGCCAGGCCAGGCCAGCCCAGGTCCGAGTCGGATTCAGGCACCCGCTTGTCTGGCCGATTGTATGGCCATCAGTTGCGTCAGGATCGGTCGGAACCACTCATCCTGACACAGCCGGACCGCGGCGCAGGTCCAGGCGTCCGACTCCGAGGGGCCGGAGCCGAGCAGGTGCTGATCCTCGGGGTCGGGAAGCACCATCCATTCGCCGTTGGCCTGACAACGCGCCAGGGCGTCGGGGAAAAGGATCCGCACCAGCTCCTGATCCGCCATGATTCTGCTCCCCCGTTGCGAGCCGAGATCCCGGACGCGATTCCCGAGGATTCCTCCCCAGGTCGAGTCGATCGTCCCGCGTCCTGATCGAAGGGAACCGGATCGGAGGGCCGATCGCACCTGGCGATCGATCCGGTCCAGCCCGAACTTCTGGGTCAGTTCTTCATAGAGGGCCTCGGCATGTTCGAGGCAGAGCCCCAGGCGGCCGGCCAGGTCGGGGGGCTCGCACCCCTCGGCCATCAGGAGCAGCGCCCGGCGCTTGCGCACCGGCAGGCGTCGTCGGGCCCTGGGAGGGCCCGAGCCGCCGAGGATGAGCACCGCGATCTCCCCCGGCAGCCGGATCGTTCCCCGAAAGCCGAGCTGGATCAAGGGGTGATCGTCCCCGAGAAGCAAGGAGACCGTCTCCATTGTCCCTCATCCCTTTCATCGTCCCGGACGACTCGCCAAGGCCGAGGTGCGGACGGACCCGGATCGCAGCCCTGGGCCGTGTCGGCCGAGGGGCGAATTGCGTGCGAGAGCCGGTCGTATGCGGGACCATCCTGGCGATCGATGGCCCGGCGGCCCCGGAGCCGATCTCCGGTGCCGACTTGCGTCACCTTCCTGTACGGCGACCCCCGAGGATTGTCGGCACCTTTTTGCGTTTTTTTTCGGGGGTGATGACCCAGCACAACGGGAGGCCCGCACGACGACCCGTCACCTCCGGTGCGAGGGACAGAAGCGACCGGGTTTGGACATGTTCCCGATCCGTGTTAAATTCCGTAGACTCACAGGGTGGGTGGCCCGACACTTGCCACTGACGTCAGGCTTGGCGACGAGTCTCGGGAGCGGGAGGTCCTGTCCATGAACGACGAGCAGGCCCATCTCAGCCGGATCTCGACCGAATGGGATCTGGTCTTTCAGGCTCATCACGGGCCTCCCGAGGAAATCTCGGCGGCGCAGACGAAGCTGATGGTCCGATACGCGGGGGCCGTCCATCGCTACCTGCTCGGCGCCCTGCGGGACCCGGAACTGGCCTCGGAGTTGGACCAGGAGTTCGCGCTCCGATTCCTCCGGGGCGACCTGCACCGGGCCGATCCCCGCCGCGGCCGCTTCCGAGACTTCCTGAAGCGGGCGCTCCGGAACCTGATGATCGATCACTACCGCAAGCGCCAGCGGGCGCCGGGCTCGATCGACGTCTCGCACGTCCCCGAGCCGGCCGCCCCCGACGAGGGCCCCGCCGACTTCGATCGCCAGTTCACCGAGAGCTGGAAGCGCGAATTGATGGCGCAGGCGTGGGCAGCCCTGGCCCGTCATCAGGAGCGCACCGGGCAGCCCTTGCATACGGTGTTGCAGCATCGCGTCCGACACCCGAAGGTGAAGTCGCCGGAGCTGGCCACCATGCTCTCGCCCGTCCTGGGGAGACCGGTGCAGGCCGGCTGGGTCCGCGAGGCGATCTCCAGGGCCCGCGAGCAGTTCGCCACGGCCCTGCTCGATGGCGTGCGGGCCTCGCTCCAGGAACCGACCCGCGAGGCCATCCTGGAAGAGCTGGCCGACCTGGAGCTGCTCGAATACTGCCGACCCACGCTCGAACGGCGCGGGATCATCCGCTGATCCGATCGTCGGCCAGGCCGAGGGAGTCGAACTGCCAGGACTCGACCGGCTCGTAGTGCGAGCGGTCGGGCAGGACGGCGAACCCGAATCCGACGCACCGGAGCGAGCCGATGGCGAACCGGCCATCGCGGACGGCCGGGCCGATGATGTCCCCTTTCCTCGCGTACAGATCGGGATGAGCCGCCAGCGCAGCCTCCCGCGCCGACTCGGGCAGGTACGAGAGGCCCGGGTGGTAGTGGTGCCCGTTGCGTTCGACGTGCGACAGCCCCAATGTCGCGGCCAGGCAGAGATCCGCCTGGACCGGGACGACCCCGACCGAGCAGAGGTCCTCGCCGGTCATCACGGCCTCGCTCGTCCGGCCCCGATCGTTCCTCGACCAGCAGAGGCCCGCGTTCAGGATCGCCTTCGTCGGCCCCTTGCAGTTCTTGCTGGTGACTCCCCGATACCCCAGCGCGAGCGCCTGCGGGAAGGCGTCGGCCGTCGCGTCCGATTCGTCGATGATCACGGGGCGCCAGGCGGAGATGATCCGGATCTCCTCCCCTTGATCGGCGTCGAGCGCGAACGATCGTCCCAGCGGTTGCTCGATCGCGAGGACATTCTCGGCCAGGAGGCCCAATCGGGCGTCGGATCGCAGGGCATCGACGAAGGCGCGGAGCCTCCCGGCGTCCCCGAACAGCTCGTTGCCGTCGAGCGTCAGGCGGTAATCGGCCCCTCGATGCCGTTCGAGGATCGCGGCGATTGCCCGGAGCCGATCGAGATCCGCGTCGACGTCGGCGGAGAGCTTGACCTTCGCGAACCGCAACCCCGAGTGCTCGACGTACGATTCGAAGGCCTGCGGCAGGCCGTCCCCGACCCGTTCCCCCGGCGCGATGTCCCGGACCGTCAGGGGATCGCCCAGCCCGACCGTGTGCCTCACGAAGACCTCGCGCCGAGGCGTCTCCGGGAGCCAGTCGGCCGGCCGCAATCCCGTCAGGCCCTCGTGGACGGCCCCCGGCTCGATGGCGAAGAGGTCCGATCGCAGCGCCTCGGCGAAACCGAGCCCCGCCGATCGGGCCAGGGCGTCCATGATCGCCCGCTCGACCAGGCTCACCCCGAACCCGACGAGCAGCGCCGGCAGGGCCCGTCCCGAGGCGTCGGCCCGGCAATGAGCGTCGGCCTCTCGCCAGGATTCGAACAGGCTGATCGGACGCGATGCGGCCCGGGCGAAGGCCGCCCGAGCCCGGCCGATGACCCCGATCATGTCCGCCACCTGCTCGCGGTAGGATCGCCCCGGGGCCTTGTCGAACCACCCGGGAGGGAGACAATCCCCCGAGTATCCCCGTTGCAGCCGACCGTCGACCTCGATCGCGACCTCCAGGACGGCCTGCGGGCACCGACTCAAGGTCGCCTTGCCGTAGCGGAACGGCAGCCTCGTGGTCGAGTTCCTCAGGCCGAGCCACGACTCCTTCAGGGCAAATCGCATCGGGGGTTCCGTCGCAATCGATTGGCAGGGCAGGGGGGGGGCGCGTGTCACGAGTCTGGCCGGGCCGGGCGGCGGCGTCAACCGACGAGCGTCCGGCCTCGGGTGCCCCGTGGGCCCGATCGGTGCTGGCGACGAAGCGACGGCCATCATCGGCCGAGGGGCATCCTGGCCTTGCGATCCGGGCCGAGGCCCGATCTGATGAGCCATCGCGGACGCTCCGGCGCAAAGGGGGAGCGAGGCGAGGCACCCGGATCGCGGCTCGGGCGTGGGAGACTCATGACACCGTTCGTTCGCACGGCGATCATCGTCGAACTGGCTCTGGTCCTGGTGGCCATCGGGATCGGGTGGCCCCTCGGGATCGAGCCCTGGAGGGACCTGGAGTTGGATCTCCGGGGGATGATGCTCGGGCTGGCGGCGACCTTGCCGATGGTCGTGCTCCTGCTGGTCTGCGACCGCAGCACGTCCCGGGCGCTGGCCCGGATCCGGGGCCTGCTCGACCAGTTGCTCCTCCCGCCGCTCCGGGGACGACCCTGGTGGGAACTCGCCCTCATCGCCGGGGCCGCGGGCCTGGGCGAGGAGACCCTCTTTCGAGGGGTCATCCAATCGGCCTTCCGGGGCTGGCTCGGCCTCGGGCCGGCCCTGGTAATCGCCTCGCTCATCTTCGGCCTGCTCCACGCGATCACCCCGACCTACGCGATCCTCGCCACGCTGATCGGGGCCTACCTCGGGTGGCTGTTCGAGCTGACCGGAAACCTGCTCGTGCCGATCGTCGCCCACGCGGTTTATGACGGGATCGCCCTGTTTTACTTCCTCCGAGCCTCGCCAGACGATACGATCGGCCCGTCCGAGCCGACCTCGATGGAGGAATCGCCCCGATGATTCGCCCAAGCCCTCGTTCTCGCTCTCGTGCGCTGTTTCCCTGCCTGGCCGCCCTGCTCAGCCTGGGAGCCGACGACCCCAAGCCCCTGGCCGAGCGACCCGTCACGGTGCGGGGCATCTACGGCGGCGTCCCCCGGCAGATCCTCGAACGCGGCGAGTCGCTGGCCGATTACGGCATCAACGCCGTCTGGATCGGCTCGGGAGGGCTCCGGGCCGAGGACATCGCCACCCTGCGCGAACAAGGTGCGCGCGTCTTCGCCGAGTTCAACACGATGCACGTCGCCTCCTTCCTCGACGAGCATCCCGACGCGGCGCCGATCGGCCCGGACGGCCAATCGAGCCCTCCTCCCGAGGGGTGGCAAGGGATCTGCCCGACCCATCCCGCGTACCGGTCGCATCGCATGGACGAGTTCCGCCGCGTGCTCCGCACCTTCGAGATCGACGGCATCTGGCTCGACTACCACCACGCCCATGCCAGTTGGGAGCGAGACGAACCCCTCCTGCCCGACACCTGCTTCTGCGAGCGTTGCCTCGACCGGTTCCAGGAGGACTCGGGGGTCGACTTGCCCGATGTGCCGACCGCCGAGCGATCGGCCATCCTGCTCGGCCCGATGGCGGAGCGATGGATCCGGTGGCGCTGCGACGTCTTCACCGATTGGGTCCGGGAATTCCGATCGATCCGAGACGAGACCCGCCCCGATGCCCTGCTCGGGACCTTCCATTGCCCCTGGACCGACTCGGAATACGACAACGCGCTCCGGGACAAGCTGGCCATCGACCTGAAGGCCCAGGCCCCCTTGTTCGACGTGCTCAGCCCGATGCCCTACCACGCCCGGTTCGGCCACGCGAGCGACCGCGACTGGATCTCCCGGCAGACGGCCTGGCTCGGCTCCTTCCTCGGGATCGAGGGCGACCCCGACGCGAACCTCGTGATCTGGCCCATTGTCCAGCTCTCCGACTGGGGAGAGTCGGTCGCGCCCGAGGAGGTCCCCGACGTCCTCGATCACGGGACCCGAGGGCCGTCGACCGGCGTCCTGGTCTTCGCCTGGGGAGGGCTCCAGCGCGACTGGGAGAAGGTCGAGCAGCTCGGCGACTTCTACCGGGCCCTGGCGGGCGACTCCCCCGAGCCCAGTCCGTGAATCCTGAACGTCGCCGGTGCATGCGCTCCGATTGAGATTGAGGTGAAACAGGGCGACCCGGGCTCGTTTCCTCCCGGAGCAGCGATTTCGAATTCGGTCCCCCTTCGACCGGGTTCACGTTCCGAGCCGTGGAGATTGATCGCGGATGAGCCTCTCGACTGACCAATCCGGCCCCGGCGCCCCCGAGCGGTCGAGTCGCCTCGGCCCGAGCCTGTCCGTGCTCGGGCTGGCGCTCTGGGTCGTCACCATCGCGGTTTACGTGCTCTTGAAGCCGGAACCGGCCGTACCGGGGGCGCCCTTCCGGAAGGAATTGGCGGTGCAGTTGCTGCTCTCGCTCGTGCTCTCGGGCCTCGGCGTCTTCGCCGCGGCGATCGTCTCGGCGCTGGGCCTGTTCCTCAGCCTCAGCGAGCGTCGGCATCGACCGGGATCGCGGGCGACTCGCGGTGTCGTGCTCGGCGCGATCGGGGTGGCGGCCCTCGTGGCCGTCGTCTTCGAGATTTTCCGGGTCGCCCTGGAGACGACCTGAGCGCCTCGTCGCGCCGGGGGCCGTCCGGCCGGCCCCCTCAGGAACCCGGTCCCCCCCCGCACGGCAGCCGATCGAGCAATTCGTTCGGGGCGGGCTTGTTGACCGGGGCGAGGAACCCGTAATGCCGGGCGAATCGCCACTGACGATACCGCGCATACCAGGCCCTGCGGGCCGGGTCGCGCTTCCGCCGAGATCGTGACGCGTCCATGGTGGCCTCCTCTTCATCCCAATTGTGTGGGACCTCTCAATCAGTACAGTAGAGCAGGTTTCCCGAAATCGGACGGAAATCCCCGACGACTGGACAGGAAAAGGCCCGGGCGCAACAATGCTTCGGACACGGCCCTCGGTCCGGGGCGACGCGCCGCGCTCCGATGGCCCGCTCGGCGCGTCCCGTCGGCCCGATCGGGGATCGCCCGACGCCCGCGCCCCCTCGGATCGCCCATGGCCGCCGACTATTACGAGATGCTCGGCATCACGCCAGACGCCGATCGAGCCGCGATCGAGGAGGCCCTCGCGCGCTGCCAGCCGAAATGGTCGGCCGGCGCCCGCAATCCGAAGCATCGGCATACGTTCCAGTCCTATCTCGACCAGATCCCGACGATCCGGTCGGCCTTGCTCGGCGACCTCGCCACCCGATCGGCCTACGACGCCGAGCTGGCCGCCCGGCGCCGGCTCGAACTCGACCGCAAGCTCGACGAGCTGCAGCGGCTCATCCGCCTGCGGTCGGCCAAGGGAGGGCTCACGGTCTCCGATCGAGACCGGCTGAAGTCCGAGGCCCTGCGCCTGGGTGTGCCGGACGAGACCCTCGCCCGGCTCCTCGAACCGATCCCGCCGCTCCCCGAGACTCCCCCCGAGCCGGCCGAGGTGGACGACCCGCCCGAAGACGTGATCGACTCGGCCACCCGGGGGCAGATCCGTCGGACGCTCGACCACCTGGGACGCCTCGACCTCTACGATGCCCTCGGCCTGAAGCGCGATGCCCCGCACTCGGAGATCCTCAACCGGGCCGATGAGCAGCGGCACCGCTGGCGGCAGAAGTCCCGGGTCTCGGCCGAGATGACGGCCTGGCTCGAAGTCATCTCGTACGCCCAGTCGCACCTCGGCACCCCCGAGGCCCGGGCGCGATACGACCGGACCCTGGAGCGGGAGACCGAAGACCGGTTCCGCCTGGCGATCCGCTTCAGCCTCGACGGCGAGTCTCGACTGGTGCCGGGGACCCGATCCGCCCTGCTCGACGAGGCGGCCAGCCTGGGGATCGCCCCCGACCGGGCCCTCCGCCTGATCCGACAGGGCTGCCGCTCGCTCGGGATCGTGGCCGAGGCCCCCGCCCCCGCCGACTCCTCGCCGCCCGGCCCGATGCGGCTGCTCCGCTGCCGATCATGCCGGGGGGTGACCGAACTGACCGATTCCGGCCGCAGCAGCCGGGCCTGCCGACATTGCGGCGACTCCCTGCGCTGGGAGTGCCCGATCTGCCATCGGGACCACTGGGTCGACGAGCCTCGATGCCCCTGCGGCTTCCGCCTGGAGCTCCGGGAGCCGATGCTCCAGCACTTCGAGGCCGCCCAGCGGGCCCACAAGGCCCGAGACTATGCCTCGGCCCTGGCCCACCTGCACCGGATCCAGGAGTTCGCGCCCGACCACCCCGGAACGAGGAAGGCCGTCGAGAAGGTCAAGGAGCGGCTCGCCCAGATCGAACACACGCGGTCGAGCTTCGAGCAGGATCTGGCCCGTCGGCATCTCGTGGCCGCCCAGGTCGCGCTCCGGAAGTGGGCGGCCCTGGTCGACCCGACCGACCCCGAGGTCCGCTCCGCCTTCGCCGAGGTCAACCGGGGGCTCCGCGAGGCGCGATCGCTCACCGCCCGCGGCGAGTCGCTCCTGGGGACCGACCCCGGCCAGGCCCGCCTCCTGCTGCGACGCGCCTTGCAGACCGCCGCCGACCTGGGCGAGGCGGCCGATGCCCTCCGCCGCTGTCCTCCCGACCCTCCGATCGACCTCCGGGCCGAGGTCGAGCAGGAGGCGGTCGTCCTCCGCTGGTCCCCTCCGCAGCCCGATGGGCTGGGGCCGCCCGCATTCCGCGTGGTCCGCAAGGCTCGCGGGATCCCCCACTCCCCGGACGACGGGACGCTCCTGACCGAGACCTCCGCGACCCAGTGCAGGGATCTCACCGCAAGCCCGGGCGAGGTCGTCGGCTACGCGGTGTTCTCCCGGCGGGACGGGATCTCCTCGGTCCATCCCGCCGGCGTCGGCCCGGTCCTGGTCCTCGCCGAGGTGCGCGACGTCCGGGTCGAGGTCCGGAGCGGCGAGGTCGACCTGGCCTGGCGGCTCCCCCTGGGCGCGACCGAGGTCCGCGTCGTCCGGAAGACAGGGACCCCGCCGACCCACCCCGAGGACGGCACCGTCGTCGACACCCTTCCCGAAGGGTCGTGCGACCGAAACCTGAGCGACGACACGGTTTACCACTATGCGATCCATGCCGTGTACCGGACCCCCGAGGGGAAACCGAGGTTCTCCAGGGGGGTCCACCTGGCGGCGATGCCCCATCCGCCCGTGGCCGCCGTCGAGGCGCTCCGCCTCGAACCGCTGCAGGACGGTGCGAGCGTCCGCATCTCCTGGGCGCCCCCGGAACGCGGGCAGGTCCGCATCCTCCGGGCCGACCGCCCGCCGCCGTTGCATGCCGGCCAACGCCTCTCGACTTCCGCGGCCGAGTCCTTGGAAGGGGATCGGTTGCCGGCTGCCGGCCCCGACCACGCCGTCGACACCCGGCCGCCCGCGACGGGCCTGTGCTACTACGTCCCGCTGACCTCCTGGGGGGGGATCTGCACGGTCGGCCAGACGGTCGCCTACTCCCACCTCCCCGATCCGAGCGACCTCCGGGCCGTCCGCATCGGCGGCTCGGGTCGCGTCCACCTCCGTTGGCGCTGGAGCCCGTCGGGTCAGCAGACCCTCATCGTCGCGAAGGCCGGCGCCGCCCCGTCGGGCGCGGATGACCCCGATGCACTCCGCCGCGTCGTCTCCGAGCTGGAATACAGCCGGAGCGGCTACGCCCCCCTCGACCTGCCCGAGGGGGACCTTGCGGCCTACCACATCACGATTTACAGCGTCTGCGAGGTCGATGGCCAGTCTCGGCTCTCGCCGGGGCTCGAGCCGACCGCCCGGACCGTCGTGCCGGGGCCGGTCCCGGAAATCAGCCTCTCCTACACCCTCCGACGCCCCCGGCTGGCGAGCCGATCCTGGACCCTCTCCCTCGTCTCGGACCCTCCGACCGCCCCCATCCCCCCGCTGGTCCTGGTCGGACACCCGCGGACCGTCCCCCTCTCGGCCGACGACGGGGTCATCCTCGCCGAGTTCCCGTCCAGCCGGGGTGGGGACTCCTTCCGATTCGTCCCGGATTCGCGGGCCAGTTCCTGTCGCCTCCGCCTGTTCGTGCACCCGAACGCCCCCGCCGACGAAATCGCCCCGATTCGCCTCCGCCATCCCGAGGCGGAACGGACCCGCGTCTGAGTCTTGCTCCACCCGACCGCCGGGCGACGGGCCGGGATCCCGGCGTCCGGGTCGCGCGTCGACGAGGCGGGACCGCACGAAAACCATTGAAGTCAGACACGCATGGCTGCACATTGTCGTCTGAAATTCTCACCCGATTACGTCAGACTCGCATCAACCATAACAGCTTTCCCCGAAAGACGTTAAGAGTCATCGCCGGCGGTCGCGGGGCCGACCGGGGGGCGGAATCGAGTCGATGGGCAGCGATCGGGGTGCTTCGTTTCCGTTACATGGGAACCGTGACTCGCTATAATGGTTCGGTTTGAGCACGGACGGCGACTCTCGCCCGATCCCCGGCCGTCCCTGCCGGGGAGGCAGACCGGGCTCCCCTACGCGGCAGGACCAGACGACCATGAATCGGTTGCAATCCAACGCAGACGACTTCTACATCAACGTCAATCTGAACACGGAAATGGAGCTCCCGACCGCTCGGGACACGGTGCTGCACTTCTTTGAGCAGATGAAGAAGGGCTTCCCGGAGCTTCAGAACTTCTACACGAGGGAGAACGGCGACCTGGTCCTGGAAGGCGACAAGGACCGGGGCAGCTACCGCTGGGTGGCCATCGAGCAGCGTCGGCTCTGCTCCGGCTTCGTCAACCCGCCGACCCCCGAGGAAGCCTACCGACAGCACCAGATGGTGCTCGACCTCGCCCCGCATCTCCTGACGATCAGCGTCCTCGACTGCGAGGCGCTCGACGTGATGTTCGGCTTCGACCTGACCTACGAGGGCAACCACGACGAGGTCGTGGCCGAGGCCCTCGGCATGGGCTGGGGCCCCGAGGGCTTGGTCGACATCGCCGGAGGGCGGGTGATCCACTACGAACCGTCGATCACCCTGGCCCTCGAAGAATCGTGCCGGCTCCAGTGTCGCCTGAGCGTGGAGACCCGGACCAACGCCTACCAGATCCGCACCGGGGAGTACCCCGAAGACCAGATCAGCATCTACTTCACGGTCCGGCAGTACTGGGGCACCGGCCCCGAACGCAGCTTCGTCGACTCCTTCCAGCGCCAGTGCCAGATCGGCGAGGAACTGGTCCAGCAGCGCGTCATCCCCCGGATCGTCCAGCCGCTGGCCCAGGCCATCGCCTCGAAGTAATCGCAAGCCCAGCTCGCGAGAGCGCACAGGGCAGGGCAGGGCAGGGGCCTTGCCTCGCCGACCCGATCGCACGAGAATCGCAGGCGGCCTCGTCCCGGTCCGAATCGGCCGGCGCGAGGCCGCTGCCCTGCGCGGGCAATCGTCTCGGTGATCGCGCCGTCCTCTCCGTCCGCCCCGACCCCTCGGAACCTCCAGACATGCCCCGCCTCAGCTCCCTGGCCCAGAACCTGACGACCGAGACCGCGTTCAGCGTCCTGGCCGTCGCCCGATCGCTCAAGGCCGCCGGTAAGGAGGTCATCGAGCTGGAGATCGGCGACAGCCCCTTCCCGAGCACGCCGCACGCCAAGGCGGCCGGCATCCGGGCGATCGAGGAGAACCGGACCGGCTACTGCCCGAGCCTCGGCCTGCCCGAGTTCCGCCGCGCCGCGGCGAGCTTCGTGGGGCGCGAGTTCCGCATCGAGGCCGACCTCGACCACGTCATCGTCGCCTCCGGGGCCAAGCCCTTCGAGACCTATTTCGCCGAGGCGCTCCTCGAACCCGACGATGGGGTATTGATCTTCGGCCCCCAGTTCCCGACCTACCTGCCCAACCTCCAACGCGTCGGCGCCCGGCCGGTCCTCGTCCCCCTCCGGGCCGAGGACCGATTCCGCCCGAGGCCCGAGCAGATCGCCGAATTCCTCCGGAACGACCGCCGCCCCCGGGCCGTCTTCCTCAACTCGCCCCACAACCCCACCGGCGGCGTGGCGACCGGCGAGGACCTCGACGCCATCGCCGACCTGATCCGGGGGACCGACCTGGTCGTCCTGTCCGACGAGCCCTATTGCCACATGGTCTGGGAGGGCCGGCACGAGTCGCTGCTCGCCCGGCCCGGCATGATGGAACACGTCGTCGCCGCCTACACCATGAGCAAGTCGTACAGCATGAGCGGCTGGCGGCTCGGCTTCGCGGTGGCCCATCCCGAGGTCGTGCAGGCGATGGGCAAGCTGATCAACACCTCGGCCTCCTGCAGCCCGCCCTTCGTGCAGCTCGGCGCGTTGGCGGCCCTGGAGCAGGACCTCGACACGCGAAACGACTACATGGAACGGTTCCGCCGCAAGGTCGAGCGCCTCTCGGACGGGCTGGCGACCATCGACGGGATCGAGGTCGAGCGACCCGCGGGCACCTTCTACGTCTTCCCCGATGTCCGGGAGGTCTGCAACCGGCTCGGCCTGACCTCGCACGGCCTGGCCATGTTCCTGCTCGAAGGGGCCGACGACGCCTTCGGCGTGGCCTGCCTCGGCGGCGAGTGCTTCGGCCCGGCCGGGGCCGGGTTCCTCCGATTCAGCTGCGCCGAGCCGGATGAGAAGATCGACCGTGCCCTCGCCTTCCTGCCCGAGGCCCTGACCCGGGTCGACCGGGCCCGGGCCTACCGGGCCTCCCATCCCGAGCACGGGCTGGGCCGGCCGTACCCGGCCCGATGAGCTCAACGACCGGGTGACCCCTGGCGCCCCGCGTTCCCGACCCGAGCCAGCTGGTCGGTTGACGTGGCGTCGAGGACCGGGGCCGGCAGCAGCAGCGGGTCGGCCACGATCCGATCCCCTTCCGAGAGGCCGCTCAGGACCTCGGCATAGCTCGGGTTCCGCAGGCCGAGATCGAGCGGCTTCCAGGACACGCCCCCTCCGCCGGCCGCCACCGCCGCGTACGGCGTGTCGTCGAACCATCGGATCGCCCCCACCGGGATCCGGGTCACTTCGGTCAGATTGCCGAGGTGGAAGGCGACTTCCGCGCTCAGGCCCGGGCGAATGCCCTCGAAGCCGCTCGCGATCCGGACGGTGGCCGAGTACAGCTTCACGTCCGAGACGAAGTTCGCCGGGGCCGGGATCGGCTTGATCTCCTGAATCGTCCCCAGCAGCGGCCGATCGGGGAAGGCGTCGATCCGGATGGTGGCGTCCATCCCCTCCCGGATGTCGCGATACTTCGACTCGTTGATCTTGACCTGGACCTGCATGTTTTCCGGGTCGGGGAGCTGGATGATCGCCTGATTCTCCCGGACGGTCACCCCCTCGGCGATCTGGTCCTCGACGCGCCCCCAGGTGTTCGTGCTCCGGGCGTAGACGACGACCCCCTCCGAAGGGGCGTAGAGCTTGCAGTTGGCGATGGCCTGCTCAAGCCGCTTGAGCCGCTCGTCCTCGACCTGGAACGCGGCCTGCTGGCTCAGCAGGTCGGACCGGACCGCCTCGAGCTTCGCCTCCAGGCTCTTGAGGATCCGCTTGCCGGTGTATTCGATCAGCCGACGCTGCATCTCCAACGCGTTCTCGTACTCGATCTGCCACTGCTCGAGCACGAGGCGATCGCCGAGGAGCTGGGAGTCGGATCGGAGGCCCTGGCGGAAGAGATCCTGCGACCAATCGAAGGTGGCGCGGGCTTCCTGCTCCTTCGTCCGGCAATTCTCCAGGTACTGCTCGACGAGGCGGGTATCCTGCAGGTAAATCCCGTCGCGATATTCCCGCAACTCGATCTCGGCGACCTGGAAGATCGTCTCCGCTTGCTTGACCCACGAGTGGGCCTGGGCGTGCCGGATCCGCTGGGTTGCCAGCTCGTCGACGAACGGGGCGCTGTCCAGCTCGCAGACGAGATCCCCGGGGTTGACCCGGGTCCCCTCGTCGATCAGCCAGATGATCCGGGTCGAGCCGGCCCGCTCCTCGAAGTCGTTGTCCCGATCCGAGGAGTCGGACGACATGGTCGAGGATCGATTCATCGACTGGCCGGGCATGCTCGTATCCATCCGCAAGGGCATGTGCGGCGTGACCCGGTAGTTGAAGCTCTGGATGTTGGGCCGGTCGGCCAGCGCCGAGACCGCGGTCCCGCCACCTCCGCCACCGCCACCGCCGCCGGAGCCTCCCCCGCCACCGCTTCGACCACCACCGCCGGCCCCGCCCCCGGCCCCGCCCGATCCGGTGCCCATGCCCCCGGCTCCGCCTCCGGCCGCCCCACCAACCCCGGTCCCCGCACCGCCCAGGCTGGTCGAGCCGAGGGAGGTCGACGCAGAACGGCCGCCGGCGCCGCCCGAGCCTCCGCCCCCGCTGCCTCGCCCTCCTCCCCCGAACGAGCCGGAGCCGCCAGGCCCTCCCACGGTGCCGAGCACGGCCTCGACCTCGCAATAGATCGTCGTGTTGTTGGCGCTCTCCAGTTCGCCGCTCTCGATGAGGTACGACCGAATCGGGCCGCGATCGACGATCACGCTCGCGAACTGCAACTCGTGCGTCCCGGACGAATCCCAGGGGGGCGTCCCCCCCGTCGCGAACCAGACGAACGCCCCCGAACCGGCCAGCGAGCAGAGCAGGAGCACCGCAAGGGCGAGTCGAATGGCTTTGGAGCGCCGCAGGTCGGTGCGTTTCCTCGGCGCGGGCACCTCGGACGATTGCCGAACGGCCGTCGACATGCGAGCCTCTCCCTGAAGAACGGGACCGAACGATCGGTGAAACGGGCACGTCACGATTCCGACGATCGCCGGAATCTGAAGGTCAACTCGAATGATTGCATGACGAGGAACAGGAGCGGGGAATCCCCCATTGAGTCATACCCGGGACTTGACCGAAGGTCAAGCATCCGAGCGAACTGCGGCGCGCCGACTTCGCGGGATCCTCCCGCGGATCCGCCCGCATCGAGGCCACTCGGACGACCGCCTTTCGGGCCGATCGCCGGGCCCCTCGCCGTCCCATTGGTTTGAGCAGGCGACGCGCCTATGCTATCCTAACGAGCGATCGAGGCGGCCCGGCATGGAAACTGAACACTGACCGGGTCGGTCGCGCGGGCTCTCGACTCCACCCGGATCGCATTCCGGTCGCCCGCGCGTTCGCCAGCCCGACCTGCTCCGCACCTTGAGGAGAATTCCAGTAATGGCCGAGTATTCCCTGCCCCCGCTCCCCTATCCGTCCAATGCGCTGGAGCCGCACATCGACGCCCAGACGATGGAAATCCATCACGGGAAGCACCACAACGCGTACGTCACCAACCTGAACAACGCGCTGAAGGACCACCCCGACCACCAGGGCAAGCCGATCGAGGAATTGATCGCGAACCTCGATGCGCTGCCCGAGTCGATCCGCACGGCCGTCCGGAACAACGGAGGGGGCCACGCCAACCACTCCTTGTTCTGGACCGTCATGGGGCCGAACGGCGGAGGGACCCCTTCCGGGGAGCTGGCACAGGCCATCAACGACGCCTTCGGCAGCTTCGACGCCTTCAAGGAGAAGTTCTCCCAGGCCGGGGCGACCCGGTTCGGCTCCGGCTGGGCCTGGCTCGTCGTCGACCCGTCGAACCACAACCGCCTGAAAATCACCTCGACCCCCAACCAGGACAGCCCGTACATGGACGGCTCGGGCATCCCGATCCTCGGCTGCGACGTCTGGGAACACGCCTACTACCTGAAGTATCAGAACCGACGGCCCGATTACATCGGCGCCTGGTGGAATGCGGTCAACTGGGCCGAGGTCGAGAAGCGCTTCAAGGCCGCACAGGGCTGATCTGTTTCGCCGAGCGACCCCGCCGGAGCACCCATCGCGACGCCCCTCCAACCCCGCCGATCGGCCGGGGTCGGCGTCGCGATCGGCCCGGCCCGATCGCCGGGGGGCACGTCGGGTTGACCGGGAATCGCGATCCGGTAAGATCCCGACGCCCCGGGGGGTCGGACCCTCTTCGGGGCGGATCCGTGTCCGCACCACGCCTCCGGGCCCGCCTCGTCGCTCGCAACGAGCAGCAACACCCCGATTGACCCCGCCCGGCCCGGCCATACCGTGCTCACGCCGACGCTCGATGCGATTTGCGAAGAGGTCCGTGAGGCCCGGTATCTATCAGGATGGGAGGGTTTTGCCGATGGATCGGCCTTTGTCCAAGCGTAGCCTGATCGCCGTCAGCGGCCTGGCGCTGATGGTCGCCACCTCGGGTTGCCGCGATCGGAACCTCAACGTTCCGCCGCCGGCCCACTACACCGACGGCACCCAGGCAATCCCGGAAGCGATCCCGTATGCCGATGCCCCGCCGCTGTCGAGCGCCCCGGCGTCCCTCGACCCGTACGCGGGGGCCAGCCTCGGGACCCCTCGGTCGTACGACCCCTCCGCGACCCAGGCGTCCGGCCTGAGCGGAGCCATGGGCGGCGCATCGGCGGCCTCGGCCTCGGCCTACGACCCGACGGCCGGCTACGGTGTCCCCCCGGTCGCCGGCTCGGCGGCACCGATGACGAACGCCGGGGGGCCGTTCGCCTCCCCCTCGTCGCCGTCACCGCACGGCGCCGCCCCGTTTGCAGCCGGATCGGCAGGTGCCCCCTTCTCCGGGACGGCCCCGGCCGCCGGGGCTTCCTCCTATGGCGCCTTGCCCCTGCCCGGCGACGCCGGGGCAGCGGGGCTGCCGACGCCGGCCGAGTTCCCCGGCCTCGACGGCCTGGACGGTGCCCCGCCGATCCCGGACGACCTGCCCGAGATGCCCTGACGGTCGTCCTCGCCCGATCGAGACATCGATCGATCGGGACGCCTGTGACATGACGGCCGCCTCGTCCGAATCCGATGGCGGTGCGTAATTCCAAGTTCCGGGGGGTGCTGCCTTCCTCTCGACGGCAAGGCCACCCCCCTGGCGATCTGCACCCCCTCAGCCGATGTCCGAGCCGCCCGATCCGCCCCCGACGATCCTCTTCGAAGACATCCACTGCCTCGTCGTCATCAAGCCGGCGGGACTCCTGACGCAAGGCAGGCCCCGCGAAGGCACGAGCCTCGAAGGGCTGCTCCGACGGTACCTCGACCCGGGACACCCCGATCGTGCCTACCTCGCCGCCATCCACCGGCTCGACCGGCCGGTCTCGGGCGTGATGGTCTGGGGGAAGACCCCCAAGGCTGCCCGACGCCTCCACGAGCAGTTCGCTCGCCGGGACGTCGAGAAGCACTACTGGGCCATCGTCCCCGGTGCACCGACCCCCGATGAGGGCCTCTGGGACGACTGGCTCTACGAGGACGACACGGGGCTCGGCCCGATCGTCCAGGTCTGCCACCCCGAGACGCCCCGGGCGCGCCACGCCCTGACCCGCTATCGGGTCGACCGCACCGGCTCCCTGCCCGAGGGCTGCTGCCGGCTCCTGCTCTGGCCCCGGACCGGGCGGACTCACCAGTTGCGCGTGCAGGCGAGCACGCGAGGGGTCCCGATCCTCGGGGATGCGTCCTACGGGTCCGATCGCCCCTTCCCGGTCGGCATCGCCCTGCACGCCCGGTCACTGACGATCCGGCACCCGATCCTCCGCACCCGGCTCCAATTCGAGGCCCCGGTCCCCGGGCACTGGGCCGGCTCGGGCATCATCCTCCCGGAGGATTGACCCGATCGGGGCGACCGAGGGCCCGGGGCATCGACGCGACGACGGAGGCCGGCGCTCAGTCCTCGGCGATCGCGATTTCGAGGACCTTGAACTTGATCGTCCCCTGCGGCACCTGGATCTCGGCCACCTCGCCGACCTTCTTGCCGATCAGGCCCTCGCCGATCGGGCTGCTGGTCAGGATGCGGTTCCGGTCGTAGTCCTCCTCGCCCGGCCCGACGAGGGTGAACTCCTCCTCGTCGTCCAGGTCGAGGTCCATCACCTTGACCCGGGAGCCGAAGACCACCCGGTCGGTCGGCAGGTTCGTGCGATCGACGATGTAGGAACGGCCCAGCTGATCTTCGAGCAGCGAGATCTTGGCCTGGAGTTCGCCCTGCTTCTCCCGGGCCGCGTGATACTCGGCGTTCTCGGACAGGTCCCCAAAGGCGCGGGCCTCGGCCACCTGCTCGGTGATTTTGGACATCTCGACATTCTTGAGATGATCGAGCTCGGCCTTCTTCTTCTCATACCCTTCTTTAGAGATGGGGATGCGGTCCGTGGACATGCCGCGAATCTCCTGATGCGATGCGATCCCGACGCTCGGGAGGGGACCGTCAAGCGAGGTCGAATCGGAGCGGCCGATGCCAGCCGCTTCATCGTTGGAATGCGATCGAGCCCATTGAGCGACGGCCCAGGGGCTCATGAGGCCTTGCAATGCAAAAAAGACCGCGACCCGGGCCTGGGGCTCCGGGACGCGGCTCATCTGGGCGAATCGTTCCTCAACTAAGACTAGTCCCTGGCCCTCCCCGACGCAAGGCCAAGCAGGCGTCGGGGCGGGGGCAAGGGGGAGGGCCGATCACTCGTGGCGGAGGGCCTCGATCGGGTCCATCTTGGCGGCCCGATTGGCCGGATACAGGCCGGCGACGATCCCGACCAGCACCGAGACGCCGAACGAGAGCATCACCGAACTGGGCGTGACGACGGCCTTGATCTCCGAGAACTGCGTGATCAAGGGGGGGACGAAGACGCCGATCGCGACCCCGATCAGCCCGCCGATCCCCGAGAGCACCACCGTCTCAATGAGGAACTGCTGGGTGATGTCGCGACGCTTCGCGCCCAGGGCTCGGCGGATGCCGATCTCACGGGTCCGCTCGGTCACGGTCGCCAGCATGATGTTCATGATGCCGATGCCGCCGACGATCAAGGAGATGGCGGCGATCGACCCCAGCACGAGGCTGAAGATGGCGGCCTGACGCTTGGCCTGCTCCAGCAGCTCGTACGGGACGACCATGTCGACGTCCTTCTTCTCCTCGTGGAACGGCTCGACCGCCGCCTCGATCACGGGGGCGGTCATCGGGACCTCGTTGATCTCCTTGACCTGGAGGGTGATCTGCGAGAGCTGCGTCTCCTCCGCCTCCTGGGAGCCGGCACGGCTCGACAGGATCCGCTCGCCGAAGCGGGCCCGGCAGGTGTTCAGCGGGATGTAGACGTCCTTGTCGTACTCCTGCGCGGCCATGCTGCCGCCGATCGCCGCGGTCGAGCCCCGGGGCTTGGTCACGCCGACGACCGTGTAGTAATCCGAGCCGATCTTGATCGACTGGCGCAGCGGATTCTCGAACGGGAAGAGGGTCCGCGCCGTTTCCGCCGCGAGCACGCAGTAATTCTCGTAGTGCTCGTTATCCGAGGGGAGCAGGAAGCGGCCGCGCTCGACCTGCAGGCGGTTGAACTCCTGGTAGTCGTGCGTCGTGCCGACGACCCGGGCCTCCATCGCGTGATTGGCCCGGCGCACCTCGCGCTTGATCTCTCGGATCGGCAAGGCCTTGGTGATCGTCGGCACCGTGGCCAGGATCCGGTCGAAGTCGTCGTACTTCAGGCCGTAGTTCAACACCCGGGACGGTCGGCCGCCCGACTTCTGGCTCTGGGCGTCCTGGCTCGGCTTGACCGACCGGTAGATGATGTTGGTCGCGCCGAGCTGGGCGATCTGCTCCTGGGCGTCTCGCGCGGCCCCTTCGCCGACGGCCAGCATCATGATGACGGCGGCCACGCCGAAGACGACGCCGAGGATCGTCAGCGACGACCGGAGTTTGTGCAGCAGGAGGCTCTTGACCCCCAGATTCACGCTTCGCCAAACGCGTCCCATCGGTCGGTTCTCTCACAGCTCGGGGGGATCGATCAGACAGGGGCGAGTTGCGAACCCGGCAAACCGGTGCCGAGTCCGAGGCCGACGACCTCCGGAGACGCGTCCTTCATCCGATCGCTCGGGGCGTCGGAGATGATCTGGCCGTCCCTCATCCGGATGACGCGCCGGGCATGCTCGGCGATGTCGTCCTCGTGAGTGACCATGATGATGGTCTTGCCGGCCTGGTTGAGCCGCTCGAGCATCGCCATGATCTCGTCGCTGGTCGCGCTGTCGAGGTTCCCGGTCGCCTCGTCCGCCAGGATGATGTACGGGTCGTTGATCAAGGAGCGGGCGATCGCCACGCGTTGCTGCTGGCCGCCCGAGAGCTGGTTCGGCCGGTGGTCCATCCGGGAACCGAGGCCGACCATCTCGGCCAGCTCCAGGGTCCGCTCCTCGTCCTGCTCGGAGAGCTTCCCCGAGCCTTGATACGTCAGGGGGAGCTGGATGTTCTCGTGGACCGTGTACTGCTGGATCAGATTGTACGCCTGGAAGATGAAGCCGATGAACCGGCTCCGCACCTCCGACAGGTCGTCGTCGCTCAGGTTCGCCACGTCCTGGTTGCCGAGCAGGTACTGGCCGCTCGTCGGCCGGTCGAGGCAGCCGAGCAGGTTGAGCATCGTGCTCTTGCCCGAGCCCGACGCCCCCATGATCGCCACGTACTCGCCCGGGTAGAAGTCGACCGAGACGCCCCGGAGGGCGTGGACGACGATGGCCTCCTGACGACTGGAGGCCTTCCCCATGACGTACTGCTTGCGGATGTCCCGCAGCCGGACGATCGGCTGGACTCGAGACGAGTCCAGCTGATCGCCCATGAGCGGGAAGTTTTCCATGTGGGTCTGGGTCACTGCTGCGGACCTCCACCACCGGGACCACCGGGACCACCCCCGCCTCCTCGACGACCACCGCCGCCGGGGCCGCCGGGGCCTCCACCGCCGGGGCCACCGCCGCCGGGGCCACCGCCGCCGAAGCCGCCGTTCTGCCGCATCTGATCCATCTGCTGGATCTCGGCGTCGGTGAAGCCGGCCTTCTTCATGATGGCCTTACGCTCGTCGTCCGAGGCGTCGCGGAGCTTCGAGCGGTCTTCCGGGCTGATGTTCTGGAACTTCTGGAACATCGCGGGGTTCGGCCCGGCACCACCGCCGGCGGCGGCGCCCCCCTCGGCCTTGGCGGCCTCGCGGACCGAAGGCTGCTCGCCGGCGGCCTTGGCCTTGGCGGCCTCGTCGTCGCTCCAGTTGCCGAGCTCCTCGGAGCCCTTGCGTTCGCCGCCGGCGCCGAAGGCCTCGCGGTTCTCGGCCGCGGTCATGATCGCCCGCGGGTTCAGGGCGACGCGCTCGCCCTCCTCGAGCCCCTCGGTGATCTCGACGTACTTCGTGTTGGTCATGCCGACCTTCACGGACCGGTTGTCCCACTTGCCGTCACCCTGGTAGACCCAGACGTGATGGGCGCCGCCGTACTCGATGATCGCCTGGACGGGGACGCTCAGGACGTCTTCCTGGCGGGCGATCAGGATCGTCACCTCGGCGGTCATGCCGGGGCGAAGCCCTTCGCTGGCGTTGTTGATCTTCACGAGGGTCGTGTAGACCTTCACGTCGGAGCTGAAGAAGCTGGTCGGGTCGGGCAGGGGCTTGACTTCCATCACCGAGCCCACCAGCTCGTTGTTCGGGAAGGCGTCGACCCGGATCCGGGAGCTCATGCCCGGCTTGACCTTGTCGATCATCGACTCGTGGACCTTGGTGTTCACCTGCATGTTGTCGATGTCGGGCAGCTTGAAGATCGTCTGCCGCTCGCGGACGGTCGCACCTTCCATGATCGACGGGCCGTCCTGGCTGCCCCAGCGGCCTTCTTCCTGGTGGTAGACGACGATGCCGTTGCCGGGGGCATAGATCTTGCACTTCTCGATCATCCGGCGGAGGCGTTCTTCCTTCTCCTTCTCCAGCTCGAACGTCGACTGCTTGGCCAGCTCGTCGGCCTTGGCCTTCTCGACGTCCCCTTCGAGCGACTTGATCTGCTTCTCCCTGGTGTACTCCTTGAGCACCTCGAGGCGCTTCTCGGCCTGGTCCAGGTTGAACTCGGCCCGCTGAAGGTCGTACTTGTCGCTCAGGTTCTGGGCCTGGCTGATGTAGCCGAGCTTCAGCATGTCCTCCGACCAGTTGAGCCGGTCCTTCGACCGTTCCAGCTCCGACTGGGCGAGCTTGATCTCGCCCATGATCGTCTTCTCTTCCTGCGGGTAGACGCCCTCGATGTACTCTCGGACGTTGATCTCGGCCACTTCGCGGGTCTTGATCGCGTTCTGGTAGTCGGCGTCGGCCCGCTCGGTGGCGATCTGCTGGTTGGCCAGGTTGTCCTTCAGGGCGGCCGAGTCCAGCTCGCAGACGAGCTGGTCCTTCACCACCCGCGTCCCCTCGGGCAGGATCATGATGATCGTCGTCTGCCCCTCGACCTCGCTCTTGGCCTCCAGGTTGTTGGTGCTCTCCAGGTTCCCCCGCTCGCGGACGGTCACGACCAGGGGACCTTTTTGAGCCTCATAGACGAGGACCGAAGGCGCGGCCGGGGCCAGCCACTTCGAGAGGCCGGGCAGGGTCGACAGCGTCGAGCCGCCGACCTCTCCCGTGGACGTCAGGGCGAAGTACGCCCCGGTCCCCACCACCGCCACGGCCATCGTCAGGACGGCCAGGCGGCGGCCGAGCTTAGAACCCGACCGCTTCTTCGGCGCCGGCACCCGGCTGGCCGAAGACGGCGGCTGGTTCGAGTTCTGGAGCGGGGGCAGGTCGTGCTCCGGCGCCGAGGCCGGCGGCTGAGGGGCTTGCTGAAGGGAAAAGTTCATAGAATGCCTCCCACTCCTCGTAGGGCATGATGCCGAGATCGCGATAAAGACTCAGGCGGGTCGTCTGGAACTGCACCCAGCGTTGGATCAGGCCGTTCTGGGCCGAGTTCACGCTGTTCAGTCCGCGAAGCAAGGTCAGCACGAGCTGGCTACCGGCGGAAGAACCACCCCCGCTACGAGGCGGCTCCAGGAACCGCTGGAACGACTGGTCCAGCGTAACAAGAGCGACGACGTATTGCGTCTTGCTAATTTCGTATTCTTGATAGCGAAGCTGGAGCGTGCGGATGGTCTGGCGGAGCGAGTTCTTCAGGGAGTCCTCGATCTGCATCAGGCCACGGCGGGCGCGTTGGTAGGAAATCTGGGCGGTGACGAACTGGTTCCGCTCGGCGACGCGGATCAAGGGCAGCTCGGCCTGCAAGGTCAGGGAGAACTGCTTGCTCTGCTGGTCGAAGCCGAACGGGTTGTTCGTGGTTGGCGGGGTGATGAACTGGTTGGAGAGCGTCGTGTTGAAGACGCCGAGCAACTGATTGGCCGTCACGGCCAACTGTCTCCACGCATCATAAAGCTGCGCCCGGGCATTCATCAAGTCGAGTCGGTTTTCGAACGCGACGCGTTGTGCCGATTGCAGGAGATCTTCCAGCCGCTCGTTGGCCAACTCGAAGATTTCCCGCTCCCGGACGATCAGGCGATTGATCTCCTCGCGGTCCTCCACGTCGAGCGCCGGGTTGAGCAGGGCGATCTCCCGTTCGGTCGCCTCCAGGTCACGCCGCAGTTCGTCCTCCTGCTCCGGCCCGAGCAGCCCCTGTCGCAGGGCGTCGAGCATGTACGTCCGCTTCTGCTCGGCGGTGGCCCGGGCGAGCTGGCGGTCCGCCACCCGCTGCTGGATCGGCCGCCGCTGGCGGGAGATCTCGGCGGCCTGCCGGTACAGGGCGATGACCGGGCGGCCGTCGATCACCACGTCTTCCAGCGGCGGCAGCTGCTGGACGAGTTCTTCGAGCAGCGGCCGGGGCTTGGTCTCCAGGGCGTCAATCTCGTCGAAGACCCGCCGGAATCCCTCGAGCAGGTTGCTGTCGGGCAGCAAGGGCAGGTCCGGCGGCAGGCCGAGCTGCTGCTTGAAGTTGTCGAGCTGGTTCCGGTAGGAGACGCTCGACTGCAGGAGGCTCAGCCGCTGGCCCTGCAAGTCGATCTCGACGTTCACGAGGTCGAGCGGGGCGACCGTCGAGGCGGCACCTCGGGAGAGCTCCTGGAAGACCTCGAGCACCCGTTCGTAGGCCGCGACGTTCTTCGTATTGTTCTCGACCGCCTGGAGCTGGCCGAGCACCGCGAGGTAGCCGAGGGTCGGGTCGGCGGGGCCGCCGCCCGACAGACCGCCGCCGGCCAGGACGCTGACGAAGAACTCCTGGCGGAACCGGGCGAAGTCCCGGATCGCGTAGAGCATGTCCCGCTCTTCCTGGGTGAGCGGCTCCAGCACGAAGGCCCGGCCGCCGCCCCGCAGGAACCGGACGACGATGTTCAAGGGGAGGAACGATTGCGAGGTCGTCGAGACCGCGTTCGGCCCCCCGAAATTGATCACCGTCTGGTTGGCGAAGTTCCCCGTCACCGACGTGCCGAACGACAGCAGCTTGCCGAAGCCGGCCAGGCCGCCGACGTTCAGGAGCGAGGTGGGCGTGCCCGTCTCCTGCGTGCGGTAGGTGTACTGGTTGCCGGGGTTCGGGCCGGTGAATCCGCCGAAGGTCGGGCCGCCGGGGGAGGCCCCGGCGGCGAACTGCGGCATGAACTGGAAGCGCTGGAGCGTCACGGCCAGGCCCTGCAGGTAGAGATTCTCCAGCTGAAATTGATAGGCGCGGCTGTTCTGAAGGGCCAGGGTCAAAATCTTGCGACCGTCCACGATGTACGGCTCGATGTCCTCGCCGTAGCCGTAGGCGGCGGCCTCGTCGAAGACGATCGCCTCGGGCTTGAGGATGTCGATCAGGTCGCGGCCGGTGTCGGGCGGGACGTCGACGATCCCCGACGCTTCTTCCGGAGTCAGCCCAGGGCCGAACGGATCCCGGGGGTCGATGTCCCCCTCGGGCTGGAGCGGATCAGGAATCTGCAAGGCTACGGCCTGCACGGTGTCGTCCCGCCTGGATTGAAGGGAGAGGTCGTCTGGGATCGGGTTGGAATCGAGGGGAAGGTCGTCGTCGGGGATCGGGGTGGACTCGATCGGTTGGCGTCTCGGGTCGGGGGGAGCGGCGTCCTCCGACTCCACACCTGGAATAGGCGACATCCGCGGGTCACCCGGCCCAGCATTCGGGTCGCCCGGGAACGGAGTGGGGGATTCGGGCGGCGGAGGGGCCTCCTCCCGGACCGTCGGCCCGGTGTCGATCGTCACATCGACCGGCCGCCTCGGGCCCTCCTCGCGGCGCCACTGCTCCAGCAAATCGAGGTAGCCGGTCCCCTCGGCCGGGGAGATCAGGCGGTGCCTCGGCTGCTGCGGCTGCGGCGAAAGCTCTTGCGCCGCAAAGTCATCGGGCGGGGCAGGGGGCCGGTCGGGGTCGTACGGGTCGGCGAATCGCGACATGGCCGGCGGCGTCTTCGTGAACAGGTCGATCCGGAACCTCGGATCGCGGCTCTTCTCGAAGATCACCTCGGACACATCCTGATCCGCCCAGTTGCGGAAGAATTCCCGGGTGCAACCCGTCGAGGCCGCCAACGCCGCGATGACCATCGCGAGCCGAGCGCTCCGGCCTCCGGTCGTCCTCCGCGTCTTGGACGTGTTCACGATCCTGATCCTCCGCGCTCGTATTATGCCCTGGCGAGCATCGCGGCCCGGCCCTCCGCCGAACCCGCACGCCTCCCCGACCCGGAGCCCGAGGGTCGCCCCGACGGGCCGATCCTCCGACTCCTTGGTCGTATCTCGGTCTTGGGTATCGGTCACTCCGGTTGTTCAGGATGAGCCGATTACGACAGCCGAACTCCGATCCCCCGCGATCGACCCGTTCAGCGGCCGGCCGACCGGGGCCGAAAAACCATAGCAGAATCAAAGGACCGCGCGGGGCCATTGCGCCGGCGAGGCGGAACTGGACCGGCCCGACCACCCGGGGTCCTCCCCCGGGTGCCCCGGCCGGCCCAGGCGGCCCGCGACGCGTGTTGGTCCCGGTCGGTGTCTTGCTTGCCGCCGCCTGGGGCCGTGGCATGGACGCGATCGGTCGTGGAGGTTGAGGAAGGAGTCTCCAGATGCCTTTCGGCTTGCCCAGTAGCCGCCCACCGGCATGGCGCCGACGCCGGCACCGCGCTCTCATCGGCGGCCCGTTGTCCCTCGAGCGCCGTGACCTGCTCACCGTGATCAGCCTGATCAACGGGGTCGAGGCCGGCCCGACAGTACCCAGCATCGACGGCTTCCCCACGGCGCCGCCGCCGCCCCGGGTCGTCCCGTCGACGGCCCTCGGCGTCCAGTTCACGTCCACGACCAACCAGACCCGGGCCGGTTACAGCGTGGCCGTCGCCGGCGACGTCAACGGCGACGGCCTGGACGACTTCCTCGTGACCCGGCAGCTGACCAGCCTGCTGAGCGATCCCGAGGCCGAGCAGATCACCGGGATCGTCTCGCTCGTCTTCGGCTCCCGGGCCGCCGACCCGAACGTCTCGCCGACGAACTTCCTGTCGCTCCTCAACGCCCGGGGAGACGACTCGGTCAACCCGCCGATCCTGCCCCTCAACGAGCGGGTGGCCGACCTGACCCAGCTCGGCAACCCGATCCAGAGTTCTCCCGCGACCGGGGGGCCCACCTTCCCGTTCGACGGGCTGACCTTCACCACCGGCCTCACCGCCAACGACGACTTCGGCTTCGCCGTCGCCCCGGTCGGGGACATCAACGGCGACGGCCTGGCCGACTTCGCCATCTCCGCCCCCGGGTTCAACAACGACGCCGGCCGCGTCTACGTCGTCTACGGGTCCCGCCAGTTCGACAACATCCCCGACGGACTGGACACGGTCGACTTCGACCGCCCCGACGACATCAACTCGGCCGTCCGGTTCACGGTCATCGAGAACAACCAGTTCCCGGGCGCCCGGTTCGGGGCCTCGATCGCCGGCGTCGGCGACGTGATCAACAACACCTTCTCCGACTTCGCCGTCGGCGCCCCCCGGGCCGACGTCGGCGTCGGGCTGGTGGACAACGGGGCCGTCTACCTGTTCAACGGCCAGACGTTCCGCACCGCCACCCCGCCGGCCGTGGTCAACCTGGCCGGGTTCGGCTCGGTCGGCAACAACCGCGGCATCCTCTTCGCCGGCGGGGCCACCGGCAGCCGGGCCGGATTCTCGGTCGGCCGCGGGGGCAACTTCGACGGCAACCCCGGGGGCGAGCTGCTCATCGGTGCCCCGTCGTCGCCCGGCGCCCTCGAGCTGAACGAAGGCCGCGCCTACGTCGTCTACGGCGCCCCGAACCTGCTGAGCCAGTTCATCACCAACGGCGTGGCCCCGACGGTCTCGCTCGCGGCCCTGAACGTCTCGATCGACAACACGACCGTCGAGGGGGTCTCCTTCGCGGGCGAAGCCGCGGGCGACCTGACCGGGTTCTCGGTCGCCGGGGTCGGCAACTCCGACGGGACGGCGCCCGACGACATCCTGATCGGCTCTCCCGGATTCGGACCCGACACCGGCCGGGCCTCCCTGATCATGGGGGGGACCCGCCCCGCACTGGCCAACCGCAACCTGCCGATCACGGGCCTGAACCCGGCGGTCTTCGTCTCGACCAACTTCGTCGGCATCAATCCGGGCGACGGCACCGGGTTCTCGGTCGCCGGCGTCCGGTCGATCAACGACGACAACCTGTCCGAGATCCTGATCGGTGCCCCCGGGTTCGGGAACAACACCGGCGCGGCCTACCTCGTCGCGGGCACCTCACAGGTCTTGCCGGCGAACGTGAGCCTGACGGCGGTCGCGGCCGGGGCGGCCGGGTTGCCCCCCGGCATCCAGTTCACCCTCCCGCGGGGAGAGGGCCGACTGGGCTGGTCCGTCGCGGGGGTCTCCCCGTTCAGCACCCGCAACGCCACGGTCGACAACGACCGTCGCGGCGACTTCCTGATCGGGGCCCCGCTCGACGCCCTGCCGTTCCCCGGATTTGGGAGCGCCTTCCTGCTGGAAGGGGGCCTCGTCCCGCTGGCCACCCCCGCCCCGGGCCCCGGGCCAGGCCCCGGACCCGGCCCCGGGCCCGGGCCCGGCCCCATCCCCGGGCCGATCCTGCCGACCGCCCGGTTCCAGTTCCCGGGGATCAACGCCGCCGCCCCGCAATACGGCGAGGCCCTGGTGCCGACCCCCGAGACCCTCTCGGCGAACCTGCCGTTCTACCGCCCCTTGCCGTTCGGGCCGGCGACCTTCCGCCAGTTCTACGCCCGGCCCGGCTTCGCCCAGCGGTTCACGAACTACTTCCACCCGGAATCGGCCGTCACCCGCCCGAACGCCTCGCCATACGACACCCGGCGAGAGGGGATCTACACCCTGCCTCGGAACGTCTTCACCCGGGGACGCTTCAAGGTCGGCGAGATCGCCGGGCCGATCAACCACGGCGTCCGGACGATCCCGCTCCAGCGGTTCCGCACAGCCAACCCCGGACTCGTCCCGAATCGGGGGTTCCACCTGAACCGCGCCGGGCTCCGCTGAGCCGTCACGCCCCGGCTTGATTCCCCTCGGGATCGTAACACGGCCGCCCCTCGCCCACACCCGGGAGCGCGGGGCGGCCCTTTGCGTTGTGACGGCAACGATCAGGATGAGGACGACCCCACCGCATCGCATCCGATGACGGCGGGATCCGCCTGCCGGACCTCGGCAGCCGCTCGAACCCCCCTCTAGAGCTTGCCGGCGAGCCGTTCCGCCAGACGCTCCAACGCGGGGCTGCGATCCATCGCGTCGAGATGCACATTGATGAGCGTGAAGCTCTCCGTGTTCTCCCAGGCCCGCTTCAGCGCGACGTCCAGCTCGTCCTCGGTCGACGCCTCCAGGCCGAGCCCGGCCCCGAGCAACTCGGGGACCCGGTGATACGACCAGTCCAGGATGTCGTTGAAGGGGCCGTCGAGGATATAGCGCTCGGTCGTGTACCCCTTGTTGTTCAGGACCACGACGATCGGCGCCAGGCCGGCCCGGACGACCGTGGAGAGTTCCATCCCGGTCATCTGGAACGCGCCGTCCCCCACGATCACGAGCGGCCGCAAGGCCCGATTGGCCAGCCCCGCCCCCACCGAGGCCGGGACAGCGAACCCCATCGACGTGTAATAGGCCGGGCTCAGGAACTCGGTGCTCCGGCTGATCCGCAGCTCGGCCGACCCGAAGAGCGAGTCGCCGATGTCGGCGATCACCATCACGTTCTCATCCACCAGGTGGTTGAGCCTCGCGAACAGCCTGGCCGAGGTCATCGGCGCCCCCGGCCGGGCCGACCACGGCGGGACCGGCAACGGCCGGGACGGCGGCTCGGGGACGGTCAACGAGAGCCCGCGCGCCCGCAAGCCTTTCAGGAAGTCGTCGAGCCGGACCTCCCGATAGTGGTGGTGCCGGATCCTCAGATCCTCGCTCGTCGCGTCGATGCAGTGCGTCGGGTCCAGCTTCGCGGTGAAGATTCCCAGATTGATGTCCGTCAGGAAGCAGCCGAGCATCAGGAGACAATCCGAGGCCTCCACGTACTCGGTCACCTCGGCCCTCCCCATCGCCCCTTCGTAGATGCCGGCGAACAGAGGGTGCTCCTCGCTGATCACGCTCTTGCCCAGCAAGGTCGTGGCGATGGGGAGGCCCGACTCCTCGGCCAGGCCGATCAGGTCGGCCTGGAGCCCGAAGCGGTGGATCTCGACGTCGGCCAGGATCATCGGCCGTTTCGCGCGGCGGAGCATCGCCTCGGCCTCGTCGAGCGCCTCGCGGAGCGCGTCGGGATCGCTCGGCGGCAAGGGCCCGGGGCTGGAGTGCGGGTACACCTGCTCGGCGTGGAGCATGTCGCGCGGCACTTCGATGTAGACCGGCCGCTTGTACCGCAGGGCCGCCGCCAGCACCCGGTCGATCTCCGAGAAGGCCGTCAGCGGGTCGTCGAGCACCGTGGCCGCGGCCGTGAATTGCTTGAACACCTGATACTGCGTGTCGAAGTCCTTCACCTTGTGGTGCAGGAGCGGATTCCGATCCCGCTCCGACAGCCCCGGCGATCCGGTCAGCACGACCACCGGCGACTTCTCGGCATACGCCCCCGCGATGCTGTTGCAGGCGCTCAGGCCGCCGACGCAGTAGGTCACGGCCATGCAGCCCAGCCCCCGGACCCTTGCATACGCGTCGGCCGCGAACCCGGCCGCATCCTCCCGGGTCATGCCGACGACCTCGATCGGGCTGTCGTCGAGCATCTTGTAGAGGTTCAGGATGTAATCGCCCGGGATCCCGAAGAGGTGCTCGACCCCGAGCGCCTGGAGCCGGTCGATCAGGTAGCGGCCGACGGTCGTCGGCTGCTTCGGCGGTTGGACCCCGTCTCGCGACGGGGCGGCAATGTTGCTGGCCATGGTCGTCCCCTCTCGTGGTGGTTGAACGCTTCGGCGGCCCTCTCACCGGCTCAGATCAATCCGAGGCCCCTCCCAGCGAGGAATCGGCCCCACCGCCCGCCCCGGAATCGGGTGCGGATAGACATAGACCCACACTGCCCGCCCCCTCCGAGTCCGCACCGCGACCCGGAGGAATTCGCCCTCCTCCACCCCTTCATACGGATCCAGCACCTCGATCAGTTCGGTCGGCCCGACCTCCCGCACATGCCCCTCGACCCATCCCGCCCCCGGGTCGTCCCAGTCGACCAGCGCCGGATACGGCCCGAGGTCGTACAACCTTCCCCGCACCGCGTCGGCCTCCCACCCCCGCCGTTCGGCATCGGCCGCATCGACCGGCCCGAGTGTGCCGTACGCGAACAATGCATCTGGCCCGATCCCGTTCGAGGAGTCACTCATCGGATTCAGGCCCCTTTCGCCCACCCCGCGACGAGCAGCCACCGAAAGACGCGTTCCGGGCTCGGGACGTTCCCCCGAACTCTTACAAGCATCTCAGCCCAAGCGTGGCTGGAGAACCTCGGTACTCGCACCGACTCATTATTATTATGGTACGGACCTGACTACCACGTCAGGAAAACGCCAACCCCCGGTTACGCCTCTCGTTGCCACTGATGACCGAGCGGGACCCGCATCCCATCGCAACGCCCCACATCCCTCCCTGATTTCAGGATCCCGATATCGCGTCCCGACGCGATCTCGCCATGTTGACCGATTGCAGCGTAACGACTCGCGTCGGCTGATCGGTTCTGGTACGCTTACGACGCGTGAGATCCGACCATGTATCCATGGATCGAATATCTTGAGGCTGGCGCGATGAGTCGCTCGATGTTCCGGGTGAGTGCCGCAGTGCTGTGTGCCCTGGTCCTTGGCGGTTGCGCCAGGGAACGACCCGACACCGAGGCTCACGCCGAGACCGAGGAGGGCACGTCCCTGTCCGGCGCCTCGGTCGGCAGTCCCCCCACCGATGACGAGTGCTGGGAGTACGGCGCGGCGTTCGAGGAAGCCCTCCTTTCGTCCGACCCCGGAGCTTTGTCTCGGTTGATCGACTGGCAGGCCGTGGTCGATCAGGCGACCCGCGGCATCGACGCCCCGGCGGACGTGAAACGCAACTTCTCTCGCGGCTTCCTCCTGGTCAGCCAGGCGGGTTATAACGGCCTGGTGAACGGCCTGATCGAGACGACCAGCCAGGGCGGCAGATGCACGCCGCTTCGCCTGATCGGCGACGAGGATCGACGCGGCATCCGGATCCGATTGCTGTATTCCGATGGGGCCCTCAGTTATCTCGATTGTTACCTCGCACGCCGGGCTGACGGCTCGATCAAGGCCGTCGACGTCCTCCCCTACGGCGTCGGCGAGACGATCGTTCAGAGCGCGCGACACGGCTATCTCACCACCGTGGCTCGATCGCAGCGAGACCTCATCGATCGGTTGACAGGCAAGGATCGAGAGCTGATCGCGTATTTGCCGACGCTCTCCCAAATGAACGTCGATCTGCAGGCGGGGCAGTACGAGGCCGTGCTCACCGCCTATCGGAGCTTGCCCGAATCGTTGCAGAAGGAGCGTCTCTTCCTCGTGCTGCGTTTCTCGGCCGCCGCTGAAATCGACGACGACGACGCGTACGCGGCGGCCCTGGCCGACTTCCTCGAGTATTTTCCCAACGACCCCGGCGTCGATCTCCTCATGATCGATTCCCATGTCCTTCGAGGCGAATTCGACGAAGCGCTGGCCGCAATCGATCGGGGAGACCGCGGCATCGGCGGCGACCCCTACATGCACCTCCTCAGGGCGCGCGTCCACATCGAACGCGAGAATGTGATCGAGGCGCGAGCGGCCATCTCCCGGGCGATCGAGGAGGAGCCCTCGCTCGTCGAAGCGTACTGGGCCTTGCTCGACCTCACGATCACTCAGGAAGACTTCGAGGAAACCGCCCGCCTGCTCGACCTGATGGCCAAGAAATTCGGCATCGAGTTCAACGACCTCGCCCAGGTCCCCGAATTCACCGCGTTCGTTGCATCGCCCCATTACAACGAATGGATTGCTCGACAGCCAACCTCCATGGTTACGCCCGAAGTAGAGCCGAACGCTCCCGACAATCCCCCCAGCGAGGCCCCCATCGATCACTGAGCCGTCCTGTCCAATTGCAGCGTAAAGACTCGCGTCCGCTGATCGGTTCTGATACACTTTCCGCCGCGTCACGTCCGACCATGGATTCATGAATCCTCTTGCCGAGACAGGTGCCATGCGTTGCTCGACGTTCCGGATGGGTGCGGCGTTGCTCTGTGCCCTGGCCCTGAGCGGTTGTGCCCGCAAGCCTCAGGGGGCCGAGGCCCAGTCGAACGCCGAGCCGGGCGCCCCCCCGGTCAGCGTCTCCGTCGGTGCCCCGCCGACCGAGGACGAGTGCTGGGAGTATGGCTTCGCGTTCGAGGAGGCCACGTTCGAGGCCGATCCCGACACCCTCTCCCGGATGATCGACTGGCAGGCCGTGGTCGACGAGGCGACCCGCGGCATCGACGCCCCGGCGGACGTGAAGCGCAACTTCACCCAGAGCTTCATCCAGGCCAGCCAGAAGGGCCAGAGCGGGCTGGTCTCCACCCTCGTCGAGACGATCAACCAGGGGGGGCAGTGCTCCCCGATCCACCCGATCAGCGGCAAGGCCAGGCACGGCATCCGGTTCCGCATGCTCACGGCCGACGGGGCGCTCAATTACCTCGATTTCGACCTGGCACGCCGGGCCGACGGCACCATCAAGGCCGTCGACGTCTTCCCGTATGCCGTCGGCGAGTCGATCGCCCAGAGCACCCGACACTTCTACCTCTCGGCCGTCGCCGAGGCCCAGCGCAGCCTGCTCGACCGCCTGACCGGCAAGGAACAGGTCCTCATCACCCACATGCCCACCCTCCTGCAGATGAACGAGAACCTCCGGACCGGGCAGTACGAGGCCGTGCTCAACGCCTATCGCGGACTGCCCGAGTCGCTCCAGCGCGACCGGCTCTTCCTCGTCCCCCGATACACCGCCGCCGCCGAGGTCGACGAGAACGAGTACGAGGCCGCGCTGGCCGACTTCCGCAAGTACTACCCCGACGATCCCAGCGCCGACCTCCTGATGATCGACGCCCACTTCCTCCAGAAGGACTTCGACGCGGCGCTTGCGAGCATCGACCGGCTCGACCGTTCCATCGGCGGCGACGCCTATCTCGATGTCCTCCGCTCCAGCATCCACATCGAGCGCAAGGATTTCGACACGGCCCGAGAGGCCATCTCCCGGGCGATCGACGCCGAGCCCTCCCTCATCGCCGCCTACTGGGCCCTGCTCGGACTGACCCTGACCCAGGAAGACTACGACGAGACGGCCCGCATGCTCGACCTGATCGCCGAGACCTTCGGCATGGAATTCACCGACCTCACCCAGGTCCCCGAGTACGCCGGCTTCGTCGCCTCCCCCCAGTACGCCGAGTGGATCGCCCGGCAGCCGGCCTCCTCTCCCGGACTCGAAGAGGGACCGACCGGGCCGGAGACTTCAAGCCCCGAAGACGACCCCGCATCCTGAACCCCCTGGCCGGATCGAGCCGGGGCGACGATCCTCGGCGGGCCCCGGCGAGATCGGCCCTGCGCCCTCCAATACCCCTCGTTTTTTCCGATCGCGATTGGCCCTTTGCCCCGGGAACGGGTAGGCTCTCGGTGTCGCACTGGATCGATCACCGAAGCGAGAGCCGAGATGGACTGGAAGGCGATCCGAGACGCCGAGTTCCCCGTGGCCGAGCACTGGGCCTACCTCGATCACGCCGCCATCGCCCCCATCCCCCGGCGGGCCGGAGCGGCCATGCGCGCCTGGGTCGCCGAGCAGGAAGCCAACGGCTGCATCCACTGGATGAACTGGCGCAACGAGCTGGAAGTCGTCCGCCGGCGGGCCGCGCAGCTCATCCACGCCGACCCGTCTGAGATCGCCTTCATCACCAGCACCACCATGGGCATCGGCCTGGTGGCCGAGGGCCTCCCCTGGGCCGAGGGGGACAACCTCGTCACCCCGGCCGAGGAATACCCCTCCAACCTCTTCCCCTGGATGAACCTCGCCTCCCGGGGGGTCGAGACCCGCCCCGTCCGCTCCCGAGGCGGCCGGATCTGGATCGACGACCTCCTGGCCGCCATGGACGACCGCACCCGGCTGCTGGCCATCAGCCACGTCGAGTTCGCCTCCGGATTCCGGAACGACCTCGACGCCCTGACCGAGGCCTGCCACCGGCGCGGGGTGGCCGTCTTCGTCGACGCCATCCAGGGGCTCGGCCCCCTGACGATCGACGTCCGCCGCACCCCCATCGACTTCCTCGCCGCCGACGGCCACAAGTGGCTCCTCGGGCCCGAGGGGGCCGGGCTCCTCTTCATCCGCTCCGACTGGGTCGATCGGCTCCGTCCGATCCTCGTCGGCTCGAACAGCGTCACCAGCTCCTACAACGACCCCGAACCGGCCTTCAGCCTCAAGCCCGATGCCGGCCGTTGGGAGGGGGGCTGCTACAACATGGCCGGCCTGCTCGGATTCGGAAAGAGCCTCGAATTGTTCCTCGAACTCGGGCCGGATCGCGTCTCGGATCGCATCCTCGACCGCGCCGAGGGGGTCCGCGAGCGGGCCCGATCCCTCGGCTGGACCGTCTTCGGGTCCGACGAGCCGGCCGATCGCTCCGGCATCGTCGTCCTCGACCGCCCGGGGACCGACCCCGACGCCGTCGTCCGGCGCCTTCGAGCCTCCGGGGTCGCCGTCAGCGCCCGGCGCGGCCACCTCCGCATCAGCCCCCACCTGTACAACACCGACGACGACCTCGACCGCCTGGCCGAGGGGCTCCGGGCGTCCTCGTAACCCTCTCCAACGCCATTGCCAGCGCAGACCGGCAGTCTCGACTCCGACTGAACGCCGGGGGGGCTTCTTCATGGAACTGTCGTCTCGAACGGCCGTCTTCACCGGGACGTTCGACCCGATCACGCTCGGGCACCTCGATGTCATCTCCCGGGGCCGCCTGCTCTTCGAGCACCTGATCGTGGCCATCGGCGTCAACCCGACCAAGCAGGTCCTCTTCCCGATCGACGAGCGGGTCGACCTGGCCCGTCGCGTCCTCGACCCGTTCGACAACGTCGAGGTCCGCGCCTTCGAGGGCCTGACCGTCGACTTCGTCCGGAGCAGCGGCGCCCGGGTCATCCTGCGGGGCCTCCGCACCCTCTCCGACATGGAATACGAATTCAGCATGACCCTGACCAACCACCGCCTCGACCCCGGCATCGAGACCGTCTTCCTCATGGCCGACGGCGAATATGCCCACGTCTCGAGCTCCCTGATCAAGCAGGTCGCCCGCTACGGAGGCCCCGAGGCCCTCGGCCGGTTCGTCCCCGCGGCCCTCGTCACCCCGATCCTCGACAAGGTCCGCGGCTCCATCGCCTAGGCCGTCCCCCGACGGCGTCGAGGCCCCCATCCCCCGTCGCGGGCCCCTTCCTCGGCGGTTTCGGCCCCGACTCCCGACCCAAACTCCCCCTCCCTCCCACTTCAACGAGGTGACATCCCCCGATGCGACCCACCGAAACGATCGCCCTCCGCCGGGAGCCCGGCCACGTCATCCGGAGCATGGTGGCACTCCTGCTTCGCCTCGGCCTCGGCCTCATCTTCCTGATGGCCGGCCTGCAGAAGCTCGACGACATGGCCGCCGCGGGCAACCCTCCCCTGGCCGAGGTCGAGGCCCTCGTGGACGACCTCGACGACGGCCTCGACGCCGACGAGGGCGACGACGCGACCACCGCCCCGGTCGAACCCGAAGCCGAACCCGCGCCCGGTGCCGATGCCGATGCCGAGCCCCGCTACCCCGAGACGATCCGATCCATGTTCGCCGACACCTGGATCGGCCGCGACCTGAAGCCGGCGCTCGACCTCTACACCGCCGTCCTGCCCATGGCCGAGGTCGCCGTCGGCGCCCTCCTCATCGCCGGCCTCTTCACCTCCCTCTCGGCCTTCCTCTCCGGCTTGCTCCTGCTCAGCCTCACCTTCGGCCAGATCGTCCTGAAGGATCCGAACGTGAACCCCGGCATGATGATGACGTACTTGCTCGTCAACGCCGGCATCCTCTGGCTCTCGCCGATCACCAGCAACTACCTCTCGCTCGACGGCCTCCTCTTCGGCTTCTTCTGGAAGCCGAAGGACGAGGGGGAATACCGCCGCGAGTACGAGGCCCCGACCCGCCACTGACCGGCACCGTCTCCGGGCGGGCCGAGTCCGGACAAGGCTGGCCCGCCCCCTCCGATCGATCAGGCCATCGGCTTCGATCGGGCCGGGGTCAGGCAATCCTGGGCGACCTCGATCGCCTTGATCATCCCCCGGGCCTTGCTCACCGTCTCCTCATACTCCGTCGCCGGGTCGCTGTCGAAGACGATCCCCGCCCCGGCCTGGATGTCGGCCAGCTTGCCCTGCACCACCAGCGTCCGCAAAGCGATGCAGGTGTCCATGTTCCCAGTCGAGTCGATGTAGCCGACGGCCCCGCCATACGGCCCGCGTCTCGTCGGCTCGACCTCGTCGATGATCTCCATCGCCCGGACCTTCGGCGCCCCGCTGACCGTCCCGGCCGGCAGCCCGGCCCGCAGTGCATCGAAGCAATCCTTCCCGGCTTCGAGCTTCCCCACGACGTTCGAGGATATGTGCATGACGTGGCTGTAACGCTCGATCTTCATCACCTCGGTCAATCGCACGCTCGACCGCTCGGCGACCCTCCCCACGTCATTACGGCCCAAGTCGATGAGCATCACATGCTCGGCCCGCTCCTTCGGGTCGGCGAGTAATTCCTCGGCGAGCGCCCGGTCCTCGTCCTCGTCCTTGCCCCGGCGTCTCGTGCCGGCGAGCGGCCGGATCGTCACCTCGCCGTCCTCGACCCTCACCAGGATCTCGGGAGACGAGCCGATCAGGCAGAACTCCTCGAACGGCAGGTAGAACAGGAAGGGGCTCGGATTGACGACCCGCAAGGCCCGGTAGATGTCGAACGGCTCGGCCGTCGTCTCGACCCGGAATCGCTGGCTCGGGACGACCTGGAACACGTCCCCGGCCTTGATGTATTCCCGGCAGCGCCGGACCGCGTCCTCATACTGCTCCCGAGTCATGTTCGAGGACGGCTGCAATCGGGGCGTCCCCCTCGTCTCCAGGTCCACCGGCGGCAGATCCGGACCCGGTCCCGAGAGCCGATCGACCAGCTCTCCCAGCCGGTCGGCCGCCCGATCGTACGCGGCCCGGGCCGAGGCCGGGTCGGCCGGGTCCTCGGGTCGGGCCTGGGCCACCACCAGCACCGTCTTCCGGATCGTGTCGAAGATCACCATCCGGTCGAAGAAGGCGAAGGCCAGGTCCGGCAGCCCCCGGTCGTCGAGCGGCGCGTTCGGCAGGCGCTCGGTGTAGCGCACCGCGTCGTACGAGGCATAGCCGACCGCCCCCCCGCAGAAGCGCGGGAGCCCCGGCAGGTGGACCGAGCCGTGCTGCCGGACCAGCCCCCTCAGGTCTTCGAAGGGGTCGGCCGAGTCGAACTCCCGACGCTCCCCCCGGCCGTCGGTCGGCTCGATCAGGACACGGTTGCCCCTGGCCTCGAACCGCAGGAACGGCTCGGTCCCGAGGAAGCTGTAGCGGCCGACCTTCTCCCCCCCCACGACGCTCTCAAACAGGAATGACGGTCCCGGCCGGGCAATCCGCGCGAACGCCGAAACGGGGGTCAATCCGTCGCTGGTCAACTCCCGATACACGGGAAAGCCGGGCGCCTGGCCGAGCATCGAGGCGAGTTGATCGGGCCGGGGATGGAGGATCGGCCGGGCGGGGGTCGAGTCGCTCATGAGCTGGCGATTGGATTCCGAAGACTTCGAGACGGGGAGGCACCTCAGCCTGACCTGGCGGAAGGGTCGATCTTAGCACCCCTCGGATCCGATCGGCAAGCACGGCACTCCCCGACACCAGGCCCCCCGTCGAGGTTCGCCCGCTCCCCGCCGCCCGACACGCCCCCGACCGTTCCCGGTTGCTTGACAGGTCGGGGGGCATCATTACAATGGAACGCGATCGTCAATGCTGATGAAACACAACCCCCCCGCGCCGCGTCTTCGCCCGATTCTCGCGGAGGGTCCGGCCGATCTCGCGGCGGGGTCCGCCGGTTGTGATCGGGTCCGGGGACCGCGGCGATGAAATGCCAGAAGTGCTCCAAGCCGGCGACTTACCACATCACCGACCTCGACCCCGAGGCCCCGGGGACGTTCGCCGTCTTCCATTTTTGCGATGAGCACGCCTTGCAGCACCTCGCCCCCGCCGCCTCCCAGCCCGAGAGCCTGCCGGTCGGCCAGCTCGCCAAGGACCTCGTCTCCGGCGCCGGTTCGACCCTCGAATCCTCCCCGGCCGACGCCCTGAGCTGCCCGAATTGCCAGATCAGCTTCGCCGAGTTCCGGAGCACCGGACGCCTCGGCTGCCCGTACGATTACGAGGTCTTCCGGGACGAGCTGATGCCCCTGCTCGAGAACATCCACGGCGAGACCCGCCACTCGGGCAAGGCCCCCAAGCGCGCCCCCCGGACCAGCCGCCTCCAGAATACGCTCATCCGCCTCCGCAACGACCTGAAGCGCGCCATCGCCGCCGAGGACTACGAGGCCGCCGCCCGCCTCCGCGACGAGATTCGGACGCTCGAACAGGAGCAGGGCCGTTGACCCCGATCGGCCTCCCCGGAACCGTTGCCGACGTGCCGCCGCCGCCCCCCGACCGACCCTCAAGGAGCCGCCTGCCATGACCTGCCAGCGCTGCTCCCGAGAGGCCTCGGTCCACCTCTCCGAGACGGTCGACGGCCAGCGTCGCGACCTGCACCTCTGCGGCCCGTGTGCCCGGAAGGCCGGCCTGACCCCGCCCGATCCGCCCCCCAACGCCGCCCTGGAAGCCATCGTCGACCACCTCATCGTGCAGCATGTCGGGGAACTCGTCGGCGAGCTGGCCCGCACCGCCTGCCCGCTCTGCGGCCTGAAGTTCATGGACTTCCGCACCGGCGGCCGCCTCGGCTGCCCGAACGACTACGAGGCCTTCGCCCCCGGCCTGCTCCCCTTGCTCCGGGCGGCGCATGGCGCGTCGAGACACGTGGGCAAGATCCCCCGCAAACGAACCCCGCCGAGCCGCTCTCCTCGACTCCGGCTCCGCGCCCGGCTTCGGGAGGCCATCGCCCAAGAAGATTACGAGCTGGCCGCCACCATCCGGGACCAGCTCCGCCAGGAGGATGCCGACCGATGAACCTTGATGCCCTGACTCGCACCTCCGGCGAGTGGCTCCGCGGCACCGGGCCCGAGAGCGACATCGTCATCTGCTCCCGGATCCGGCTCGCCCGCAATCTGGCCGATTTCCCCTTCACCAATCGCGCCAGCGACACCGAGAAGACCGAGATCGAGCGGATCTGCCGGGCCACCATGGACAAGGCCGGCCTGGAACTCGACTACCAGTCGGTCGTCAACCTCGACGCCCTCGACCGCCAGCTCCTCGTCGAACGCCAGCTCATCAGCCGCGAGCTGAGCACCGGCGACGGCCCCCGGGGGGTCGCCATCGGCCCCCGCGAGAACGTCTCGGTCATGGTCAACGAGGAGGACCACCTCCGCATCCAGGTCATGAACTCCGGCTTCAGCCTGGCCGACGTCTGGGAGCAGATCAACACCCTCGACGACCAGATCGAGGAACACCTCCACTACGCCTTCAACCCCCAGCTCGGCTACCTGACCGCCTGCCCCACCAACGTCGGCACCGGCATCCGGGTCGGCGTCATGCTCCACCTGCCCGCCCTGGCCAACACCAAGCAGATCGAGAAGGTCTTCCGCGCCCTGCACAAGCTCAACCTCGCCGTCCGCGGCCTCTACGGCGAGGGGACCCAGGCCGACGGCGACTTCTACCAGATCTCGAACCAGCAGACCCTCGGCAAGAGCGAGCGCGAGCTGATCCGCAACCTCTCCGAGGTCGTCCCCCAGATCATCAACTACGAACGCCAGGCCCGCCAGGAGTGGATCGGCCAGCGCCGCCAGCACCTGCACGACCAGGTCAGCCGCGCCTACGGCGTCCTCAAGACCGCCCACACGATCTCCAGCTCCGAGACCATGCACCTGCTCTCCAGCGTCCGCATGGGGGTGAACCTCGGGCTGATCGACGACCTCGAAATCCGGACCGTCAACGAGCTGTTCATCCACACCCAGCCGGCCCACCTCCAGAAGATCCAGGGGGAGCCGCTGGAGGTCGACGAGCGCAACATCGCCCGCGCCGGCTACATCCGCCGCCGCCTCGCCAGCGACAACCAGGCCGCCGAGGAACGCGAGTGAGTCGTGATGATCGTCTGCTCCCGATTCTCCCCGTGTCCCCAGTCGACTCCGAGCCGCGTCCTGTCACCTCGGCCTCGATCACTCGTAAAGGCCCGAGGCGAATCAGGTCCCAGACCGATTCGCCCGGGTCAGTGCTCTCTTGTCGTTCTCTTGTAGGGTCCGCGGTGCGGACCGATCCCTCGACGCCGTAAAGAGATCGGTCCGCACAGCGGACCCGACTCGGGCAACTCTTCCGAGCAATTCCGGACAGTGTTGCGGGAGACTCGATGGGCGAGCATTGATCGCCGGCGATGCCCTCCAATTCTCGGCTCCATTCTCGTGACGTGATGTGGTCTGTGCGATGCTCGAAGGCCTCCCGATCGACCCCCATACCGTCCTCGGCATCCCCCCCGACGCCGACCTCGAGGCCATCCGCGAGGCCTTCCGCCGCAAGTCGAAGAAGCACCACCCCGACGTCGGCGGCGACGAGTGGGCCTTCCGGATCGTCGTCCGCGCCTACGAGATCCTGACCCAGCGCCCCTCTGAAGTGGTTTCGCCCCCGTCCCCCTACGACTTCGAGGACCCCGACCTCGAGCACGACGCCGCCCCCTCCCGCGACTGGGCCGCCGAGTCCGAGCGCGTCCGCCCGGGCGTCCGCGACAAGGACTACCCGCCCGGCCGCATGGTCCTGGTCGAGGTCCTCTGGTTCCGCATGGAAATCGCCGACATCTACGCGCTGCTCGACCGCACCGAGGCCAGCTCCTTCAGCGGATCGCTCCACCTCACCTGGCCCGACCCCGAGACGCCCCTCGACCATCCCCTCGACCCCGTCGAGCTGCACGCCGTCCTCAGCGAGCTGGCCGACGCCTTCGACCAGGTCCGCTCCCGCCCCGGCGTCCTCAACGCCTCCAGCCGCGCCGACCGCGGCCGCTTCGAGGCCTGGCTCAGCTACGCCTCCGGCCGCGACGCCTGGACCGCCTTCACCTCCCTCCGCCCCGCCCTCAACTCCCGCCGCCTCGGCGTCCGCCAGCTCACCCGCGAGCTCACCATCCCCCGCGAGCCCGGCGAGCCGACCTCCCGTTGAGGCTCCCCGGCGCACCGATCGCGGCCCGGCGGCTCGCCGGGACCAACCCCCTCGGCCCGTCCTCAATCGGTCCCCTCGCGATCCCGGGCAGCCCGGACATCGGAGCGACTCGATCTCTAGGGCGTGTGGCCCGTGCAGGGCGAAGCGTGCCCCGGTCGAGTCAGCCCCCGACACCGCCGGGTGCCCCGGGTTCCGCGCAGCGGACCCCGGGCCGGGGGGGCTGCAAGCCCATTTGGCTCCGCCCGGGGTCCGCTCCATGGAACCCGGGGCACCCGCCGAAAAACCGTGAACCCACCGATCAAGACTTGGAGGCGGGGGTCGCGTGCCCCGGTCGAGTCAGCCCCCGACACCTGGGCTCGCTTCGCCGGGTGCCCTGGACAACGTGCCGTTGTCCGGGCGGCGAGTCCGCTCGAGGGCGAAGGTGATGCCGGGTGCCCCGGGCGAAGGTGATGCCGGGTGCCCCGGACAACGGCACGTTGTCCGGGCGGCGAAGCCGCAAGAGGTCGAAGAGGATGCCAGGCCCTTGCTCAGGCCGAGTGTCAGCCGTGTTCCTCGTCTCGCTGCGAGAATCGTGAGACACCCGGCGAACTCGGACGGGACAATACGCCCGGCTTCGCGTCCTCCTCGCCGAGAAAAATCTGTAACCTTACCCTCCCCTCCGGGCAGTATCCTTGGAGCTTGAATTCCAAGGGGAGGGGGGGCCGATCCCGATGCCTCGAATCCGGAGCGGATCCGTACTCGTCCAGATCGATCGACTGTTCAACGGCCCCGGCACGGTCGCGGGCCTGACCGAGGCGGAGTTGCTCGACCGCTTCGTCTCCTCGGGAGACGACGCCGCCTTCGAGGCCCTCGTCCGATCGCACGGCAAGGCGGTCATGGCCGTCTGTCGCCACGTCCTGCGCGACGCCCATGCCGCCGACGACGCCTTCCAGGCCACCTTCCTCGTCTTCGCCCGACGCGCCGGCTCGCTCCGGCGATCGCGGCCGATCGGCCCCTGGCTCGTGGGGGTCGCCTACCGGATCGCCTCGAAGGCCCGCGTCGCCTCGGCCCGCCGCCTGCGTCGCGAGTCCGTCGCCGCCGCCCGGCGGCCCGCGTCGCTCGCCCCGATCGACCCCATCACCTTCGACCTCGGCGCGGTCCTCTGGGAGGAGCTGGAGCGCCTGCCCGGCAAGTACCGCGACCCGATCGTCCTCTGCTGGGTCCAGGGCCACACGATCGACGAGGCCGCCCGCCGCCTCCGGTGGCCGGTCGGCACGGTCAAGGGACGCCTGCACCGCGCCCGGGAGACCCTCCGCGCCGGCCTCTCCCGACGCGGCATCACCGCCCCCGCCGCCGGCCTCGCCTCCTGGTTCGCCACCGAGTCGGCCTTCGCGATCGTCTCCCCCCCCGTGCTCCACTCCACCGTCAAGGCCGCCGTCGCCTTCGCTTCCGGCGGCGCCCTCCTCGCCGGGACGGTCCCGGCCGGCGTCTCCCTCCTCGTCCACGGAGCCCTGCGCACCATGACCCTTTCCAGGCTCGCCACCTCCGCCGTCGCCCTGACCCTGACCGGCACCACCCTGGTTGGTGGTTGGGGCGTCGTGGCCGCAATCACTAACGAGGGCGATCCCGGCCCCCAGGTCGCAAGCATCACGACGCGGGACCCGTCATCGTTCGATCCATCGTTCATTCCACCCGCACCGGGTGATGACGGCAGGAGCCGGGATGAGGCCCTCGCGGCCCTCGACCAGCATCGCCGCCGTCGATTCCAGACTGCCAAGGGAGCCTACGACGCGACCCTCGCCCTCCACCGAGAGGGCCGGGTCCCTCCCGAATCCGTGCTCGAAACCGCCCGCGCGTTCTACGATGCGGCCATCGCCCGCAGCGACGACCCCCGAGAACAGATGGACCTCCTCGATGAATTTTACGAGCGGCACGCCGACCTGATGGAGGACCTGTCGACCATGGTCGCCGAGACAGAGACCGAAGCTCCGGGAGTCTCGATCCTCGTGCAACGCGAGAAACACATGCTGGACAACTACAGGGGGCTCCCGACTCCAATCACCGAACCCCCTGGCGAGGGAGTACCGACCGCCCCCCCCGAGGACTCCTCAAACGGTCCCTCCGAAGGCTCCTCCCGCGACGGCGGTGGCTGGGGCGGCCCCGGTCAAGACCCGGCATCGAAGGCGATCAAGGACAAGCTCGACCTCTCGATCAGCATGCAGTTCGACGTCGAGACCCCGCTCTCCGACTTCCTGGACTCCATCCGCGAGGCGACCGCCGACGATCAGTTCAAGAATGGCATCCCGATCTACGTCGACCAGGTCGGGCTCCAGGAGGCTCAAGAGTCCCTTCAAAGCCCGGTCCTCATCGACCTGGACGACATCCCCCTCCGCGTCACCCTCTGGCTGGGCCTCCGACAGATCGGCCTCGCCTACACCGTCAGGGACGGGCTCCTCATCATCTCCTCTCCCGACGCCCTCGACCGCATCCTCCAGGAAGAGCCCATCTTCCAGGGCCTTCCCTTCCCCGGCGTTGCCGGTTTCTGAAGCGATTCGACTCCATCAGGCCCGGCCAGTCGCCATTGATCCTCGGGCCATCCCGTGCATCGTCGCCCTCACGACCTCCCAACCCTCCCGGCGAGGATCGCCCCTCGCCGGGCCCTTTCCCCCCATTCCCCGGTTCGATCCGTGCCCATCCGTGGCCAGACTCGCCGGAGATTTCCCCTCGCCGCCAGGATTGTGTGACTGCGGCCCCGATTCCCCACGATGATACAGTCATCCGGTCTCGCCATGCGTATCGCCCTCGGCAGGACTCGCGGCCGCCTCCCGGCCTCTCGTCGTGCCCAGCGGACCCCCGCCTTCCCGATCTTCGGCGACCTGATCAGACCAAACCATCGATGAACCTTCGATACGCCACCTCCACAAACAGCCATGCGACCACACACGCACGTTTCCTGTCCTCCTGCCCGATTCAGCAGGGCCCCTTCAGGGCAACTGAGCGCGCTTGCCCATGCTCCGAAAGCGGACGGGATCACTGCCGTAAGGCCCTGGAACTCGCCTCGCCGGGACTCGGGACCACCGATCGTCCGGTCGACCAAACAAACCCAATCGGCTGCGCCAAACAAACCCAATTCCCACGGCAGCCGATCGCCCCGACCGCCTGTTCCCTCAGCTCCAACCTCGAGCAACCCATGCTTGCCCGCCAACCGGAGACTCGGCGAATGAACCCCGGATCGGTGAGTCTCGACGTCCCCGAATGGCCCTTTGCGAAACGAACCCAATCGAGGAACACGCGTCGCCGAAACGAACCCATTGGGATCGACGCAATCCCTTTGCGGCAAAAGGCTATCGCGCTCGCTCAGGAAGCGCACCGACAGGCGCACCCCGGGCGCACCAGGAACCATTCCGCGGAGGTTTGCGTCGAGCCTGCGAAGACCAGCCCCGCCTCTCCGGTGCCCCTTCGCAAGCCCGACCAGAGCTCGATGGGGCCATTCTCGGTGGGGTCAAACCCGGCGCCAAACGAACCCAATCGGGGCGTGATCGACGTCCGATCGGGTCATCGAGCGGCCCCGAGGGCCGTCAGCTCGGCGGCGATCTCGGGGGTGTCCCAGTCCATCGCGCCGACTTCCTGGCGGACGATCCGGCCGTCGGGGTCGATCAGGAAGGTGGCGGGGATGCCGCTCGTGAAGAACTCCTTCGGGGGGTTCGACGCGGCCACGAGCACCTCGGCCTCGCCGACATCGGTGCGCTGGAGGAACCGCTGGACCGGGTCGAGGGAGTCATCCACCGACACGAGCACCACGGCCACATCGGCGTCCGCAAGCTCCGGCCGCTTCGAAAGGGCGATGAGCGACGGCATCTCCATCATGCACGGGGGGCACCAGGTCGCCCAGACGTTTAGCAGCACCGGCCGCCCCTTGTAATCGGACAGGTCGACCGGGGCACCGTCGGGGTTGACGACCTCCCAGGCGTACCGGGTCGAGCCGGCCCCGCCGCCTCCTCCGGCGTTCGTGCCCGCCATCTCCCGATAGAGGACAAACCCTCCCGCGAAGACGGCCAGCGCCATCAGGAGCACCCTGACCCGCTGGGTCGACTGGAGTTGCCGGGTCGTCGCGGCGGATCCCGACTCATCAGGCGTCAGTTCGGGGGCCTTGGCGGCGTCATTGGACATGGTGTCCCACCTTTCGGGAGTGGAGGAGGCGTCTTGCGTCGCGACGAGTCGTTACCGAGCCCTTTACGATCCTGAGTGTTCCCTGGTTCGACCTCGGGCGATCGGTTAATCCGTCCCCCGGGTCGCGGCCACGGGGGCGAGCAGGTTGTCGACCGGGGCGTAGTCGTCGGTCAGGACGATGCCCCGCGAACGGATCCGGAGGGCGTCCCGGTGCTCGAACCCGTACGGCTCCGGCTGGAACGGCTCGCCCGATTGCTCGAACCGAGGGTCGTTCCGACGGCGGCCCAGCTCGCTCAGGTCGATCGGCGACTCCGAGGCCACGACCACGAACGTCTCCCGGAAGCCGTTCCCGGGCGTGTCGGTGCCGAAGACCTCGATCTCGGGGAACGTCAGCTTGGCCGTCTCGGTCCAGGCCCCCAGGAAGGCCCCCAGGTTCCTCGCCTCCGACACCCCCCGGGCGGCGATCCGGGCGATCTGGGCCGGATCGCTCCCGACGGACCGCGCGGCCTCGGCCACCTGCCGGGCCAGCGCGTCGAGTTCCCCCCGGATCGCCCGCTCGGCCAGCGACCCGGCGACGGCCCTCGCATAGTCCTCCGACCCTCGGCGGACCCCAAGCTCCCGGAGCTTCCGCGAGATCGCCGCCGCCGACCGGGCCTCGGCCCGCTGCGCCGAGGTCATCTGCAGTTGCTCGTCGGCCGGGATCGTGATCCGATGGGCCAGCAGGGCCGGGCTTTCCTTCAGGTCCGTCTCGACCGCCATCAGGGCCGAGTCGATCTGCTGGGCCAGTCGGTCGATGTCGGTGTCGGGATTGATGGCTTCCAGCAGGTTGACGATCGTCCGGGTCCCGCCGAACCAGACCTCGACGATCGCCCCGGCCACCTCCTCGGCCTGGCGAGTGACCCCGGCCTCTCGGAGGAGTTCGGCCGTCGCCGCCGCCTTCTTCCGGTCGAGTTCGGCGGTCAGGGCATCGGCCGCGGCGTTCTGATCGCGCTGGGCCTGGGCGCGGGCCAGGGCGTCCCGGGCGACCTCCGCCAGCTGGTCCAGGTCGCCTCGGAAGGGGGCCTCGAGCGCGGAGATCGGCCCTCGGAGTGCCGCCTCGATGTCACGCTCCCGCCGCGATTCGACCCCTTCGACCGCCTCGTGCACCGTCTCGCCGATCAGGCCGAAGCGGCTCCCCAGGGGCTCTCCCCGCCAGGCGGTCCGGATGCCCCGGGACAGGGCTTCGGCCGAGTCGGGGACGTTGCCGGCCTCCAGGAAGACGGCGGCGACCGCGTCGATCTGGGCCTTCTCCAGGGCCCGCTCGCCGGCGACCTGGTCGGCCCGGTACACGTCGATGATGTTGATCATGTAGGCGCCGTGGGGGTCGAGCAGCCCGGCCAGGCGGTCGTTGAACTCCCGGGTCGTCAGGTGCCAGGGGACCGAGAAGTCGTTGAAGGCGTCGCCGAAGATCAGGTCATAGGGTTCAGCCCCCTGAGACCGCTCGACGAACTGCCGGGCGTCTCCCCAGTGGGTGTTGATCGTCGTGTCCTCGGGCAACCCCAGGGCCGCGTGGTTCGCCCTCGTCACGGCCGGGTCGATCTCGGCCACGTCGCACTCGGCGTTCGGGTAGCGGTGCTGGAGGTACCTCGGGAAGGTGTACGACCCTCCCCCGAGGAACAGGGCCCGCAGCGGCACCTGGGAGGGGTCGTCCAACCCCAGCCGCTCGGCCTTCGCCTCGGCGACCCGCCGGGCGACCTGGGCGTAGATGTACTCGTAGTCATACTCGATCTGTTCCGGGTGCCCGAGGACGAAGTACCCGTGGATCAGGTTGTCGAGCACCAGGGTCCGCCGGATCGCCGAAGGGGCCTGCCCCGATCCGTCGCCATCCCCCTCGGATTCGCCCGGCAGGGGGACCACCGCGCTCTCGACCTTGATGTAGTAGTAATTGCTCTCATCGAGGTAGGCGATTCCGTTCTCGGCCTCCGGGTCGCCCGAGACGTTCCGGATCCCCCAGGCGACCCCCTGTCGCTGCAGCATCGGCAACGGCGCCAGGGCGATGAACGTCAGGCCGAGCGGCACCCCGGCCCAGGTCGCATGGCCGATGCCCCCCAGCAGGGTGGCGACCAGCGCCATCGTCGTCGAGATCGCCAGCAAGACCCCCTTCGTGCCGAGCAGGTCGATCAGCACAAAACCGGCCAGAAACGTACCCAGAATCGAGCCGACCATGCCCCAGGCGTAGACCGACCCGATCGCCGTGCCCGTCCGGTTCGATCGCCGCAGGCGGTCGATGGCCAGCTTCGTGACGACCGGGCTGACCGTCCCCATCGTGATCGAGGGGAGGAAGAACATGACCGCGACCACCGACAAGACCCGCAACGCCCACGGCACGCCGTCCATCGACGAGACGTACGTCAGCAACGACGACCCGGCCAGCTCCGGCCCGAGGAACGCCGGCGGCGTCTCCAGGAAGAGGATCAGCAGGACCATTGCCGAGGCGACCAGGAACAGCCAGCTCGCCTGCTTCTCGTTCGAGACGACGTCGGCCACCTTGCCGCCGATCAGGTTCCCGAGGCTCAGGCCGCCCAGCATCACGCCGATGATGCTCGTCCAGCCGTAGATGCTCGAACCGAGGTGCCGGGTCGTCATCCGGCCGGCGACCATCTCCAGGCTCATGAACGCCAGGCTGATCAGGAACGCCAGGGCCGCGAGGTCGGCCAGGCGGGTCGGCCGGTCGCTCGCGCCCAGGTCGTCGGTCGTCGTCGCGTCGGTCGGGGCCATCGCGGGGATCGGCCGCCTCGCCCCCAGCACGCGGGCCAGCCCCAGGATCCCCGCCAACACCGCCAGGGCGTGCCCGGCAAGGACCAGCGGGTTGGGGGCGATGGTCCTCGCGACCGCGTCCAGGGTGGGCAACGAGCGGTCGATCACCCCGATCGACCCGGCCCCGAGGCACCCCGCGGCCAGCAGCGCGAGCAGTCCGGCAAATCGGCCCCCCAGCATCCCCGCAGCCGGCACGAGCAAGGCCGCGGCCACCACGGTGACGATCACCGAGGTCGGGAACTCGTAGATCAGGACGAACCCGGCCAGGAAGGTCCCGGCGATCGAGCCGACGGCCCCCCAGAAGTAGACGTCGCCGATCGCGCTGCCGGTCCGGGCGGCCTGATCGACCGCCACCTTGGCCACCACCGGCCCGATCAGTCCGAGCACCGTGGCGGGCACGAGGAAGTTGAGCGACACCACGACCAGCGTCCGGAGGCTCCAGGGCATCGCCTCCAGCCCGGGTGTCCGGCCGACGACGGTGTTCATCCACAGGGTGCTCAGCGTCAACGCCGCTCCCAGGGCGAACAGAGGCCCGACGATCCGCCGGGCCTCGGTGCGGTCGGCCAGGCGTCCCCCCAGGAAGTTCCCGAGGCAGATGCCGCCCAGGACGACGCCGATGACGCTCGTCCAGACGTGGAGCGACGCCCCCACGTGCCGGGCCACCAGCCTGGCGGCCACCAGCTCCAGCGTCATGATGCAGAGGCTGGCGAAGAAGGCCAGGGCGTACGGCAGGAAGCGAGCCAGCGATCGGCCGGTCATCGACATCGGGCAGGGCTCCGGTCGGAAATCGAGGCAGGGGAGGGGGGGCATCCCCCTCGGATCCGATCACAACATGGGCGACGCCCCCAGGATATGCCACCGCGGCTCGGGCAAACAACCGACCCGTCCGGACCGGGCCCGATCCTTTTTCCGGGCCAAGCCGTTGCTCTTGACCGAGATCCGGGGAAAATACACGGTACACAAACCCTCGAACCGATCTGCCTGGGCCCTCCGCCGGTCTCGCACCGCCCCGGCCGACCGGATCGCCTCCTGATCGCGCTCCGCCGATGGCACCCGGCGAGAGGCCGTTCGATCCCCCCCTTTCGCGTCGGGCCGGTTGTCGCCCCGACCGCCCCCGATCCCCGCCGTCATCCAGGTCGAAGATGATCCTCTGCGTTACCCTGAATCCCTGCCTGGACAAGACCCTGACCGTCCCCCCCTGGAGGCCCGGCGATGCGGTCCGAGGCTCGGCCGTCTCCGAGGTCGTCGGGGGCAAGGGGAACAACGTCGCCCGCGCCCTCAAGCGGCTCGGCCGGGACGCCAGGCCCGTGACCTTCCTGGGGGGCCCGGTCGGCGACCGCTGCGCCGCCCTGCTCCGGGACGCGGAAGGCTTCGACCCCCTGGTCGTCCCGTCGAAGGCCCCGACCCGGACGATCCTGACGGTCCGGACCGAGGACTCGTCCGACCAGACCGCCTTCTTCGACCCCGATCCCGAGATCGCGACCGAGGAGGCCGACGACCTGCTCCGGGCCGTCGACCAGGCCATCGCCGCCGGCGGGGTCGAGGCGCTGACGCTCTCCGGCTCCAGCCCCTCGGAGGGGACGCACGGGCTCTATCTCGACCTGATCTCGATGGCCCGGATGCGACGCCTCCCCGTCTTCCTCGACACCTACGGCCCGCCCCTCGAGACGATCTGGGGCTTCTGGCCCGACGTCATCCAGCTCAACCGCCGGGAGCTGGGCCAGCACCTGAAGCGAGACGCCGTCTCCGATGAGGAGATCTTCGCGACGCTCGGCACCTGGGCCGGCCACGGCGTCCGGATCGCCGTCGTGACCGACGGGCCGGACGCGGCCTTCATCCAGGTCGAGGGGCAGTTCTTCCGGGCCTATCCCCCCGAGATCGACGTGGTGAACCCGATCGGATCGGGAGACTGCCTGCTGGCCGGCCTGGTCGATCGCTGGCTGGCCGGGGACGACCCCGAGGCGATGCTCCGCCACGCGATCTCCTGCGCCGTGGCCAACGCCTTGGTCTGGGACGCCGGCGCGATCGACCCGGAGGAGGTCGCCCGGATCGGGCCGGAGATCGAGCTGGAGGCCGTCACCGATGCCGGAGAGGTCCCCCAGGAGCGTCCGGGGGACGGCCAGGGGTTCCTCCGGGTCGGCGTCTACGGGCGGGCGACCGGCAAGTTCGGCCGGAAGTGACGAAGGGGGGGCGTGATCCGGCCCGGGCCCAACCTCAGAGCAGGTGCCGGGCCTTCACGTCCAGATACGTATTGATCAACGGCGCGGTCAGGTCGTCGGGGAGCACGTCGAGGGCCAACGCTCCCCGCTGCCGGATGGCGGCGATGACCCGTTCTCGCCAGTTGAGCATCGCCGCCGCCGCCGCGGGAGCATAGAGGCGCTGCTCGACCGAGGCCCCCGGGTCGTCGATCGGGTCGAGCCCGGCATCGGCCAGGGTGAACAGGTCGGCGTCGCGGAGGAAGACGCCGAGCGGCAGGTGCCGCCCCACAATGTTGCCGAGATGGTCGAGCACCTGCCGGCCGCCGACCTCGTCGAAGACGTTGGTGACGAGCACCACCAGCGACCGCTTCCGGCAGCGGCGCTCCAGGTCGACGAAGGCCCGGTCGTGACGCGACTCGACGAGTACCGGGAACAGGTTGTGGACCGCGTGGACCAGCCGCTCGATCCGCTTCGGCCCCCCCGAGGGGGGCACGTAGGCCCGGACCCGATCGGCGTAGACCATCAACCCCACCTGATCGCCCCGGATCAGGGCGATGTGGGCGAGCATCAGCATGGCATTGAACGCGTGATCGAGCGGCGAGAGGCCCCCGCCGGTGTCGCCGGCCATCATCCGGCCGCTGTCGATCAGGAAGATGACGCGCTGGCTCTGGTTCACCTGATAATCGCGGACGGTCACCTTGCGACGGCGGGCCGTCGCCCGCCAGTCGATCCGCCTCGGCTCGTCGCCGTCGGCGTAATCGCGAAGCCGCTCGAACTCGTTGTCGGTCCCGGCCCGCCGCGACCGCCGCAGGCCCATCACGCTGAGCCGGTTCCGCCGGGCCAGCAGGGTATAGCGGTCGATCTGGCGGACGTCGGGATAGACCCGGACCCCCGTCTCCGCGGCGATCCGTCGAGAGCGCTGCCAGAGCCGCCAACGGCTGAACTCCAGGGCGTAGACCCGTCGCAGGGCGAACGACCCGCGCCGGCGGGGGGTCATGCGGCACTCGAGGGTCGCCATCCCCCGGGCCGGGAGCGTGACGAGGAACTCGGCGGGGTTCGCCTCGAACGACTCGGGCACGTCGTCCCGGACCCGGACGAGCCTCGGGCGGTTCGCCTCGTTGATCAAGGTCAACTCGACCGGGTGCGCCTCGCCGATTGATGCCGAAAGACCACACCGGCGATCGGCCCGCATCCGCAAGGAGGGCAGCAGGCTGACCAGGTCGATCAGGGCGACCAGGAGCACGGCCGCGTCGAGGCCGAAGAGCGCCAGCCAGAGCACCCGAGAGCCCGGCAGCAGCACGGCGAGCGACAGCAGGCTCGGGACCAGGAAGATCAATGCCAGGGTCCGCGTCGGCCAGATCATTGGGCGTCATCCTTCGTCACCGAGGTCGGCCGGGGCGCCGTCGCCCCGGAGCCGCAGCAGACCGAGTGTATCCCATCCGCCGGGCCCCTCCAAGCGGACCGTGCGTGCCCCGCCCGTGACCGTCCGGGGTACGTGGAGCGGACGAGTCTCGCGCGGGCAATCGACCTCCCACTCGAAAAATTCATCCAAACAATCCGGATTTCCGAATTGACCGGCCGGAGTCATGACCTATGGTCCTGATGAGAGCGTGAGACGGACATGCTGCACGACGTCGTCCAGCACAGGGACCGGGTCTCCGAACGATCGCCACAGCTCAAGGACTTCACCATGTCGACCCGCTCCGCGCGCCGGGATGTGATTTCCCGGACCCCGCTTCAAATCTATTTGCAAGACATCAATGAGACCGCGTTGCTGAACGCCGATCAGGAACGGATGCTCGCGATCCGGATCGCCGAGGGGGATCGGGAAGCCCGGGAGCACATGGTCAAGGCCAACCTCCGGCTGGTCGTGAACATCGCCCGGGGATACCTGGGCAAGGGCCTGAGCCTCGAAGACCTGATCGAGGAGGGGAACCTGGGCCTGCTCCGGGCGGTCGAGGGGTTCGACTGCTCGATGGATACGCGGTTCAGCACCTATGCCAGCTACTGGATCAAGCAATCGATCCGGCGCGCCGTGATGAACAACGGCAAGCCGATCCGATTGCCGGCCTACATGGTCAACCTGCTGGCCAAGTGGCGGCGGGCCTCGATGGACCTGGGCGACCGGATGGGACGCCCCCCGACCCCGGACGAGGTCGGCATGGAGCTCAAACTCTCGACCAAGAAATTGAACATCGTCAAGAAGGCCCTTCACGCCAACAGCCTGACCCCGCAGCCCGAGGCCGCGGGGGACGACGGCTTCGCGATCGAGAGCGTCTTGACCGACGAGCGCACCCGGGCCCCGGAAGATCTCCTGATCGAGGCCGACGACCTGGAGCGCACCCTGAACGGGATCGAGCAGCTCGACGACCGCGAACGCACGGTCCTGCGGATGCGGTTCGGACTCGATCCTTACCTGCCGATGACCCTCCGCGAGGTCGGCGAGTCGCTCGGGTTGACCCGGGAGCGGGTCCGCCAGCTCGAGGCCCAGGCGCTGGCCAAGCTGAGCCTCGCCCTGGGAGGCGTGAGTCGGCATCAGCCGGTCCGCCGTTGATCTTCACCCCTGGCATGGGGCGATTGTGCTTTCCCAGGTCCAGGGAGTCTGACGGAGTGGACTCCCCGGTCCCGGGGATTCTCGGGGTACGACGGCTCAGGAGATCAGGCGGTCGACGACCTGCCCGGCGACGTCGGTCAGGCGGAAGTCGCGCCCCTGGTAGCGGTAGGTGAGCTGGGTGTGATCGAAGCCGAACAGCTTGAGGATGGTCGCGTGGTAGTCGTGGACGTGGACCGGGTCCTCGACGACGTTCCAGCCGATCGGGTCGGTCTTGCCGATGACCTGCCCCCCCTTGATCCCCCCGCCGGCCAGGAACTGGGAGAAGGCGAACGGGTGGTGATCCCTGCCGGTGACCTTGGCGAACCCCGGACGATTTTCGCCGAGAGGGGTCCGGCCGAATTCGGAACACCAGAGGACGAGGGTCGAGTCGAGGAGTCCGCGCCGCTTCAGGTCGGCGATCAGGGCCGCGACCGGCCGATCGGCCATGCCGCAGTTGAACGACAGCTCGGCGTCGAGATTGCTGTGGTGGTCCCACGAGGCGTGATAGATGTTCACGAACCGGACCCCGCGCTCGACCAGCCGGCGGGCCAGCAGGCAGTTGGTGGCGAACTGGTTGTAGACGCCGGCCCCGCCGCCCCGGCCGCCGCCTTCGGGGTCCTCGCGTCCGACGCCGTACAGTTCGAGGGTCTCGTCCGTCTCTCCGGAGAGGTCGATCAGTTCGGGAGCGGAGGACTGCATCCGGAAAGCCAGCTCATACGAGGCGATCCGGCTATTGATCTCTTGGTCCCGGACCGCATCGAACCGCCTGGCGTTGAGCGCGGAGATGGCCTCGATCGACTCACGCTGAAGCTCCTGGGAGAGGCCCGGGGGATTGCCCAGGTGGAGGACCGGGTCCCCCTGGTCCCGGAAGAGGACCCCGGAGTAGCTCGACGGCAGGAAGCCGCTCGACCAGTTCGAGGTCCCGCCGCTGGTCCCCCGTCCGGTGGTCAGCACGACATAGCCCGGCAGGTCCCGCGACTCGCTGCCCAATCCGTAGGTCAGCCACGAGCCGACGCTCGGACGGCCGAACATCGGCGAGCCGGTGTTCATCATCAACTGGCCGGGGTGGTGGTTGAACTGGTCGGTGTGCATCGATCGGATGAGGGCCAGGTCGTCGGCACATTGCCCGAGGTGGGGCAGGAGGTCCGACAGTTCCATGCCGCACTCTCCGCGGCGGCGGAAGACCCGGGGCGACCCCATGACCGTGGCCGATTCCTTCTGGATGAAGGCGAAGCGGACGTTCTCGGTGAACGACTCGGGCAGGGGCTGGCCGTCGAGCGCGTTCAACTCGGGCTTGGGATCGAACAGATCCATCTGGCTCGGGCCGCCCTCCAGATAGATGCAGATGCACGCCTTCGCCCGAGGCTCGAAGTGCGGCGGGCGGGGGGAGAGCGGGTCGTCTCGCCGGCCGGCAGGGGCGTTCCCGACGGGCGGGGGGGCGGCGAGCAACCCCTGGTCGCCGAGCATCGAGGCCAGGGCGGCCAGGCCGATCCCGCTGGCCGAGCCGGTCAGGAAGTCGCGTCGGGATCGGTGGATGGCGTCGAGGATCGGATGCATCGCTCGCTCCGGACGAGATCAGATCGGCCCTCCGGGCGAGGCGGGCCGGGGGGAGGGCCGGTCCGATCCGTCATTCCCTGGTCATGAATTCGTCGAGATTGAGCAGGACCCGGGCCGTCGCCGCGAGCGCGGCGACCCGCTCGCGAGGCAGATCCTCGGGGACCGGCACAGACCCGACCAGCAGCGAGACCCCCTCCGGGTCGTCCCGAAACGCCGAGAGGAACCCGCGGTGGAGCGTCTCGAGGATCTCCCGTTCGTCCGGCGAAGGCGAACGGCCCAGGGCCAGGCGGAAGGCCCTCGCGATCGGCTCCGGCTCGTCCTCTCGGGCGACTCGCAGGGCCAGCGACCGGGCGCACTCCACGAAGACGGCGTCGTTGAGGAGCGTGAGGGCCTGCAACGGCGTGTTCGACGTCTCTCGGCCCACGGCGCAGACGTTCGCGTCGGGGGCGTCGAAGGTCGTGAGCATCGGGTACGGGCTGGTCCGCCGGAAGAAGGTGTAGAGCCCTCTCCGGTAGCGATCGGGCCCGGCGCTCTCCTGCCATCGGGCGCTTCGGGCGTAGGTCAGGTCGGAGATCCCGGGGGGCTGGGGGGGGAAGACGCTCGGCCCGCCGACCTTCGTGCTCAGCAGCCCGGCGGCGGCGAGCGAGGCGTCTCGGATGACCTCGGCCTCCAGGCGAACCCGGTTCTGGCGGGCGAGCCAGACGTTCTCGGGGTCGAGCTCGTCCAGCTCGGGCCGGGAGGCAGACGCCTGCCGATAGGTGGCCGACAGGACGATCGTGCGGATCAAGGCCTTCTGGCTCCAACCGAGCCGCTGGAATTCCGAGGCGAGCCAGTCGAGCAAGTCCGGGTGACTCGGCGGCTCCCCCTGGGTGCCGAAGTCGTCCATCGTCGGCACCAGCCCTCGCCCGAACAGGTGGGACCAGACGCGGTTGGCCGCGACCCGGGCGGTCAGGGGGTGCTCGGGGGAGACGAGCCAGCGGGCCAGGTCGAGGCGATCGAGGGCGTCGTCCTCGGATCCGATCGGGGGCAGGACCTCGAAGGTGGCGGGCCGGACGACCTCGCCGGGCCGGAGGAAGTCCCCCCGGATGAGGATGTACGTCGATCGGCGCGACTCGGCGGGCGGTTCGCGGAAGGTCCGGATGTGGGGGCCTGGGTCCTTTGCCTGTTTCGCGTCGGCCTCGGCCGATTCGTGGGGGGAGGTGGGATCGAGCGGGAGGTTTTCCTCGTCGCTCGTGTTGAAGAAGGCAAAGAGCTGGTAATACTCGCGCTGGGTGATCGGGTCGTACTTGTGCGTGTGGCACTGGGCACAGCCGACGGTGAGGCCGAGCCAGACGGTGCCGGTCGTGTTCACCCGGTCGACCACGGCGGCGACCCGGAATTCTTCCTGGTCGACGCCGCCCTCGGTGTTGGTCAGGGTGTTCCGATGGAAGCCCGCGGCGGTCCGGTGCCCCGGCGAGGCATCGGGCAGGAGGTCGCCGGCGAGTTGCTCGATGGTGAACCGATCGAAGGGCAGGTCGGCATTGAGGGCGTCGATCACCCAGTCCCGGAAGCGGAAGGCATCGGGCCGGGGGTTGTCCTTCTCGTAGCCGTCGCTGTCGGCGTATCGTGCAAGGTCGAGCCAGTGGCGGCCCCAGCGCTCGCCGTAGTGGGGGCTGGCCAGGAGCCGGTCGACCAGGGCCTCGACCGCGTCGGGCGACGGGTCGGCGACGAACGCATCGACCTCGCCCGGGGTCGGCGGGATTCCCAGCAGGTCGAGGGAGAGGCGGCGGATCAAGGTCGCCCGGTCGGCCTCGGGGGAGGGGGCGATTCCCTCGAGGTCGAGCCGGTCGAGCACGAAGGCGTCGATCGGATTCCGGGCCCAGGACTCGTCCGACACCGACGGGGCCTCGGGTCGATTGATCGGCTGGAAGGCCCAGTGGTCGCTGCTCCGACGGGCCGTCGGGGAAGGGGAGGCCGACGGCTCTCCCGACGCCCCTTGATCGACCCAGGCGCGGAGGATTCCGACCTCCAGGTACGAAAGCGGCTCGCCGCGAGGCGGCATCACCGATTCCCCCTCGAATCCGGTCACCTTGTGAATGAGGAGGCTCTCGGCGCTGTTGCCCGGCTCGACCGAGGGGCCGAGGTCGCCGCCCAGCAGGAGGGCCTCGCGCGAGTCGAGCCGGAGGCCCGACTTCTGAGCCTCGGGGCCGTGGCAGGAGACGCATCGGGCGTCGAGGATCGGCCGGATCTCGGCCTCGAAGTCGATCGGGCGGTCGGCGGGGGGAGGGAGTACGTCCGCCGCAGTCGATTCCTGCCGGGCCCTCGCCATCGAGGTCGGGGCGTGCAGGAAGATTCCAAGCAGGAGGAGGCCCGGCACTGCCATCGGAAATCGGGAGAGGACCCCGTTCATGCACGGCCTCCGAGACGAACCGAGTGTTCACGTCATCCGGGCTTGGCAACTGACCTCAAATGTGACAGTTTGCTGAGCGATTGTCAAACACTCCCGGGGCGATGCCGGGCGGGCCGCCCTGGTTCCGACTTGCCGAATCCTCGGTCGATCACGAATGATAGAGTCTTGCGGCCAGAGTGTCTCCCAAGCCATCAGCCCCCCGTCGCCCTGCTGTGTCCACCATCGAATCCGCGGTCGAATCTCCTGGTGTCTCCGTCCGGCTCCGTCCCGAGCTGCTCGCACCGGCGGGGGATCGCTCCTGCCTGATCGCGGCCGTCGAGAACGGCGCCGATGCCGTCTATTTCGGGCTCAGGGGGCACAACGCCCGGGCCAGGGCCACCAATTTCGACCTCGACGAGCTGCCGGAGACGATGGCCCTGCTGCATCGCCGGGGGGTCAGGGGGTACGTCACCCTCAATACGCTCGTCTTCCCCGCCGAGCTGGAGCGCGTCGAGGAGATCGTCCGACGGGTGACGGCGGCGGGGGTCGACGCGGTGATCGTCCAGGATCTCGGCCTGGCCCGATTGATCCGGAGCATCACGCCCGACCTGGAGATCCACGCCTCGACCCAGATGTCGATCACCAGCGCCGCCGGGGTCCGCATGGCCGAGGAGCTGGGGTGCTCTCGCGTCATTTTGGCCCGCGAGCTGTCGCTCCGCGAGATCGCGAAGGTGACCGAGCAGGCCAAACTGCCGGTCGAGGTCTTCGTCCACGGGGCGCTCTGCGTGGCCTATTCCGGCCAGTGCCTGACGAGCGAGGCGCTCGGCGGCCGGTCGGCCAATCGGGGGGAGTGCGCGCAGGCCTGCCGCATGGAATACGAGGTCATCCGGGACGGCGAGCGGGTCGACCTGGGCGACATCTCCTACCTGCTCAGCCCGCAGGACCTGGCGGCCTTCGACCTGATCCCGGACTTGATGGCGCTGGGCGTGGCGAGCGTCAAGATCGAGGGCCGCTTGAAGGGGCCGGAGTACGTCGCCACCATCACGAGCAACTATCGCAAGGCGATCGACGCCGCTGTTGCCGGGCTGCCCGATCCGATTCAGGCTGGCGACCGGTACGCGATGGAGATGACCTTCTCCCGAGGGTTGGGCCACGGCTTCCTCGACGGGAACAATCACAAGCGACTGGTCCGGGGAGACTACGCCAAGAAGCGGGGCGTGTTCCTGGGCCGGGTCGTCGAGGTCCTGGGCAATCGGCTCCGGGTCGAGCTGGCCTCGCCGGTCAAGCCGGGCGACGGGGTGGTCCTCGACGCCGATTCGGCGTCCGGGATGCCGGAGCAGGGGGGGCGGGTCTACGAGGTCGCTCGGCCGGGCAAGGGGCGTCGGGGGGGCTCGCCCGATGAGAGGCCGGAGGGGGTCATCACCGGCCCGGCCTTGCTCGGGTTCGGTCGCCACGACCTGAATCTCGATCGCGTGGTGGCCGGCCAGCGGCTCTGGAAGACGGACGATCCGGAGCTGTCGAAGCAGTTGCGGAAGACCTTCGAAGGGGCCCCCCGGCGTCGGGTCGATCTCGACCTCCGGGTGCGGGCGGTCGCCGGCCGGCCCCTCGTGATCGAGGGGACCGCGATCACCGGCTACCATGCCCGGGTGGAGTCGCCCGCCCCGCTCGAACCGGCGATCACTCGGGCGGCCGACGAGGCGTCCATCCGGAACCAGGTCGACCGTCTCGGGGGAACCCTGTATCAGCTTCGATCCCTGGAGGTGACGATCGAGGGGGCGCCGATGGTCCCGCTCAGCCTCCTGAACGAGCTGAGGCGGGCGCTCGTGGATCAACTCGATGGGGCCGCGGCCGCGGCCCCGGAACGGGCGATCGCCGAGTCCTCGGCCCTGCCGACGCTCAGGGAGTCGCTCCGCTCGTTCGCCACCTCGGAGCACGATTCCATCCCTGAGCAGCCGAGCCTGCTGGCACTTTGCCGGACGATCGAGCAGGTGGAGGCGGCCCGGTCGTCCGGGGTCTCGGCCATCTACCTCGATTTCCACGACATCAAGCGCTATGGCGAGGCCGTCGGCCTCGCCCGCCGGGGGCCGGGGGCCGCGGAGGTCTGGATCGCCACCACCCGGATCGAGAAGCCGGGCGAGGCGAACCTCTTCCGATACCTGGCGAAGCAGGGGGCCGACGGCCTGCTCGTGCGCAATGCCGGCGGGATCGCCTTCTGCTCGCACCAGTCGATCCCGTTCGTCGCCGACTTCTCCCTCAACGCCGCGAACGACCTGGCCGTCGACTGGCTGAAGGCCAGGGGGGCGGCCCGGGTGACCGCCTCGTACGACCTGAGCGCCGACCAGTTGTTCGACCTGCTCCGCGCGTCGCCCCCGCACTGGCTGGAGGTCGTCGTCCATCAGCACATCCCCATGTTCCACATGGAGCACTGCGTCTTCTGCGCGGTCCTGTCGCCGGGCACGGACAAGACCAATTGCGGCCGGCCCTGCGACCATCACGAGGTGGCTTTGCGGGATCGCGTGGGGAAGGAGCACCCGCTGACGGCCGACATCGGCTGTCGCAACACGCTGTTCAACGCGGTCCCGCAGACGGCCGCCGAATTCCTCCCGGGCCTGATTCGCAAGGGGCTCCGGTCCTTGCGGGTCGAGTTCCTCGACGACAGCCCCGAGTCGGTGGGACAGATACTGAGGCTCTACCAGGAGGCGATCGACGGCAGCCGGGACGCTCGGGTGCTCTGGAAGGCCTTGAAGGCGACCAACCACTACGGCGTGACCCGCGGTCAGCTCGCGGTCCTCTGAACCGGCCAAGACCCACCGGGCATCCTCGCGCGATCGAATTTCGAATCCAGCCTGCCGACCCTCGCGGCTCGATCGGGGGGGCGAATCGGAGAACCGGGCCCAGGCGGATCGTCCCGGACGAGCCGGATTCGGGGTGCATCCCCGACTCCTCCCGGATCTTGCCTGGTCGGTCGGATCGGAAGGGGGGGATCGTCAACCTTCCTCGATCGGGCGATTTCGGTTCATCCCTGGTCGTCGCTCCTGCCGATTTGAACGGTCAATGGGAGAGTCGCCGGACCGGAAGGACCTGCGCGGCGGCCCCTCGTATGAGCGACTCCGAACCCAATGGGGGACGCGGTTCGGGCGGTCGGGTGACGGGTCCCGGGCGTCTCGGGACCCGGAGCATCGATCCCGGCCCGGCCGACGTCCCGAACAGGGTCTCACCGGATGGCCAGCCCCGACCCTGGCCGATCGAGGAAAGGAAATCCACATGATGCCGCGGCCCCGCCAGCTCGTCCTGGCCGCCTCGCTGGCGGCTTTCGCAGTCGGGTGCGCCCACTGCGATACCTGCGACGACTTCCCGGCCCCTTGCACCGGACCGAATTGCGGCTACCCGTATCAGTCGGCCTATCCGTTCGAGGGTGGTGGCCACATCGAGCCGATCGTCACCGGCCCGACGACCGTGATGGCCCCGGGCCAGTTGGCGCCGGGATCGGTCATCAGCGCCCCGCCCGGCGAGGGGCCGAGCGTGGTCCCCTCGTCGCCGACGCCGACTCCGACTCCGGCCCAGACGCCGCCGTCGGACGGTTCCTCGTCGTCGGGCCGATCGACGAGCCCTCCGGACAGCCCGCCCGCCGCCCCTCCGGGCGGGGCCGATCCGTTCGACATCCCGCTGCCGCCGGCCGATTCGCCGTTCAGCGCCCCGCCCTCAAGCTGAGCGGGGCCGAGACGGCCGGCCCGGATCGAATCCGAGGCCCTGGCCGCGGAAACACGACCGACGGCCGAAGGGCCGGGATCCCTCGCGATCCCGGCCCTTCGGCTTCGTTGATCGGCCGAATTTCGGTACAGTAACGGCTCAATCACCGCGACACCGGCGAGCGACCCCGATTGATCGCCCGCGACGCGAACCCTCCGCCCGGCCCGCCCGGCAGCGATTTGAGTCTCCTGAGGATGAGGGCGTCCATGAAACTGATCATCGCGATAATTCAACCGACCAAGCTCGAGGCGGTGAAGCTCGCGCTCTCGAAGGTCGAGGTCCACCGCCTGACCGTCATGGATGTCCAGGGATTCGGGCGGCAGCGCGGCTTCACCGAGGTCTACCGGGGCCACGAATTCACCGTGAATCTGCTGCGCAAGATCGAGCTTCAGATCGCCGTGAATGAGGACTTCGTCGAGCCGACCATCAACGCCATCATCGACGCCGCCCGGACCGGCAAGGATGGCGCGATCGGCGATGGGAAGATCTTCATCCTGCCGCTGGACGACTGCATCCGGATTCGCACGGGAGAGTGCGGCCCCGAGGCGATCTAGGCCCCGATGCCGCCAATGCTCCGAGGCTCGAACCCCCGCGAGTCGTCGCGGTCCCTCCGGAATGCCTTTCAAACGAGACGGACACCCATGAGCGATCGCGACCCGAATGCCCCGGACGGGCCTGATGCCGTCCTGCTCTGCCAGGACCTGATTTTCACGAGCAAGATCACGGGGACGGCCCGGGAACTCGGCTACCGCGTCCTGCTGGCCGGGACCGACCCGCTCGCGCAATCGATGCTGGAGCAGTGGCGGCCGGGCGTCGTCTTCGTGGACCTGGCCCATCCCCACTTCGCACAACCAGAGGTGCTCCTGGCGTACCGGAAACTGGCCCCGGAGGCGCGGTTCATCGCCTTCGGGTCGCACGTCGATGTGCGGGCACTGGCGGCGGCCCGAGACGTCGGCTGCGATCCGGTCTTGCCCCGCAGCAAATTCACGGCGGAGCTGCCGGATCTGATCCGTCGCTACCTCGGCGACCGCGCCTGATCGCGGTCGGAGGGACGGCCGGCGTCGCGTTCGGCCTGTTCATCGATGCGTCCGACGGCGACGGCAATGGCCTGCACGAGCGCCCCTCGGAGCCGTCGCTGGGGACGGGCGGCGGGGAAGCGGTGCGTCAGGTCCATGTGACTGACGTCCAGGATGCCGAGCCGGGTGCCCAGCTCGGGCAAGTACTGGTCGCCGACGGCCACCAGGCCGTCGTTCGGCCCGTAATAGGTCTCCAGGTAGCGGGCCACCGGGCGACGGAACGGGGGCTGCCGGGAGGGCGGGACGGTGGCCTCGATGTAGAACGTGCGGGGCCCGACGATCGGGATGGCGGAGCGCCGGGCGGCGAGTAGCCGCCCCCAGAAGCGTTCCGAAGCGTCCGTGGTCAGGTCGACGATCCCCTCGTGCTTGCCGTTTTCCAGCCGCTTGGCCGCGGCGTTGCGCATCAAGGTGGCCAGGGCGCGGGTCGGGGGGGGGATCTGCCGGTCCATCGGGATGCCGCTCCCGAGCAGGTAATCGGCGGCGCCGCTCCCGCCGAAGGGGCCCTGGATCAGGAACAGGGCGACGACCCGCTCGCTGACGAAGGCGGCCTCGTGCAGGGCGAAGGCCAGGGCGTCGCACGCCCCTCGGCTGTGGCCGATGATCACGATCGGTTCCGGCCCCTGGTCGGCGATCGCCCGGAAGGCGGCCCGAATCTCATCCAGGTTCTCCCGGATCCTCGCGTCGGAGCTGGGGGCGATGCGGTGAATCCGACGGGAGGGGACCCCCAGGCCCCGGAGCTCCCGGACATTCTGCTCGAGATAGCCGGGCGATCGCTCGTTCATCAGGCCCATGACGAAGACGTATCGGAACCCTTGAATTCGCTCGACCAGTTCCTCGTCGAGCTGCAACGTCCCGTCGAAGGAGGAGAGGAACCAATCCTGGAACTCGGTCGGCTCGATCGCGGGCGCGGGATGAACGCCGCCGAGGAGCAGGGCGGCCCTGAGCACGATGGACGGTGCGAATCCCATGAGTCGAGGTCCTTGGTGTACGATGCGGCGCCGGGCGGGTCACTCACGATCGAATGCAGCGGGGCACGTCTCGAGTGTACCGATTTTACGGAAATCATTCGCAATCTTCCCGACCAACCCGCACGCTGGTCCCTCGTGCAAGATCGGGGCCGGGCCGATGGGCCCGGTCGCGATCGCCGCGACCCTGACCCTTCTGAATCGGAACCCGGACGGAGCAACGGCTCGATGATCGAGCGATCGACACCTGAGGACGCAACCCCGATGAGCCTTCTGGATCGGATCGGTCGGAGCCTGTTCGTCGCCCTGGCGGTCGGCCTGGCCTGGGGGATCCGGGGCGATTTCGGGCACTCCATCGGCGCGATGTATCCGGGGGCGGCGCTGGGGCTGGGCTTCGCCTGGGTCGGCGGGCAGCGGTCGTTGTACCGATGGATGCCCATCCTGGCGGCGCTCTCGGCCATGGGGATCGGCTCGGGCGGGACGATGAGCTACGGGCTGCTGCACGGATACGCGCAGGCCGATACGTTCGCCAATTACGGCTACGGATTCCTGACCCTGTTCCTGCAAGGCTCCGCCTGGGGGACGTTCGGCGGGGCCTTGATCGGCCTGATGCTGGAACGCCGGGCGATGCGGACCGGCGACTGGCTGGGGCTGCTGGGGAGCATTTTCGTCGGGGCCTGGCTCGTCTCGCTGGTGATCGTGAACTGGCTCGGATTCCAGATCAATCCCCCCCGGAACAACATCTCCATCGTGTTCATGGGGGCCGCGGTCGGCCAGTTGGCCTGGCTGGCGATGAACAGGAAGCTCGTCGGCCTGCGCGGCGCGCTGCTCGGGTACCTCGGCTTCGGCCTCGGCATGGCGGGGGGCAGGCTGCTGGGGAACCTCGCCAATGTCCTCCAGGGAGTCCATGGATTCAGCATCAATCACTGGAATGTGATGGAAGTGACGTGCGGGATGATCGGGGGGTTCCTCTTCACCTTCGGCATGGTCAATCGATCGTACCCGGACCCGCCCGAGGAACCGAACATCAGGCTGGCATCCTTTTACGGGATCCTGACGGTCCTGGGCTTCCTCCCCCTCTGGCATCGACTGGCTCGGATCGTGCCGGCGGAGAAGCTGGCCGCCTGGTCCGCGACCCTCGCGAGCGAGGGCTGGGATCGGCCCGACGAGCTTGCGCGAACGGTGCTGTTGCTGCTGGATGGGGTCTGCGTCCTCGGCTTCGTCGGGGTCGCGGTCTGGTCGTTCCTCCACTTCCGGGCCAATCAGCGGTGGCCGGCGTTGCCGGTGCTCTGGTTGTCGACCACGATGTTGCTCTTCCAGAATCTGAATGCCCTGTACTTCTTCAAGGCGGCACAGGCCGATACGATCAACATGCACACGGTCTTCTGGGTGCTCCTGGCGCTGATGGCGGGCTACGCCCTGTTCGCCCGGCCGGGACCCGTCGAGACGGCCGAGGCCGGGCAGGACGACCGGGATGCGCGATTCCCGTGGGGCGCCTGGATCGGCCTGGGAGTCGTCGGGATGCTCGTGATCCTGCTCTCCGCATCGGCGATCAACGGAGACGCGACGATGTCATCGGCCAACACGCGGTGGCCCGACTGGTCGTGGCGCGACGGCCCGTTCCCCGGCCGGGAGTAAGTCGCACCGCCGGCCCGGGCTGCCCAGCGGGCGCATAAGGCGGTATGATGGGCGTCCGGCTTCCCGATCGATTGCCCCGGCGACTGCCTGCGACGCGAGGATCGGGGCGCAAGACGGTAGAATGAACGCTTGCGCCATTATTTTCGAGTTCGTTGGATTTTCCCTGAATCCGATCGGGCAACGTCGGACTGATCCGGCGCGTGTGGCGGTGGGCCCGACCCCTTCAACCCGGGATATGGAACGGCGATGCTCCACATGATTGTTGCTAGCCTGATCATCCTCGCCCCGAGACCGGCCCTCGATCCCCAGGCGGGGCGGGCGTCCGAAGCGCCCCCGGGCGAGTTCGACGAGGCGCTGGAGCAATCGCTTCGAAGCATGCTCGTTTATCACGATTTCTCGGTTGAGGAGATGGCCGCGGCGACGGGGCGGCCGGCCGAATTCGTGCGACGCGCCCTGGACCATTTCGAACTCTCGCGAGAGACGCGCCCCGAACTCCCCGACGACGGCAGGCTGTTGATTCTCCCGTATCCGGGCGGCAGGCATCCGAGGCTCGGGTTCCTCGACGGAGCGATCGACCCGAGGGCCGACACGAAGGTCTCCCTCATCTCGCCGTGGGGGGGGCGGGAGTATGTCGTGGTGGACCTCCCGGAGGCGATCTGGTGGGAGGATGAGTTGCTCTTCCTGGCGCACACGCATATCCCGACCCTTTGGACCGAGGCCGGCATCGAGCTGGGACCCCAGCCGTGGGCCCGCCAATCCGACCGCTCGCTGAGCAATCGGCGTCGGTTCCCCAATGGCGTGACCGTGGACGCGAAAATCGTCCCGGTCCGGCAAGGCGTGGTGATGGAGTTGAGCCTCACCAATCACGGGGAGGTCCCGCTCCGGGACCTTCGCGCGCAGGTCTGCGTGCTGCTCCGGGGCCTCTCCGGCTTCGACGAGCAGTCGGCCGATTGGGACGCGTTGCAGGCCCCTTACGCGGCGCGTCGGTCGCAAGACCGGGCGGACCGCTGGCTCGTGACGGCCTGGGATGACTGCCAGCGGGCCTGGGCAAACCCCGATTGCCCGTGCCTCCACTCCGACCCGAAGTTCCCCGATTGCCCGCCCGGCCAGACGGTGAAGGCCCGGGGGGTCATCGCGTTCGTCGAGGCAGCGGATTTCCGATCGGCCTGCGACGCCGTCGATCGCCTGAACTGGGACGCTCCGGCACCCGGCGGCGCGGCCGGGGACCCGTGATCGCACGAAGGGCCTGGCCGGAACCTGCTGTGGTACGATTCTTGCAGAAACGTGCAACATCCTCCTGGGGTGGCGTTTCGACGTCGGGTTTGCCGCGTCAAGGCGAGCGAGCGGACCCCGGGAGGGGCGGTGATACGAACCGGAGAGACATTGACCCTCATCTGCTCGAATCTCAACATAGGGACGATCGCGTGCCAGATGGGCAGGGTTCCGAGTCCCAAGATCCTGCGATGGCGTGGGACGGGGCGATTGCGCACGCAGCCCGGTCGTTGATCCACACTCCGCGATCACGCCGCCGGTGGCACCAGGGCGGACGTCCCCGCACCCGACGCTCCGAAGAGACTTGCGAATCGTGCCTGTCCCGCAGGGACCAGACCCGTTTCATTCTTCCTTCACCTTCGAGCCGCGAGACTGATGACAGCGACGCTTCAGAGTTCCCCCCTCGGCGCTTCCCGGACACGAGCCCCTTCGAGGATCATCATCGAAGGAGTGACACCGCAAATCGATGCCGGACGGTTCCCGATCAAGCGATCCGTGGGGGAATCGGTGGTCGTCGGTGCCGATGTCTTCGCCGAGGGGCACGACATCCTCAGGGTCCAGCTCCGATTCCGATTCGAGGGGGAGTCGTGGGCCGAGCGTCCCATGACCGCGCTCGGGAACGACCGCTGGGAAGCCCGGTTCGACGTCGATCGCCTGGGCCGATATGAGTATACGATCGAGGCGTGGGTCGACCGGTTCTCGACCTGGCGCGACGAGATTTCCAAGAAGAGCGCGGCCGGGCAGGACATCGGGAGCGAGTTGCTGGAAGGGGCCGAGTTGATCCGGAAGGCCGCCGAGCGGGCCGAGGGGCATGCCACGCAATGGCTCTCGGACCGGGCCGAGGCCATCCGATCGCCCGGCGACCAGGTGCCCCGGACGGCCCTCGCGCTCGACCCGCAGCTCGCCGAGCTGATGGAGCGCTACGACGACCGGGTCGGGGGCACGAGCATCGAGAAGGTCCTGGGCGTGGTGGTCGACCCTCCCCTCGCGCGGTTCGGCGCCTGGTACGAGATGTTCCCCCGCTCCGCCTCCCAGGAGCCCGGGAGGCACGGGACCTTCCGCGATGTCGAGGCCCGATTGCCCTACATCGCCTCGATGGGATTCGACGTCCTCTACCTCCCGCCCATCCACCCGATCGGCCACAGTTTCCGCAAGGGGCCGAATAACACCCTGACCGCCGGCCCGGACGACCCGGGGAGCCCCTGGGCGATCGGCTCCCAGGAGGGTGGTCATATGTCGATCCACCCGGAGCTGGGGACGATCGGCGATTTCGACCGTTTGGTGGCCGCCGCCGACGCCCGCGGGATCAAGATCGCACTCGACATCGCGTTCCAGTGCTCGCCCGACCACCCGTACGTCCGGGAGCATCCCGAATGGTTCCGGCACCGTCCGGACGGGACGATCAAGTACGCCGAGAATCCGCCCAAGAAATATCAGGACATCTACCCGCTGGAATTCGACGGGCCTGACTGGCAAGGGCTCTGGGAGGAGCTGCGGGACGTCTTCCTCTTCTGGGTCGACCACGGCGTGACGGTCTTCCGGGTCGACAACCCGCACACCAAGCCGTTCCGCTTCTGGGACTGGTGCATCGCCGAGGTGAAGGAACGCTGCCCGGAGGCCATCTTCCTGTCCGAGGCCTTCACGCGCCCGAAGATGATGAAGCGGCTGGCCAAGGGGGGCTTCACCCAGAGCTACACCTATTTCACCTGGCGGAACACGAAGGACGACCTGACGGAGTACCTGACCGAGCTGACCACCACCGAATGCCGCGAGTACATGCGGCCCAACTTCTTCGCCAACACGCCCGACATCCTCCACGAGTACCTGCAGACCGGCGGGCCGGCCGCCTTCAAGACGCGGCTCATCCTGGCCGCGACCCTCACCTCCGCCTACGGCATCTACGGCCCCCCGTTCGAGCAGTGCATCGGCACCCCCTTGCGGCCCGGCTCGGAGGAATACCTCGATACGGAGAAGTTCCAGATCCGCCACTGGAACCTCAACGCCCCGGGGAATCTGAGCGAGTTGATCGGCAGCGTCAATCGCATCCGGAAGGAGCACGTCGCGCTCCAGTCCGACTGGAACCTGCGGTTCCACTCGGTCGACAACGAGAAGCTGCTGGCCTACAGCAAGGCGACCCCCGACCGATCCGACGTCATCCTCGTGGTGGTCAACCTCGACCCCTACAACACCCAGTCGGGTTGGATCGGCCTGTCGCTCGACGAGCTGGGGGTCTTCGACGGGGACACCCTGATGGTCCACGACCTGCTGACCGACGCCCGGTACCAGTGGCGGGGCACCCATAATTTCGTCATGCTCGACCCGCATCGGATCCCCGCCCATGTCTTCCACGTGACCCGCTGACCCTCATCCCATCAATCTCCCTTATTCGGCTCGGCAGACCCAGGTATCCTCATGTTTTCTGCGCCCTCGACCGATCCGCTTTGGTACAAGGATGCGATCATCTATGAACTTCATGTTCGATCGTTTTTCGACAGTAACCACGACGGGATCGGCGATTTCCCGGGCCTGACCGAGAAGCTCGATTATCTCCAGGACCTGGGAGTGACCTCGCTCTGGTTGCTCCCGTTCTACCCGTCGCCGCTCAAGGACGACGGCTATGACATCGCCAATTATCGCAGTATTCATCCGTCGTACGGGTCGCGTCGCGACTTCAAGGTGTTCGTCCGAGAGGCCCACCGCCGCGGCCTCCGGGTCATCAACGAGCTGGTCATCAATCACACGTCCGACCAGCACTCGTGGTTCCAGGCGGCCCGGCAGGCGCCCAAGGGGTCGAAGAAACGCGACTTCTACGTCTGGAGCGACACGGACGAGCTGTATCAGGACGCCCGGATCATCTTCACCGACACCGAGAAATCGAACTGGACCTGGGATCCGGTCGCGCAGCAATACTTCTGGCACCGCTTCTTCAGCCATCAGCCCGACCTGAACTTCGACAACCCCCACGTGCTGCAGGCCGTCATCCGGATCATGCGATTCTGGTTCGACATGGGGGTCGACGGGATGCGGCTCGACGCCATCCCCTACCTGATCGAGCGGGTCGGCACGAATTGCGAGAACCTGCCCGAGACGCATGAGATCCTGAAGAAACTCCGGGCCGCCCTCGACGTGAACTACCGGGACAAGATGTTCCTGGCCGAGGCCAACCAGTGGCCCGACGACGTCCGCCCCTACTTCGGCGACGGCGACGAATGCCACATGGCATTCCACTTCCCCGTGATGCCCCGCATCTTCATGGCCGTTCGCCAGGAGGACCGCACCCCGATCGTCGAGATCATGGAGCGGACCCCGGACATCCCGGAGAACTGCCAGTGGGCGATGTTCCTCAGGAACCACGACGAGTTGACCCTCGAAATGGTGACCGATGAAGAACGCGACTACATGTACAACGAGTACGCCGCCGACCCCCAGGCCCGCATCAACCTGGGGATACGGCGCCGGCTCGCACCCCTGGTCAATTACAGCCGCAGGCGGCTGGAGCTCCTGAACAGCCTGCTCCTCTCCTTCCCGGGCACTCCCGTCATCTATTACGGCGACGAGATCGGCATGGGAGATAATATTTACCTCGGTGATCGCAACGGTGTCCGGACGCCGATGCAATGGAGCGGCGACCGGAACGCGGGGTTCTCCCGCGCCGACTTCGCCCGGCTCTTCGCCCCCCCCATCATGGACCCGATCACCGGCTATCAGGCGATCAATGTCGAGGCCCAGCAGCGCGACCCGTCCAGCCTGCTCAACTGGATGAAGCGGATGATCGCCCTGCGCAAACGCTACCGGGCGTTCGGGCGGGGGACGATGGAATTCCTGAAGCCGGCCAACCACAAGGTCCTTGCCTACGTCCGCCGATACAAGGACGACATCATCCTTTGTATCGCCAACCTCTCCCGGTTCGTGCAGCCGTGCGAACTCGACCTCTCGGCCTTCCAGGGGATGCGGCCGGTCGAGATGCTCGGCAACACCGAGTTCCCGAGGATCGGCGAGCTCCCCTACTTCCTGACGCTCGGCCCCCACGCCTTCTACTGGTTCACGCTCCACCGCTCGAACGAGCCGACGATCCTCGACCTGACACCGACCGGCCCCGAGGAGACCTCCGTCCCGACGATCGAGCTGGAAGGCGGATGGGACACCCTGCTCAAGGGACGATCCCGCAAGCGGCTCCAAACGGAAGTCATCCCCGCATTCCTCCGGCGCCAGCGGTGGTTCGCCGGCAAAGCGCGCAAGTTCCGATCGGTCGAGATCCTCGACTCGACCCAGCCGAGGAACCTCCCCGACCGCACGACGATCGTCACGATCGAGGTCCGATACGACGATGGGCACGTCGAGAACTATGTCCTCCCCCTCGGCATCGCGACCGGTGCCGGCGGCTTCGACCTCGTGAATCAGGTGCCGAAGTTCGTCCTCGCCATGCTCCAGGGCAAGGAAGGGCAGGCGGTCCTGCACGACGCGATCGCCGACGACCAGTTCTGCCTCGCGCTCCTCGACGCGGTCCGGAATCGCAGGGAATTCAGCTCCTCCGCCGGCCGCTACCGCGCCGAGCCGACCTCGGCTCTGGCCGAGACGCTCGGTGGCGCCGAGGTCGACCTGAAGCCGAAGCGTTCGACCGGCGAGCAGAGCAACACCAGCATCATGTTCGGGCAGCGCCTGATCATGAAGCTCTTCCGTCGGGTCGAGTCCGGCACGAATCCGGAGCTGGAGATCGGCCGGGCCCTGACGGAGAGGACCAGCTTCGAGAACTTCCCGAGGCTGGCCGGATCGATCGAATACCGACGTCCCGACACGGAGCCGACGACCGTCGCGGTCTTCCAGGAGCTCGTCTCGTTCCAGGCCGTGGGGTGGGAGCACGCCCTTGATGAACTCTCACGCTATTACGAGCTGATCTTGAGCCGGCCCGAGCTGGAGCCCCCCTCGATCGGCACGACCGGCCCGCTGGGCCTCGTCGGGGTCGAGGCGCCCGAGGTCGTTCGAGAGACCGTCGGCGTGTATCAATCGGCCGCGGCCACCCTGGGCAGGCGGACCGCCGAGCTCCATCGAGCGCTCGCCAGCCTGACCAGCGATCGCGACTTCGCCCCGGAGTCCATGAAGGCCCCCGATCGCGAGAAGCTCGCCCGGGAGATCCGAGGGCAGGTCGATTCGGCGTTGAGCCTGCTCCGGGATCGGATCGAGACGCTGCCGGACGAGATCGCCCCGCTCGCCCGCCGGGTCCTCGAGGCGCAGAACCTCATCACCGCCCCGCTCGACGCGCTGCCGAACGCCCCGATCGAGTCGCCCCTGATCCGGGTGCACGGCGATTACCACCTCGGCCAGGTCCTCTGGTCGTTGAACGATTACGTCCTGCTCGATTTCGAGGGCGAGCCGGCGAAATCGATCGAGCAACGCCGGGCGAAACACTCGCCGATCAAGGACGTCGTCGGCATGCTGCGTTCCTACAGTTATGCCGCCTTCGCGGGCCTCTTCGACGCGAGCCAGGATCGCACCTCCGACTTCGACCGGTTGCTTCCCTGGGCGATCGCCTGGGAACAATGGTCCTCGGCCTCGTTCCTGGGCGCCTATCTGGAGGTCGCCGAGCCCGCGGGCCTCGTCCCGAGCGACCGGCAGCAGCTCTCCCTGCTGATCGACAGCTACATGCTCGACAAGGCGCTCTATGAACTCCAGTATGAATTGAACAACCGACCTTCCTGGGTCCGTATCCCGCTCGCTTCCATCGGCCAGTTGCTGGAACGTAGCCAATCGGCCGGTCCTCATGCGGACGGCTCCTGAGTGTCGCCATCGTCTCCGAATCCCAGGAATGCTGTCCGATCCTCTCGGACTCCCGTCGAGGGTCAACTCGTGCCACGAGGACACGAGTTGACCCTCGACGCGGTCAGAACCACACAGCTTGATCTCCTGGCCCCTGCGTTCTGCCTCATGATCGCAGCGATACGCGCCGAAGGGATCGGGAGCTTCCGCCCCGGGCGGTCGAGGGAGACCGTTGCGTTGCTCCTGGGAAGGGGGTAGCCTCGCCTGAGCATGAACCCTTCCTCCCCAGAGGACTCCTCCAATGTCGATCCCGATCCCTCCGATGAACCGCCGCGCGGCGCTGAAGGCCCTTGGAAGCGCGATGGCGATTCCCTTCGCGTCCCGGGTGCGGGCGCAATCGCCGAACGAGACGCTCAACCACGCCAGCTTCGGGGCCTCCGGCATGGCCCTGGCAGACATCCGATCCCTGACGGCCAGCCCCCACATCCGCCTCGTCGCCGTGGCCGACGTCGACCTGAACCGCACGGCCGAGGTGAAGAAACTCTTCCCCGACGTCCGCGTCTATCAGGACTATCGGGCCTTGCTCGATCAAGAGACGGATCTCGACTCGGTCAACGTCTCGACCCCGGACCACATGCATGCGCCGATCACCATGCAGGCCATCCAGCAGGGCCTTCATGTCTATACTCAGAAGCCGTTGACCCAGACGATCTACGAGGCGCGCCAGCTGGCCAGGGTCGCCGCCGAGAAGGGGATCGTCAGTCAGATGGGGATCCAGATCCATTCCCATCCCGTGCACAAATCGGTCGTCGCCACCATCCACGACGGCGCCATCGGCCAGGTCAAGGAGGTGCACAGCTGGAGCGGGAAGCAGTGGGGCGACCGTTCGGCCCGGCCCGACCGCACCGACCCGGTTCCCGAGGGGCTTGACTGGAATGGCTGGCTCGGGGTCGCCGCCGATCGTCCCTACATCTCCGGGTGGTATCACCCCGGGAACTGGCGGAAACGGCTCGATTTCGGCACGGGAACGTTCGGCGACATGGGCTGCCACATCCTCGACCCGGTCTTCGCCGCCCTCGAGCTGACCGCTCCCACCGAGGTCCGATCGGAAGGGGGGGCGCCCAACGAGCACAGTTGGGGGCTCGACTCGGTCGTCCGATACACCTTCCCCGGAACCCCGCAGACGGCCGAGACCTTGACTCTGACCTGGTATGATGGCGATCGTCGCCCCCCCAGCGACGTGACCCAGGTCATCGGAGACCGTGACCTGAGCGATCAAGGGTCGCTCTATATCGGGACGAAAGGGGTACTTTACTCCCCTTACATCGCCCCCCCCGTGCTCCTCCCGGCCGAGGACTTCGCCGATTACAGTCGTCCCGAGCCGGAAGGGGATAACCACTACCTGCAGTTCGTCGAGGCCTGCCGGGGCAACGGGATGACCTCGACCCCGTTCTCATATGCCGGCCCCCTCACTGAAATGGTGCTGCTCGGCTGCCTCGCGACGCGGTTCCCGGCAACGTCGCTGGCCTGGGACGCGGAAGCCATGAAGGTGACCAACGTCGAGGACGCCAATCGCTTCGTTCGCAGGGATTACCGAGAAGGGTTCGAGACGCCGGGGCTGTGACGCAAAGGACCGGCTGATTCGACCCCCTCGCAACGCCCATCCGCCGGCTGTGCGGGACAAACCGCGATCCGACCGGGTTTGTCCCGCACCTGTCGATCGCCCCGGGTCAGGGTGATTCCTCCGAGTGCGTATAGACCTGGGCTCCCTGGAGATACGTCTCCAGGACTTGCGCGTGCAACAGCTCCTCGTCCGTGCAGGTGAGGAGGTTTCGGTCGAGGATGATGAAGTCGGCACGCTTGCCGGGTTCGATCGAGCCGATCTCATCCTCAAGAAACAACAGCTTCGCATTATTGATGGTATAGAACTGGATGGCCTGTTCTCGCGTGAGCGCCTCTTCGGGATGGAGCGATCCCTCGAATCCCTTCGCCTGTCGGGTGGTTGCGATCCACATTCCCAGGAACGGGTTATAGGGGTTGATCGACCGGAACGAGCCGATTTTCTGCATGTGATCGGAGCCGCCACCGACCGTCACTCCCGCCTGGAAGAGGCTCTGCAGCGGCTGGAAGTAGCGCAGGCGATCGTAACCGAACTGGGAGACGAGCGTCCTCGTATCGAGGTAGAGCCAGGCAGGCTGGATATCGACCACGACGCCGAGGCGCGCCGCCTGGTCGATCGCTTCACGACTCATGAAGTTCGAATGGGTCAGGCAGGGCCGGGTCGGGGCGATGAGGAGGTCGCGATTGACGGCCTCGTAGGCATCGAGCAGCGCGTGGACGGCCCCGTCTCCCACGCTATGGGCCGTGAATTGCAGGCCGGAATCCACCGCGGCTCGCACCATCGGCGCGAGCCGCTCCGGGGGGATGAACAGGACCCCTTGATAGTCGGGATCATCAATCGAGTAGATCTCGCTCAGTCCCCAGGGCTCGCGCATGTAGGCGCTCCCGGTCAGCATCCCGCCATCCAGGAACATCTTGATGCCGACGGTGCGTAACATGGAGTCCTCGGTACGCACCGCCTCGTCGGCGACCTTCCGGATCGTCGCCTCGATCTCCTCCAGAGTGCCCGCGGAACCCACGGCGTGCGAGATGCCAATCCGCACGGTCAGCGCATCCGACTCGTGGAGCCGCTCGTACTGTTCGACGGCCGAGGACGCTGCATTCCGATCGATGATCGACGTGATCCCCACCGAGTTATAATCGCGGAACAGCGTCGTTAAACGCTCATCCTCTTCCTCCCTCGAGGGCGTCCGGCCGGTCGACTCCGTCTTCACGTATCGCGTCAGGTTCCGGAGGATGCCGGTGGGCTTGCCGGTCGCCGGGTCCCGTTCGACCTTCCCGGGGCCTTCCGGCTCGAAATCCTCATCGATCCCGCTCAGTTCGAGCGCGAGCGTGTTGAGCGACGCGTCGGGGCCGGTTGCGAACAGGACAGGATTCCTGGGTGCGACTCGATCGAGCTCGTCCTTCGTCGGGTACCGTTGTTCCTTCAGCCTCGTGATGAAGACCTGCCGGACGACGACCCACTTCCCGTCCCCGAGCAGTTCGGCACGGTCGCGAATGTAGCTGAGCACGTCATCGATGGTCTCCATTTCATCGATGTGGTGATCAAACTCATGCATCGACGCCCCAGTCGGATGGGTATGCGAGTCGATCAGCCCCGGCAGAACGGTCCGCCCTTGCAGGTCGACCACCTTCGTCTCCGGCCCCTGGACCGCCTCCATCTCGTCCGCCGACCCGACCCGAAGGACGCGTCCCTCGGCGACCGCCATCGCCGACGCGATCGAGAATTCGGGGTCAACCGTCACGATCGAGCCATTCTCGAAAATGACTTCGGCCGTTGGGGCCTCATCTGCCCGGCCGTCCCCCCCCAGGAGGAGGAGGGCAACCAGCATGGGTGGCATCGTTCGAGACATGGCAGGACCTTGGGTTCGGTCGGACAGGGTGGGGACGAGGGCTGATCGGCACTCGCCCTTGATTCAGGAGCCGGACCCATATTGTGCCGGGGGGGACGTTGCCCGGCAACGGTCTGCTCTCGCGAGGAGAACCCGCGGAAGTGCCCGGTCCGGAGCGTCCAATTACCCGACAACTTATTCGGTTATAATATTAGGTCGATCGAACTAGGAGCCCTCTCACGTCATGGATTTTCTCTTGAATCCGGGGGGCTTACTGCGTGAATCAGGGCGACGGCTCACGCGAGGACCTCCTCCACCACCCGACCGTGCACGTCGGTCAGCCGGAAGTCTCGGCCGCTGTAGCGGTAGGTGAGCCGTTCGTGGTCGAGGCCGAGGAGGTGGAGGATCGTGGCGTGCAAGTCGTGCATATGCACCTTGTTCTCGATCGCCTTGTGGCCGAACTCGTCCGTGGCGCCGACCGCGTGGCCGCTCCTGGTCCCCCCGCCGGCCAGCCAGACGGTGAACCCGTCGGGATTATGGTCGCGTCCGGTCCCTTTCTGCTGGGCATAGGGCGTCCGACCGAATTCACTCCCCCACCAGACGAGCGTGTCCTCGAGCAAGCCGCGTCGCTTCAGATCGGCGAGCAGTCCCGCAATGGGCCGATCCACGCGCCGGGCATGCTGCTCGTGCGCGGGCATATTCGAATGCTGGTCCCAGGCCGGATTGGCGGTGCTGTCTCCGTAGGTCACCTGGATGAACCGCACCCCCCGCTCGCTCAGGCGGCGGGCCAGGAGGCACTGGCGACCGAAATTGTCCGTGGGTTCCCGATCGATCCCGTACAGGGCCTTCGTCTCCTCGGTCTCGCCGGAGAGGTCGAGGACGTCCGGCGCATTCATCTGCATGCGCCAGGCCAGTTCATACGAGGAGATGACCGCATCCAGTTCCGAATCCTCGCCCGTCGATCGCTGTTCCTGATTCAATGATCTCAGGAACTCCATCTGACGCGCCTGCTCCCGGGGCGATCGCACCGGGTTGGAGAGGTTCCGAATCGTGGCTTCCGACGCAGGTGCCCCCGCCTTCCCGAGCGCGGTCCCCTGGTACGCGGCGGGAAGGAACGCATTCCCGTAGTTCCTCGCTCCCCCGTTCCCTGCCGACGGGCCGATCGTGACGAACCCCGGGAGATTCTCGCTCTCCGTGCCGAGTCCGTAGGAAATCCAGGCACCCATCGAGGGCCGGATCCCCACCGTCGCCCCGCAGTGCAAGAAGAGCGTCGCCGGGCCGTGCGCAACCCCCTCCGTGTGCATCGAGTGGAGGAAACACAGGTCGTCGACGTGACGGTTCATTTCGGGGAATAAGGACGACCCCCACCGTCCCGACTCCCCGTGACGGGCAAAGTCCCAGAGCGGACGCATGATTCGCTGCTCGGAGCCCCGTTTCCCGCTATTGGCGAGGACCCGAGCATCGTCGAACGGCATGTCCTTGCCGTCTCGAGCCGAGAGCAAGGGCTTGTAATCGAACGAGTCGACCTGACTGACACCACCTTGCATGAACAGGAAAATGACCCGTTTCGCCCTCGGTGTGAAGTGGGGAGCACGCGACGAAAGCAGATCCGCGGGCGACTCCGCCCGAGTCCGAGCCGCCGAGAGCCCGGCCAGCGCGATCGACCCGAAACCACACGCGGCCGATTGAAGCAAGGCACGACGATTGATTGGAAACCCCACGGCGTCCTCCACGAATGCTCACGGGTCGGTCGTGCTCCTGCGGAAACAGGAGCCATGTCTCGAGGCTCACCACATGTTCCGACGTGGCAGAGACGTCAGTCGGCGTAGCGGAAATCGACCGTCGCAAAGAGGGTGTGAACGAACAACGACCAGGCTTCTCGCTCGTCAAGGGTCGACTCGGCCAGGAAACCCCGGGCGATGGCAAGCTCGTTCGGCGACGGAGATCGACCGAGCATGAGCCGATACGCATGATTAATGCGATCGTCGAGGGTGGCGAACTCGTGCGCCAGCAATCGAGTCGCCGTTCCTCGCGCTTGCTCGATCACGAACGGATGGTTCATGAGGAACAAGGCCTGAGTGGCCACGGTACTCGAATCGCGACGGCCGACCACCATGCTCGGGTCGGCAAAATCGAAGACCTCGAAGATCTCTGGAAGGGCATTCCGAAACACCGGCTCATAGACGGATCGCCGCGAACTCCTTGACTCGAATCCGTAATCCGCCGCGAGTGTCTCGGGGAACGAGGGACCATACATCGCGCGATCGAGCATCCCGGATACCGAGAGCATCGTGTCCCGGAGATGCTCGGCCTCCAGTCGCCTGCGATTCATGCGCCAGCGCAGCCGGTTCTCAGGGTCGAGCACCTCGGCACCGGTCTCGGCGAACGTTGACAGTCGATACGCCCTCGACATCACGATCCTTCGGACGAGCGACTTGATCGACCAGCCGTCCTCCATGAACTGGACCGCCATCGTATCCAGCAATTCCGGATGAGAGGGGGCCTCGCCCGTCGTGCCGAAGTTGTCGACGGAGGCCACCAGGCCCGCCCCGGTCAACCAGTGCCAGGCCCGGTTCACCACGACGCGTGCCGTCAGGGGATTCTGCTCGGAGGCCACCCAATCGGCCAGTTGCCGGCGCCCGCTTTCATCCTCCGGCAAGGGTTCCCACGTCTCCTGGGTCGCGACCCGGAGGAACCCGCGAGGCACTTCCTCGCCCAGATTGTGAACACTCCCGCGGATGTGGATGCTGAGGTCTCGGATCGGCTCGTCCTCGACGACCGACATCACCATCTCTCTCCGGGGGGCTTCTCGCTTGAGATCCTTGAGCCGTGATTCCAGCCGGGCCAGTTCCGAACGCCCCGACGAGTGAGTGTCAGGCGGGGGCGCCGTACCGTCGACGGGACGCCAGACCACCGCATCGGCGGTCACATGCCCCTGGGTCGATTCATTGGAAAGCTGCACATACGCCTGGCCGTTCGCCTCGAACCGGAATGCCCCCAGGCTGACGTACCGCCCTTGGATCGGCGGAGCCCGCCGCTGGTCGACCGCGTGTTCCGAATCCCCCTCCGCGCTCAGGATCCTGACCGGGACCGCGGGTGATCGGCCCGCCCCGGGAGAGTAGGCCAACCAGACTTCGTACATCCCCGCTTCCGGCAATTCGGGCTGAAACGTGAGCGTTTTTTCACCCTTCTCCCGGTTGTCATCGTGGAGATACCCCGCGCCGATGAACGTTCCGGAGTAGGTCGAATGCTTCCAGTCGCCGACCCGGTCGGCCTCCCCGTCATCCACCACGATCCCCGGCACGGCGTCCACGGCGAGGATGCGGTCGCCGGCGCCGGAATCCTTGAGCGACCGACGAAGGGCCTTGATTTGCGCCTCCACCTCGGCGACGGAGGCGTCGTGTGCCCGGATGGCCTCCTCCCGAGCCGGTTCCATCGGCAACGGCACTTCGATCCAGGCAGAGACATTCGCGTGGTCCATGGCGCGAGCATTCCTGAAGATGCCGGCCAGGGCATAATAGTCGCTCGTGGGGATCGGATCGAATTTGTGATCATGGCATCGGGCGCACGAGACGGTCTGCGCGAGGAACGCCTTGCTGGTGGTCTCGATCTGCTCGTCCACCAGATCCATGCAGAGTTGTTCCTTGTCCTGCTCTTCGAGGTTGGTATTCCCGAGGACGAGGAACGTGGTCGCGACGAGCTGACGCCGACGATCTTCGAGCGTCTCCGCCTCCAGCAGGTCGCCCGCGAGTTGCTCTCGGACGAACTGATCGAACGGCATGTCGGCATTGAACGCGTCGATGACATAATCCCGATAGCGCCAGGCCTCCTTGAAGACCAGGCCCCGCAGCGTGAGCGACTCGCCGAAGCGGGCCACGTCGAGCCAGTGTCGACCCCAGCGCTCGCCGAAATGCGGAGATGCCAGCAACCGGTCGACCAACTCGTCGTATGCAGTGGGCGAGGGGTCGTCCGCGAATCGTTCGATTTCCTCGGGCGTCGGCGGCAGGCCGATGAGGTCGTACGAGAGGCGACGGATCAATGCTGTCCGATCGGCATCGGCAACCGGCCGGATCCCTTCCGCTTCCAGCCGAGCGAGGATGAAGCGATCGATTTCGGAGCGAGGCCAGGAGGCGTCGATGACCCGCGGTGCGGGCGTGCGCTGGGGGGCCTGATAGGCCCAGTGCTCTCGGCCCGCTTCGAGGTCGATCTCCGCGGTGCGGGCCCGCTCGCCGCCCCGGTCACGAGGGTCGGGGGCCCCTTGCCCGACCCAGGTCTCGAAGTCCTCGATCACCGAGTCGGGGAGTTTCCCTTCCGGCGGCATCTGCAACAAATCGTAGCGCAAGGCATCGATCAGCAGACTCTCGTCCACCTCGCCAGGGACGACCGCCGGCCCGCTCGCCCCGCCGAGCAACAGCCCGTCGCGATCGTCAAGCAAGAGATCCCCTTTCAGTTTACCGGCGTCGTCGGCCTCGGCTGAATGGCATCGGTAGCACTTCTCGACGAGGACCGGCCTGATCTTCGTCTCGAAGAAATCAACGCCATCTTGCGTCATGGAATCCCCGAAAACGGGGCTCCCCATGGCAAGCAGCACGACCACGAGTAATGAACGCTTCGGAAGTGATTTCATCGAGAGATCGTCCTCGTCTTCACGACCATACGAGGCCGGGGTCATCGAGGTGACCTCTCGACCATGATCCGGAGGGGGCGCGCCTCGGCGACTGAGAGGGATCGGGCAAATTCATCCGAGGCACTTCTATTGGACCCGATTCAAGGCGGCGGTTCAAGGATTCCCGAACATGGCGTGGCAAACCCATCGGAAGATTCGCGTACTCCTCATCGGCGTCTCGGAGCGGGACGCCAGGCTGGTTCGGTCCGACGCCAGCAGCCCCGGGAGCGTGCCCCCGTGGGTAATCGACTCGGTATTCGAGCGAGGGTCGATCTGGCGTGGTCTTCGCTGCTCGCCACAGGCCATCCGGAAGATTTGGGCTTGAATCAGACGATTCGAGCGATGACCTTGGGAATCGCCCTGGGCGGACACCGGACCGTTGGATCGGACTATCGGGTCCCCCTACTCAACCGATTCGGGGAGTGTTTGGCGATCATGATCGAGCGAACCCTGGGCAAGAGTGGCCTGAAGGTCTCGGCCGTCGGGCTTGGCTGCATGGGGATGAGTGAATTCTATCATCCGAATCAGATGAACGACGAGGAGTCCGTCCGCGTCATCCACCGCTACCTCGATTCCGGTGGCAATTTCCTCGACACGGCCGACATGTACGGTTCCGGCCACAATGAGCAGCTGGTCGGCAAGGCCATCAGGGGTCGTCGCGATCAGGTCGTCCTGGCCACCAAGTTCGGCAACGTGCGCGGCCCTGACGGCTCCTTCCTGGGGGTTCGAGGGGACGCCGCCTACGTCCGAGAGTGCTGCGACGCCAGCCTGAAACGCCTCGGTGTCGATGTGATCGACCTCTACTACCAGCACCGAGTCGATCCGAAGACCCCGATCGAAGAAACCGTCGGTGCCATGGCCGACCTCGTCCGCGCGGGTAAGGTCCGCCACCTCGGTCTCTCGGAGGCCGCACCGGCCACGATCCGGCGCGCAGCCCAGGTCCACCCCATCACCGCCCTCCAGACCGAATACTCCCTCTGGAGCCGAGAGCCGGAGGAGGCGATCCTGCCCACGATCCGCGAGCTGGGCATCGGCTTCGTCGCCTATAGCCCGCTCGGCCGAGGCTTCCTGACCGGCCAGTTCCGGTCCATCGACGACTTCCCCGCCGATGATTACCGACGGAACGCACCCCGGTTCCAGGGCGAGAACTTCCAGAAAAATCTCGACCTGGTTGAAAAAATCAAGGCACTCGCCGCGGCCAAGGGCTGCTCGGCCAGTCAGCTCGCCATCGCCTGGGTACTCGCGCAGGGGGACGACCTCGTACCGATCCCCGGCACCAAGCGGTCGCACTACCTCGATGAGAACCTCGGCGCGCTCGACGTCCAGCTCACCAGCGACGAATTGCAGCAAATCGACACGATTCTGCCGGCCGGCGCCGCCCGGGGCAATCGCTACGCCGATCGTGCAATGCAGGCGATCGACCGATAAAGCGGGGGAGCCCGGCCTTCGGTCACCTCGGATCAAATCCGGCGAGCGGGGAGGGGTTCGCGTCCCCTTCCTGGAGCAGATATCCGGTGTCGATCGCGAGTTCGCGAAAGCGGTCGACCTGGCCCGATGGCCAGGCGACCTCCACCGACACGGGCGACCCATCGGTTCCGAGTCCGAAATGCAGCCGAGGATCGTGCGACGACAGATAGCTCTGCCCCCCGAGCCTCCAGGCGACCTGGCGGTGAGTCCCCTGGACGACCTCGACCCGGGCGCCGGTGGCGTCTCGAGGCGAAACCGAACCCTCCAGGCGGAGGGTGAGGAAATGGTGTCCTTCGGGCCGGTTGCGGAAACAGGCGAGCGGGCCGTCCTGGGGGACCAGGATCAGGTCGAGCCATCCGTCGTTGTTCAGGTCACCGACCGCCAGGCCTCGGCCGACTCGGGGCATGGTCCAGGGGAGGCCCGCGCGCTCGGTCACCTCGGTCAATCGGCCGGACGGCCCCCCGAGCATCAGTTGCGTGGGCATGGCATAGGGATAGAGCGGTCGGGAGTCGTTGACCATCCCATTCGCCGAGACGAGATCGAGATGCCCGTCGTTGTTCACATCCAGGAACGCGACCCCGAATCCGAGCAGGTACCGAGTTGGGGCCATCCCGAACGCGGCCGAGGCGTCGACGAACGAACCACCACCCAGATTCCGATAGAGGGTCGTCCCCTCGCCGTAGAAATTGGTCACGGCCAGGTCGGGCCGCCCGTCCCCGTCGACATCGGCACAAGCGATCCCCATGCCTGCCTGGTAGCCTCCGTCGGCATTCGACGCCACCCCGGACAGCTCGCCGACCTCCTCGAACCGAAGTCCCCCGCGATTGATGAACAGGAAATTGCCCGTCATGTCATTGGCCACATAAAGGTCGAGCAGGTCGTCGCCATCGAGGTCGGCCGCCACCACCCCGAGGCCCCGGCCATCCCGCCCGACGATCCCGGCTTCAGCCGTCACATCGACAAACGTCCCCCCATCGTTCCGGTAGAGCCGATCGGGGACAGCCTCGAAGAGCAGCGGCTCGCAATAGGTCGGTTCGCCGGTCTCGTCATCGACGCATAAACGAGGATTCGACTCGTCCCACTTCAAGTAATGGCAGACATAGAGGTCGAGATCGCCGTCGCCATCGAGATCCGCCCAGGCCGCCGACGTGGGCCACTCGGCCGGCCCGTCGAGCCCGGTCGCCGCGGTGACATCCTCGAAGCGGCCGTCCCCCCGATTCCGCCAGAGCTCATAGGAGTCGTATCGGGTCACGAACAGGTCGGGGAATCCATCATTGTCGTAATCCCCGACCGCGACCCCATGCCCGTAGCCGCTCCCGGAACCGGGGAAGCCGGCGGCCGTCGTCACGTCCTCGAAGGTGCCATCCCCTCGGTTCCGGAAGAGCACGTCGCCGGCCCCGCCCGACGCGTCCCCCGGGGGGAAACCGCCCCCTTGCGGAAGATACACATCGATCCACCCGTCTCCGTCGTAGTCGATCAGCCCGACTCCCCCGGACATCGTCTCCGGGAGGTGACGATGCGGCGAATGACCGGCTTCGAACCGGAAATCGAGGCCGATCGCCGACGCCTCATCCGAGAAGGTCGGGATCAATCCGACACTCGAAGGCTGAGGGGATGACGATTCGTTTGCTCGTCCCGTTGCGACGAGATCGACCGCCATCGCCCCGGGGTTGCTGGCAATCCGCTCGTTCGCCCGCTCGCGAACGGCCGCGTCGACCCGTGCCAGCGCCTCCCGAGCGTCGAGGGCACCCGGCTCGCGCCGGATCACGGCCATCCACCAGGCGGTGGCTTCATCCCAACGGCCGAGCGTCTCGGCCAGCTCGGCCATCTTGCGAGCCAGGGGGGCCAACTCGTCGTCGCCGAGGTGGAAGCGTCTCCCGTACACATCGCGTGCCTGATCGAGCTCGGCCTTCCGCCGCCGCAGGTCGGCCGCCTGTTCGGCATCCCCCCCCTCGATCGCCAGCTCCGCCAGGCGATCGAGCGCCTCGGGATGGCCGGGCACCCAATCGATCAGGTTCGTCAACGCGGAACGCTCACGCGAATGATCACGCGATTGGGCCGCGAACCAGGCCTCAAGCTCCAGCAGCTCGGCCGGCTCGAATGCGTCCCCCGGGAGGTGCTCGAGCGCCCGCCGTGCCTCGCTCGGATCGCCGGAGGCCCGAGCCCAATCCAACCGGCCTCGCCAGGTGGGGACGTCCTCCGGGGAGGCCTCGAGACAGGCCTCCAGGAGACGCCCCGCCTCCTCCGTCCGGCCGCCCCTCAGCGAGAGATTCGCCAATCCGAGTCGGACGCGAGGATCCTCGGGGTGATCGCGCCGGGCCTCCTCGAACATCGCTCGGGTGCGTTCCAGCGGGACCGACTCGGCATCGAGCAACCAGAAGTCCCGCACTACCCGGAGGGGATCGGTGCCGTCGACCAGGGCCTCGCGGAGCAACGCACGGGCCTCGGAGCGGCGATCCTGGAAGCGGTAGATCCGGCCGAGCATCTCCCGAGCCTCGGCCTCGTGGAGACCCCGATGATCCCGAGCGTCCCGAAGCAACCGTTCCCCCCGATCGAAGGCTCCCCGCTCCAACGCGACGGCCGCCCTACGCGTCAGGGCCGGACCGGCATACGTCGAAGCGGGCGGGACCCGCTCCCACGCCGCCAGCGCGGCGTCGTAACGACCTTCCTGGAGTTCGCAGATCCCGAGGAGGTACGCCGCCTCCCCCTCGCCGACTCCCCGACCCGCCAACCGCCTGAGCCGATCCAGGGCCTCGCGACGCTCCCCCTGCTCAAGGTGCCGCTTCGCCGCGGCCAGCTCCCGACGGGCCGACGCTCCCCGCGCGAACCAGGTCACCCCCAGCGCGATGGGCACGAGCGCGAGGGCGACCCAGAGGAATCGTCTTGCATATGCAGATCTGCTCGGCATCGGCATCCCCCGGCGGCCACTCTCAATCTCGGGAATCCGTTGCGTAATTTATAAGCGAATTAAGCGAACCCAGGGAATAATTTCCTTGACTCGGGGGAAATAAACCCGTTTATTAGCCTTGGGGTCGAAAGTTCTATCAACATCTCTGAACGTATCGTCTCGGGGTTGAATGGCGCGTCCATCCAACCGAGCAGGTAAACCTGTCGGACCGGGTCTGCGTGGATCGTGCGCCCGCGACTCGGCCCGACCCCACAGTCGTGCCCCCATCCGACGGGGCAGATCACCGCCATTTCGAGTTGGGTCGGCGTGAGCCCGATCGATGACCCCATCCCACGTCGGCTCCCGAATCACGAGCGACCGAACGGACGAATTCGCTCCCCAAGGAGATCGATTTCATGCGACACTCCCCGATTCGAAGGCCCGGCTTCACCCTGATCGAGTTGCTGGTGGTCATCGCCATTATCGGCGTCCTGATCGCCTTGCTGCTGCCGGCCGTGCAGGCGGCGCGCGAGGCAGCCCGGCGTGCCCAATGCACCAATAATCTCAAGCAACTCGCCCTCGCCTCGCACAACTATCACGACACCAACGGCGCCTTCCCCGCGGGCAACTACTCGCCCGACTGGCTCGACCCCAACACCTTCCCCTCTCCGACCGACTGGCACGACCCGAGCAGCAATTGCTGCCCCTGGGGCAGCTACAGCTGGGCCGCCGCCATCCTCCCTTACGTCGAGGGGACGAACGTCTACAACGCGATTAACATCGCCCTCCCCGCATTCGCGTTCACCGTCCCCGAGGTCTCCGGCTGGGCGGGCCCCAGCAACGAGCGCGGTCCGGCCGGCAGCCCGGCCAACTCGACCGCCGCCGGGGCGATGCCCAATGCCTTCGTCTGCCCCTCGGTCGACCGGGTCCAGCCCGAGAGCCAGTTCAAGGACTACGCCATCAACGGCGGGACCGGCCTCTGCTGCCCCGAACGGACCCGGACCCAGGCCCAGCGCCAGTCCGTCGGCGACGGCATGGGCGCCATGAACATGTATGTCAAGATGTCCGAGATCCGCGACGGCACCAGCAACACCATCCTCTACACCGAGAAGGCCCACAACGGCAACCACGGCTGGGTCCCCTTGAATACCGGCAGCAACCAGTTCCTCTGGGTCCACCACGTCTCCCAGGGCTACGTGACCGCCGCCGAGCACAACGGCAACCCCTTCCCCCCGAACTCGACCTACCCGAATTCGCGGGGAGCCTTCGGCCGGCATCCGGGCGGCGTGATGGTCGCCTTCGTCGACGGGCACGTCGCCTTCCTCAAGGAACATGTGAACTTCCAAACATATCGAGCCCTGTTCACCCGGAGTGGCAACGAGGTGATCTCGGCAGACTCGTACTGATCTGCCGCGATTTGCCCGCCAGGCCGTCCACACCGAGCCTCGCGCGCCTTCTTAGACGCGAGAGGCTCGGACCGCATCCCTGATTCGTGCCCACGCCGGCAACCCCGACCGAAATCGGGAGTTGCCGCGCGTGGGCCCTTCCGACCTCCTCATCGATTCGGGTACTCCTGAACATGAACAATTGCACGTTCGCTCGATCTTCGTCTGCGATTGCGCTCCTCCTCGCCCCGCTCCTGCTGATCGGCTGCGGCGATCCCGATGCCCCGGAGATCGCACGGGTCACCGGGCAGGTGACGCGAGGCGGCAAGCCGGTCCCGAACCTCACCGTCAACTACATGCCGACCGACGGGCGGCCGAGCTGGGGCATCACCGACTCCCAGGGGAACTACGAGCTGGAGTACAACGCCGACTACAAGGGGGCCAAGGTCGGTCACCACAAGGTCTACGTCGTCTTCAATCCCACGAGCATCGATGGGTCGATCGGCGACGTCGAGGGGCTCACCACCGAGGATCGCCGGGCCATCCAGCAGAAGTACGGGAGCGAGCAGACGACCCCGCTCGAGGTCGACGTGACCGAGGATCGCCAGGTCATCGACCTGGAGCTCGACTGACCACGGCTCCGGCCTCGGCCCCGACCGGGAGAACGTCCCCTCGCTGACAGGACCCGCCCCGAGAGCGTGCCCATGCGGCCCCGAATCCTGCCTCGGTCACCGGCCCTCACCCCTCGCCGCGGGGACCTCGACCGCCGGGCGCTGGCAAGTCTCGCCGTGTCGCTCCTGCTCCTCGCCGCGGGCTGTCGCGAAGGCTCGACCTCGCTGGCCGGCCCCTCGTCCGAGTCGCCGCCACCGGCGCCGAGCCGCCCCGCCTCCGGGCCGTGGTTCGTCGATCGAGCCCCGGAATTCGGCCTCGACGTGGTGACGACCTGCGGGACCCCGGAGAAGCGGTCGATCCTCGACTCGCTCGGGGTGGGCGTGGCCCTCTTCGACATGGATCAGGACGGCGACCTGGACATCTTCGTGGCGTCCGGGAGCCGGGTCGTCGATGGCGAGGTCGTCTCGAGCGGCGGCCCGTGGCTGTTCCGGAACGACGGCCCGGGACGCTGGGTCGACGTCACCTCGCAATCGGGCCTGATCGCCCGGGGATGGGCGCAGGGGGTCGCCGTCGCCGACTACGACGCCGACGGCGACCTCGACCTCTTCGTCGCCCAGCACGGCCCCGACATCCTCTGGCAGAACCAGGGGAACGGCACGTTCCGCGACGTGACGATCGAGTCGGGCCTCGGCCACGACCCGTACTGGGGAGTCGCGGCCACCTGGGGCGACTTCGACGGCGACGGCTGGCCGGATCTCTACGTCACCAACTATGTCTCCGTCGATGCGGCCGACCCTCCCCCGCTCGTCGGCTATCGCGGCCGATCCGTCCCGGTCTTCGCCGGCCCGGAGTCGCTCCGCGGCGAGCCCGACGTCCTCTGGCGCAACCGAGGCGACGGCACCTTCGAGGACGTAACCGAGTCCGTCGGCCTGCTCAGCCCCGACGGCAAGGGCATGGGTGCCATCTTCGCCGACCTCGACCACGACGGCGACCTCGACCTCTTCGTGACCAACGACACCCAGCCCAACGAGTTCTTCCGCAACGACGGCGGCCACTTCCGCGAGGAAGGGCAGCTCGTCGGGCTGGCCGTCGGCGAGATGGGCCGGGCCGAGGGGAGCATGGGGGTCGACCTGGCCGACCTCGACGGCGACGGCTGGCTCGACCTCGCCTACAGCAACTTCCACAAGGAAGGGACCCGACTGCTGCTCAACCACGACGGGCAGATCTTCTCCGACATCTCCCGGCAGTCGTCCGACGCGATCACCACCATCCTCTACGTCGGCTGGGGCATCGTGCTCGCCGACTTCGACCACGACGGCCGCCCCGACCTCTTCCAGGCCAACGGCCACGTCTATCCCGTCGGGCCGACCGAGCGTTACGACCAGCCCCCCATCCTCCTGCGCAACGCCGGCGGGCTACGCTTCGAGGACAGGACCGTTGCGTGGGGCCTCAACCTGGACGAACTCCGCTCCGGTCGCTCCCTCGCCGTGGGCGACCTCGACCTCGACGGCGACCTCGACCTCGTCATGACCACGATCGACGGCCCGCTCCGCGTCCTGATCAACGAGGCTCAGCACCTCGGCCCCTCGGTCACGCTCCGGCTCGTCGGTTCCCCTCCGAACCTCGGCGCCATCGGCGCCATCGCCGAGCTTCGCGCCGGCGAGACCACCTCGGTCGCCACCGTCCGCCACGGCGGCAGCTTCATGGCCGCCTCCGACACCGCCCTCCACTTCGGCCTCGGCCCCGCCGACTCGATCACGTCCCTGCTCATCCGCTGGCCCGACGGCACCACCTCCACCTATCCCGGCGAATCCCTCCCCCTCAACTCCCTCATCACCCTGTCGCAGGACGACCCCCGACCCGTCGTCCGCCCCTACACCCCCCGGTCAGCCTCGACCCCTTCAACGAGCGCCCCCCGCCCCTCTCATTGAGCGTCCGCGCCCTCACCATGCCTCACCCGACGGCTTGGCCGTTTTCGGGTGGCAACACGATTTGTGATGGTCGCTGGCCGCCCTCACGACGCAACCCAACGACCATTGCTCTCCATTCACCACCGGACTTCACCGTCCGGGAACAACACGCTCGAAACAACCCGATCGAGCAGTGGAGCGGAAGGGGATCGAACCCTCAACCTCAGCATTGCGAACGAAAAGCTCTCGAATGCCTCAAGTCGTATCTCCACAATGGTTTATAGTGATTCTGGGGCGACAATCCGATTCCGGCGTTTCTCGCGATTTCCCTTGTTTTTCGGTGTTTTCGCATAGTTTTGGTGCCGTGGCACTGAAACTCGGGAGTTACCCCATCTACGCCAATAAGAGAAGACCTTGGTAGAATACCCAGTCGCTTAGACGGGCGGCGTGCCAACCTCCGGTGGCCCGACCTACAGGAGTGATCGAATGGACCAAGAGTATCGCGAACGGTTGGAGAGTCGGTTAAGAGAGTTGAAGGAACAGCATCCCCGCGCACAAGCCGCTTACGACAGAGAATTCGACAAGGATTACGATACCAGACATCTTCGGGAAGCGCGAGATTGGCTGAACGGCATTGAGACTGAAATCGCAAGCATTGAGGAACAACTGAAACCCGCATCAGGATGATAAGAGCATGACTGAGGATGAACGATGGGATTACTTGGTGCAGTTGGATGATGAGTTGCTGCTCGGCGGGGTGATCCTTTCAGAATGGTGCTCTTTCATCACAAAGGAAGCGGATACTGCGTTTGCGAAGGGCGCGAACCTCGCCGCCCTACTCACGGCGGTGGCTGCCATCGAGACGCACCTGCGGGCCGAGTCCGGGCAGAGAGCGAAGGCACGCTTGGTTGATCTGATTGATGGGGCAGACATCGAAGCCGACCTCCGGCCCGATCTGCACCGCCTCCGCCTCTATCGGAATCGCTGGGTGCATATCGACGACCCGTGGGACGATGCCGATATTCTGGCAAGCCCGGAAACGCATGAGCAAGAGCTTGCGAGCATGGCCGAGTTCGCCATGAGGGCGATGCGTCGGGTGCTCTATAGCAGTCCTTGGGTGTAAATAGTGCTTGCGCGCTATTGCAATTTGCAATAACCTCCATCCGCACGGGCGATGATGCCTGGTTAACGAAGGAGTACTTATGGAGATCACCAAAGAAGAGTATTATCGTCGCTTGAAATGCGCTGAGCTAAAGCTCGACATGCTTGAGGCCGGTGGAGTGGACAATTGGGATTGGTACGGGGATTCCCTCAATCCCGATGGCGAACAGAGCTATTCCGATTTGAGAGATGAACTGAAGGCGGAAATCCTCGGAGGATGAACCCCGCCGAACTGCGGGCCGTCTGCGACTCGCTCAACGACGAGCGAGGCACGGGCGGGCAATCGAAGCTCGCCCGCCTCCTCGACTGGCACCATAGCACCGTCTGGCGTAAGCTCAACGGCCTGTCCCCGATCACCCAGTCCGATGAACTGGCGATCAGGCAGGCCGTCGTTTCACTGCCACCGGAAGTCTAGGCCGGGCTGGGGTTTAGAAGCTAAATCAACCCCATTTCAGTGCCACCGAAGCAGCAATCTTTTAATTCTTTAGTGGGATTTGTTGCCGCAACTGTTTGTGCTGCAATGAGTTAAGAGTGGAGCGGAAGGGGATCGAACCCTCAACCTCAGCATTGCGAACGCTGCGCTCTCCCAATTGAGCTACCGCCCCTTGAGCAAGAGGACTGTACCGCATTCCGGCCTCAGGCTCAAGAGTCGACCGCCCGGGGAGGCTCAGGATCAGGGGCCGGGTGACGGATCTCAACGGTTGCGAAGGGGAGGGCAGGGGGGTAGGGTGTCGGCCCTGGGGATCGAAAGCGGAGAGAGGTCCCGGTTCCAACGAGCCGATACCGAATCGCCCGGGTGCCTTCCGTCGGTGCCCGCCGTCGGGCGCGAAAGGTTCGTCCACGGCACCCGAAGGGACGAGGGTCGAGGCGATCGGGTCCGAGAGGACGACCCCGAACGACACCGAAGAGGGATCAGGCATGAGTCGCGTCTTCCGATGGGCAGTGCTGGCCGGGGTATTGGTGCTGGGGGGCGGCTGGGCGTCGGCGCAGGAGGCGCAAGTCGAGGCGCAGGGGTTCCCGGGCTGGCTCGTTGACTGGGAGCCGGTCGAGGTCAACCCGGTGTTCGAAGGGGCAGGGGGGGAGGCCTGGGACGCGAAGATCAGGGAACGGGGATGGATCAGGAGGGAGGACGACGGCCTGTATCGCCTCTGGTACACCGGCTACAACGAGGATCGATCCCCGAACCGGTTCCTCGGCCATGCCACGTCGCCCGACGGCATGACCTGGACCCGAGACCCTCGGAACCCGATCAACACCGAGCACTGGATCGAGGACATGTTCGTCCTCCGCCAGGGCGACCTGTATTACATGTTCGCCGAGGGCAAAGACGATGTCGCCCACCTGCTGGTCTCTCGCGACGGGATCGATTGGACGCGACAGGGGCCGCTCGACGTCCGCCTGACCGACGGCGAGCCGATCCCCCCGGGCCCGTACGGCACGCCCACGGTCCTCGTCAAGGACGGGATCTGGCACCTCTTCTACGAGCGAGGGGATCAGGGGGTCTGGCTCGCCAAGTCAACCGATCTGCGCGTCTGGACCAACGTGCAGGACGATCCGGTCATCCCCCTCGGCCCCGAGCCCTACGATCAGACCGCCGTCGCCCTGAACCAGATCATCGAGGTCGACGGCGTCTACTACGGCATCTACCACGCCAACGCCCATCGACCCTGGCGCGACTGGACCACCTGCCTCGCGCGGTCGACCGACCTGATCCACTGGGAGAAATTCGCCGGCAACCCGATCATCGCCGACAATCGATCGAGCGGCATCTTCGTCGAGGAACCTGACGGGTGGGTCCTCTACACCATGCACCCCGACGTCAGGCGCTTTCAGTCCGCCGGGTCGCGTGAGGAAGCGGATCGTCCCTGAATCGGCCGCACAGCCGCGGGGGCGGAAGATCGTCACCGGATTCTCCTGTTCGGTGTGGCCTATCCCCGGGATTCCCGGGGAGGGCGAGCCCGGCGGCTCGGGTCACCGATCCGAGGCCTCCGTGCCCCGGACCGATCGCCCCTCATCCCTTCCTTGAGGAACATGAACATCCAGTCGGCCCGCCTCGGGTCCTTCCGAGGGCGGTCAACGACGGCAGCCGATCACCAGCCGTAACCGGGGTGTCGGCCATAACCGGGGAACCGGCCGTGGCCGCCCCGTCCCGGGAACCCGACGTGACCGGGGACGCCGTAACCGGTCCGGTATTCCCGGTAGACCGATTTGCCATAGCCGTAGCCGTAACCGGGGACCCCGCACACGGGAGGGACCGGCGGCGGGCAGAACCGGGGCGGGCGCACGTGGCCGCAGGCCGACTTGCACCCGAGGTGGCAACCGCCCGGCGCCACGTGCGAGGTCCGGCCGATCCCCACATTCACGCTGATCCCGCCGAAGCCGCCGCCCGGCCCGATCCCGAACCCCGGCCGGTGGCCGAAGCCGGGGCCGAACTGCGCCGCCGCGGGGGTCGGCGACCCCAGCACGACCAGCCCGCCGGCCACCAGGGCGCCCACGAGGCTCAGGGTCTTCAGATTCAATCGCATCGGAGTGTCCTCACTCAAGGGGTTGAACTGCATCGGGATCGTCGGGCCGAGGGGCGTTCCTCCGCCCCGCGCCGTCCCGTCTCGGTCGAGCCCGGGGCGGCCGAAGCTCCTCGGCTCGATTCCATCCCACTCGTGCCGCTCGGGTGGTGGTGACGCGTCTCCAAACGGTTTCGAGGCGTTCGATTCGCGTCCCCGATCCTCGCCCGATTTGGCGGCGTCGGTCTGATCGCACCGGCTATGCCAGTGCCCATCCCCGGCAAGGCTTCATCTCCGTAAAGCCTTTTCCGGGAAAGAGGTTATCGAGAAATCCTGCAAATCGAACGGCGCGTGATCCCGAGGGAATCCCCGCCAAGCTCCTGGCGAGCCGTGACCTTTCTGTCGCCCCCGGGGGTCGAGGAGGCGGCCCCCCCGGGCCGGCTGAAGCAGGAGATGATTCAACGCCGGGGCAACGGTCCATTCCGAGCAAACTGGGGTTCCCCGCCCCCCGGGCTTCTGGTATCAACCGACCCGCGGGGCATCACGCGCCGCGACGGGGGGCGGCCCGATCGGACGGGTCCGCCGAGTCGGCGCCGGGAGCGTCCCGGGCCGATCGAGACCCGTCTCGTCCGTCGATCGACGGAGCCTTCGGATCGGGACGACTCCCAGGGAGTGGGAGGCGAAACCATGGCCCGGTGGTGGCCGACCCGCTCGGAGAACGGTGACCAGCCCGTTCGAGCACAGTTCCCAAGGATGGGGAGCGCAGGCATGCCCCTGCGGATGTCGATTGCCGCGGTGATCTCGCTCGGGCTGACCGTTGGCGTGCATTTCGTCACCGGCCAGGCCGCCCAGCAACCGCCCGAGGTCGCCAGGACGCCGCCCCCCGAGTCGTCGTCGACCCGGGACGATGCGCAGCCCGAACCGCCTCGCGTGGCCAGCCCCGCCTCGATGGCCGGGGCGGACGACCCCGCGACGGGCCGGGTCCCGCCCCCCCGCGTCGCCGACCCCGGAACGGCCCTCGCCGGCGACGGGCTGCCGCAACTGCCCGGCAGCGAGGACATCGGGCCTCCCGCGGTCGCCTCCCCCCGATCGCTCGACCTGCCCGCCGGCGTCGGCATCGACGGCCTGACTCCCCCTCCCGTGGCCGATCCCGATGCGATCGACCCCGACCGGGAGTCGCCCCCCGACCTCCCGAACCTCGCCGACGCGATGCCCTTCGGCCCCGGCGACGCCCCCGACCTGCCCGAGGCCCAGCCGCCGGTCGAGCACGAGCTGCCCCTCGACACCCCGATCGTCCCGGCCACCGTCCAGTTCGAGGATCTGCCGACGATCGAGGCCGACACCGCCCTGCCTGCAACCGAGGCCGCCCAGGTCGAGGATGTCTTCGCCCCCGGGCCGCCTCCGGCCGACCCGGGCATCGAATTCGACCAACCGGATCCCCCCGAAGACGCCCTGCCTGACCCCGAGGTCGGCGAGCCCCCCGCCGGCGACGACCCGTTCGCGCCGACCGACCTCGGCGGAGCGCCGGCCTTCGAGGCCCCCGACGACCCCCCGGCCGACCTCGGCCCCCCCGACGACGACCCGTTCTTCGCCGGGACGATGACCGCTCCCGAGGCCCAGGGACCGCCCGAGACACCCGCCGAGGCCCCCGTCTTCGACCCGCCGACGCCGAGGGAGGCCGAGGCCCTGCCGAACCCGGACCCGGCCCCGTCTCCCCCCCCGGCTCCCGCCGGCAACGGCGGCGGGTCGTTGATCGGCCGCGCCCCGGCCGATCCCCCGCCGTTCTCGTCGACCGAGCCGCCGGCCGACCCCTCGATCCGGACGTCCGCCGCCCCCCGAGACGACCTCGGCGCGATGGCGCAGAGCCTGGGCGACCGCTTCTCCGAGGGCCCCCGCGAGATCGGCCTGAACCTCGACGTGGCCATGCCGCAGACGTCGAACATCAACCTGCCGATGAAGGCCGTCATCACCCTCCGCAACGACGGCCGCGACGACGCCTTCGACGTGGTCGTCCGCCTCCCCTTGCCCGACGGCCTCGAATTCATCGAATCGTCCCCCCAGCCCGACGAGCAGGCCGAGGACGGCCGGATGCTCATCTGGAGCTGGTCCTCCCTCGGCCCGAGCGACACCCGGTCGATCGACCTGACCGTCAAGCCCCTGAAGGCCGTGCCCATGGACATCGTCCCCCGGGTCACGTCGGTCATGGCCGCCAAGTCGCGCACGACCGTCCAGGAGCCGAGGCTCAAGATCGACCTCGTCGGCCCGAACGACGACCAGGTCAAAGGGTCGGAGATCGACTTCAGCGTCACCGTGCGGAACAACGGCACCGGGCCGGCTCGGCAGGTCAACCTGATCGCCACCCTCACCGGCGGCCTCAAGGGGTACGACCACAACGGCCAGCTCTCCGACGCCCCCCGCTTCGAGCAGATGATCGGCGACCTCGCCCCCGGCGAGGTCTTCGGGCCGGTCGTCCTCACGGTCCTCGCCGACAGCAAGGGGATGCAGAACTGCACGATCGAGGCCCTCAGCCCCGACGTCGTCCCCGCCACCCCGGTCAGCGCCAAGCCGGTCAACATCGTCGTCCCCGAACTGGTCCTCGACGTCGTCGGCCCCGAGAGCCGCCCCGTCGGCTCCGTCGCCGAGTACACCGTGACCATCACCAATCAGGGCACCCGCTACGCCTCCGACGTGGCCGTCGCCCTCTTCGCCCCCGAGAGCGGCGTGCCCGACGTCCCGAAAGACGCCAAGTATCGCCAGGACCCCGACAAACGCCTGCACAGCATCTACTGGCGCATCCCCCGGCTCGACAAGGGGGAATCGCGCGAGTTCCGCGTCCCCATCCGGCTCGACCGCATCGCCCTCTACACCGTCGAGGCCGCCGCCCACTGCGAAGGCTTCCGCGAGGGGCGAGACACCCGGCGCTCCCAGAAGACGACCGAGGTCATGGGCATCCCCGACGTCAAGATCATGGACGTCACCCGCAAGGACACCGTGATCGACGCCGGCGACTCCACCGAGTTCGAGATCCGGATCAAGAACATCGGCTCGAAGGAGGCCACCAACGTCTTCGTCGACTTCTACACCAATGAATGGCTCTCCGTCGAGCGGACCGACCCGCCCAACGCCAGGACGAGCGACGAGAACCCTTATCATCACGGGTTTGATCCCCCCATCGACCGCCTCGCCCCCGGGGCCGACCGCACCTTCATCGTCACCGTGAAGGCCCAGAAAGCCGGCCCGGCCATCGCGAACTTCGACGTCCATGTCTTCTGGGAGGGCCTGCCCGAGACCGCCGCCGTCCGCGTCAACAATCACGTCCGGATCGCCGAGGGCCAGGTCGCCCGCTCCGAGTCCAACGCCCCGAAGTGATCGCCCGCCAATCCCCCCGATCGACACGCCGGTCCCTCTGGCCCGGCGTGTCGCTTCATGCGCGAATCGGCAACTCCCCTCTCTCTCCCCTCGCCGATCTCATTACAATGGCTTCTCTCGACGAAACGCCCGGTCGGCCGCCCGCCGGGCCATCGCCGCGCGATCCCACCGAGCGAGGCCACCATGCGATCGTCCTTCCCCCCCCCCCCATCCCTTCCCGGTCGTGACGCCTCCCGAGCCGTCTCTCCCGCGATCGCCTCCCTCCTCCTGCTCCTCGCGTCCGGCCCCCTCCGGGCCGACGACGGCCCCAATCGCCTCGCCGGCGAATCGAGCCCCTACCTGCTCCAGCACGCCGAGAATCCGGTCCGCTGGTTCCCCTGGGGCCCCGCGGCCTTCGAGGCCGCCCGGCAGCAGGACAGGCCCATCTTCCTCTCGATCGGCTATCGCTCCTGCTACTGGTGCCACGTGATGGAGCGCGAATGCTTCGAGGACGAGGCGATCGCCGAACTCATGAATGAGCACTTCATCTGCATCAAGGTCGACCGAGAGGAACGCCCCGACGTCGACCAGATCTACATGACGGCCCTCCTCGGGATCACCGGCGGCAGCGGCGGCTGGCCCCTCTCCATGTTCCTCATGCCCGACGGCCGCCCCTTCTACGGCGGCACCTATTTCCCCCCCCAGCCGCGCGACGGCCTGCCCAGCTTCCCCCAGGTCCTCGACGCCATCCACGAGGCCTGGACCGACCGCCGCGACGAGGTCGAGCAGGACGCCACCCAGCTCACCGCCTACGTCCGCCGCCTCTCCGACGTCGGCCCGGCCATCGAGGACGTCCCGCTCACCCGGGAGCTCACCGAACAGGGCCTCAATGCCCTCGCCCGCCGCTTCGACCCCCAGTACGGCGGCTTCGGGTTCGACCCCGAGCAGCCGAAGCGCCCGAAGTTCCCCGAGCCGGCCAACCTCGTCTTCCTGATCGACCAGGCCCGCCGCGGCCGAGCCCCCGCCGGCTCCCTCCCCAATCCGAAAGAGATGGTCCTGACCACGCTCGACCGCATCGGCCGGGGGGGCATCCGCGACCACCTCGCCGGCGGCTACCACCGCTACAGCACCGATCGCTCCTGGACCGTCCCCCACTTCGAGAAGATGCTCTACGACAACGCCCAGCTCGCCTCCGTCTTGCTCGAAACCTATGAGCTGACCGACGACCCCCGCTGGGCCGACGAGGCCCGCGCCACCCTCGACTTCGTCGCCGAGGCCATGACCCTGCCCGACGGCGGCTTCGCCTCCTCCCTCGACGCGGAAACAGAAGGGGAAGAAGGTGCCTTTTACGTCTGGACACCTGAAGGCGTGAAAATCGCCCTGAACGATGATCAAACCGCCTTCGATCTCTTCGCCCGCGCCTACGGCCTGAACGGCGAACCGAACTTCGAGGGCGACCGCTTCGTCCTCCTCCGGCCCGACACCCCCGGCGACCTCGCCGTCGCCCTCGGCCTCGCCCCCGAGCAGGTCGAGGACGCCCTCGCCCCGCTCCGGGCGAAACTCCTCGACGCCCGCAACCGCCGCGAGGCCCCCTTCCTCGACGACACCGCCCTGACCGCCTGGAACGGCCTGATGCTCGCCGCCTTCGCCGACGGCGCCCGCGTGCTCGACGACCCCCGCTATCTCGAGAGTGCCAACCGCGCCGCCGACTTCCTCCTCGATGCCCTGCGAGACGACGACGGCAACCTCCTCCGCTCCTTCCGCAATGGCTCCAGCCGCCTGCCGGGTTATCTCGAAGACTACGCCTTCCTCATCCACGGCCTCCTGCGCCTTCATGCCGCGACCGACGACCCCGAACGCCTCGACCAGGCCCGCGACCTGGCCGACCGCATGATCGCCTCCTTCGCCGACGCCCGCCGCGGCGGCTTCTTCTTCACGGCCGACGACCACGAGAGCCTCGTCGCCCGCGTCAAGGACCCGTACGACGGCGCCCTCCCCGGCCCGAACGCCGTGGCGATCCGCGACCTCCTCGCCCTCGCCCGCCTCACCGGCGACCCGATCTACCGCGACACCGCCCGCGACGCCCTCGACGCCTTCGCCCCGTCGATGGGCCGATCGCCCGCCTCGGCGCCGCTGTTGCTCGTCGCCGTCGATGAGCTGCTCGACCTGGAGGACGCCGCCCCCGCCGCGGCCGCCGACGCCCCGTTCACCCCCGGCCGCCTCCGGCTCCCGACCGATCCCACCGCCCCGGCGGCCGATCGCCCGGCGGTCGTCTCCGCCGATGCCACCGTGCCCGACGAGCCCATCCGCCCCGGCAAGCCGTTCGAACTCCGGATCACCCTGACCATCGACCAGAAGTACCACCTGAACGCCAATCCCGCCGGTGCCCCCAACCTCGTGCCGACCCTCATCAGCCTGCCCGACGACTCCCCCGCCACGCTGATCGACGTGACCTACCCCCCCGGGGAGCCGCTCACCCTCGCCGGCCAGGACGCCCCCATCTCCGTCTACTCGGGCACCATCACCCCCGTCGTCCGCATCACCATCCCCGATGACTCCGAGGCCGACACCGTCGATCTCACCCTCTCGATCCGCTACCAGGCCTGTGACGATCGTTCTTGCCTCGCCCCCGCGTCAATCTCCCTCCCGGTCACGCTCAAACTCAAGTAATCAGAGCGTCCGACCAACTCCCATGCTCGCATTCTCACATCGACATCCAATCGGGTAGTGTCGTTTGCCTGCCCGATCGGACGTCGATTTCTCCACCATCTGCCCCGTGCTGGAGCCCTCCGTGCCTCGCTCCGACGTTCCGCTCTCCGGATTCCTCAACCTCGACAAGCCCACCGGCCTGACCTCGCGTGACGTGGTCAACCGGGTCCTCCGCGCCTTCGGCAAGCCGAAGCCGAAGGTCGGCCACGCCGGCACGCTCGACCCCCTGGCCTCCGGCGTCCTGGTCGTCGCCGTCGGGCCCGCGACCCGCTTGATCGAGCAGGTCCAGCGCCAGCCCAAGACCTACCTCGCCACCATCCTCCTCGGGGCGACCAGCGACACCCTCGACGCCGACGGCACCATCACCCCGACCCTCGATCCCCCCATCCCCTCCGAATCCCAGGTCTGCGACGCGCTGGCCTCCCAGGTCGGCACCATCGACCAGCTCCCCCCCGCCTACTCGGCCCTCCGCGTCGAGGGGAAGCGGGCCTATGACCTCGCCCGCGAAGGCAAGGCCGTCGAACTCGCCTCCCGTCCCGTCCGGATCGATCGCATCGAATTGATCCGCCTCGACTGGCCCCACCTGGAGATCTCGGTCGATTGCGGCGCCGGGACTTACATCCGCTCCATCGCCCGCGACCTCGGCGACGCCCTCGGCTGCGGCGGCCTCATCGCCACCCTCCGCCGGACCCGCATCGGCCCCTTCTCCGTCGACGACGCCATCCCTCCCGATCCCGACCTCATCACGCTCGACTCCATCGCCGATCGCCTCCTCCCCCCGCTCGCCGCCCTTGCCGATCGCCCTCAGCTCCTCCTCACCCCCGAGCAATCCGCCGCCATCTGCCGCGGCCAGGCCATCCCCGCACCCGCCGACGGCCTCCCCTCACTGAGCGACACCGGCCCCATCGCATTGCGCTCTCCCGACGGTTCCCTGCTTGCCCTCGCGGAACTCGATCCCTCCTCCCACACCCTCCACCCCCGCCGCGTCTTCGCCCCTCCCGTCCCCCCTCGATCCTCCGAATTGACCTGACGCGATACGCCCCTGTGTCCCATGTCGTGAGCAACGATCTCACGGCAGCCCAACTCCGACCCTCGCCCCCTGTGGGGGAGAGGGTGGCCGCAGGCCGGGTGAGGGGGGCTCTGCCAGGTCATCCAGATCCGCCCCCCGGATCCGCTCGATTCCGCACTCTCTCGCGTCGCTCCCCGCACGAATTCACTGAACATTTCCCTGCCTTCGGACGAACTTGGAGAAGACCCGTTGTGTCAATCTCGTGGCGGGGCACTCATGGCTCGTTGACGGCACCTCGCACGCCGCCCTAGAATCGGCGGGCAGGGGAGTTGCCGGTCGGCACGCATCCGCTCATGGGGCTCCCCGACGGCGTGAGACGGCGCGTCCCGTCTCACCGTATCCTCTCCACTCCCCATCGAGGGTTGAAGCCGCCTTGACTGAACTGAAGAGCACCGATCGGAAGGATCTCCGCGAACGGGCCATCCTTGTGGGCGTCCTGCTGCCCGACGGGCAGTACAACCCCGAGGACCCCCTCGACGAGATCCGTGGGCTGGCCCAGACGGCGGGCCTGGTCGTCGTCGGTTCCCTCCTCCAGAAGCGGCAGCAGGTCGACATCGCCACCGTCATCGGCACGGGCAAGGTCGACGAACTCAAGGGGCTTTGCGAGGCCCAGGAGACCGACCTCGTGGTCATCGACCACGACATCGGGCCCGCCCAGGGTCGCAACCTGGAAAAAGCCCTCGGTGTGAAGGTCATCGACCGCACCGAGGTCATCCTCGACATCTTCGCCACTCACGCCCGCACCAACGAGTCGCGCCTGCAGGTCGAGCTGGCCCAGCTCGAATACTCCCTGCCGCGCCTCAAGCGGATGTGGACCCACCTCTCCCGCTACAAGGGGGGGATCGGTGTCCGAGGCCCTGGCGAGAAGCAGCTCGAGACCGACCGCCGGCTCGTCGAGGGGCGCATCCAGGACCTGAAAGCCAAGCTCTCGAAGATCCAGGCCCGCAAGGAACGCGAGGTCGCCGCACGCGACGCCGTGCCCACCGTCTCGCTCGTCGGCTACACCAACGCCGGTAAGAGCACGCTCATGAACGCCCTGACCGGCGCCGGCGTGCTGGTCGAGGACAAGCTCTTCGCCACGCTCGACACCCGGACCCGTCGCTGGAACTTCGCCGGCGGCGGCCAGGTCCTGCTGTCCGACACCGTCGGCTTCATCCGGGACCTGCCCCACTCCCTCGTCGCCTCCTTCAAGGCCACCTTGGAAGAGGCCCGCCAGGCCGACCTCCTGCTGCACGTCGTCGACGCCTCCAGCCCCGAGGCCGAGGCCCAGATCAATGCGGTCAACGCCGTGCTCGACGAGATCGGCCTGCGAGAGCATCCCACGATCCTCGTCCTGAACAAGGCCGATCGCGTCCCCGATCGCTCGTTCCTCGACGTGCTCCGCGCCCACCACGACGACTCGATCATCGTCAGCGCCGCCTCGGGCGACGGCCTCGACCGCCTGGAACAGGCCGTCCGCGAGGCCCTCAACGAAAACGCCCTCGACGCCCGGATCGAGACCACCGTCGGCGACGGCCGCGTGCTCTCGTACCTGGCGCAGCACGCCCTGATCCGCCACCGCGAGTACTCCGACGACGACCGCGTCACGCTCGACTGCCGCCTCCCCCGCCGCTGCCTCGGCTACCTCGCCGAACAGGGCGTGGATGTGAGCATCAACGATCAAGGCATCTACGTCTGATCGCTGATCCTCATCGATCGAGCACTCCCTTTCATCGTCCCACAACCCCGGCCCGGCCCGTGACCGATCCCACACCTCGGACACGGGCCGGGTTCTTTTTTTCGTCGGTGGCTGACCCGGGAACAGGCTCTGTTGCACTCTGCCCAATGCGTGGCCTTCCAGCCTCGGCGCGAACCCAACCGCCGACCCACCCCTCCAAGCATGCCCGACCCGCTCATCGGTTCCCGGATCATCCCCAAAAAACCTGCAATTCAGCCCTCCCAATCCTGATGATAATGAGGACGGCCCGGTCTCGCCGCGTCCTCGATTCCCCCCGCCACGAAGGCCCTTCGTCCCCGATCCCCCTTTGCGGCGTGACCGGGAGCGCTCCTGACGGAACGAACCCATTTCGACCCGGCCGATTTCCCGACTCAAACGACACAACTTCCTACAAAATCACTCGTTACGAAATCCCTCATGCCCGGCCAATCCGCGCCAGCAGAAGCGCTCCCGGTCCTGTCCAGGACCGTGTCGCACCGCTCAACCCCCGGACGCAGGCCGGGCGACGGCCCTCGATCACCGGGCCGGATCGGGCCGGGGCACATCGCGATCCCGGGGGCCGCGATCGGGCGCGAGCCGCATGCCATCCCTCGGCGATCAGGGCGTCACTGCGAAGGGGACGGTCACCGTACGCGCCTCAACCCGAGGCTCGACCCGATCGAACACATCGACCTCGAACGGCCGGCCGATGCCGTTGCCGGCCAGGTCTTCCAGGTCGGTGTCGGCCACCAGGCGATAACCCCCGGCGTGCCAGGGTGCCTCCGGCGTGAAGCTCCAGCGCGTCTCCGCCTCGCCCACCTCGGCCCGGCCGGCGAGCAACCTCCCGTTTTCATCGGAGACGGACAGCAGGCGACCGAGCAACGCATGGTCGAGCGGCTCGGGCAGTCGGACGACCAGGGGCGATCGCGTCCCGGCCTCGGGCGTCTCAATCGTCCAGTCCGACGGCTCGGGCGGGACCTCATCGGCGGGGGTCGCTTCAAAGCGCTTGCGGAACGGTCCCGCCAGGGGACGACCGTCGGCATCCGGCCAGTCCGACCCGATCCGGAGCGTGTAGCGTCGCCCCGATTCCAGAACCGGCCCCAGCTCCTCCCGAGGGACGAGCCCCTGCTTGATCCGCCCCGGGTCGATGAGCAGGGTCAACCGGGTCCCCGAGGGATCCCAGAGTTCCTCATCCAGCTCCAGGAAGGGGAACGGGACCGGATCGCCGTCGGGCCCCGTCAGCTCCAGATGGTGATAGACCTCTCCCCGACTCATCGGCGCCGAGAATTGGACGTAGAAGCGGAGCAGATTCTCCGGCAGCCGGTCCCCGGACGGGTAGACGGCGACGATCCGGGTGGCCTCGGCCGAGGCGTCCGGATCGGGGCGCGTCAGATCCGCCTCGATCGGCCCTGCCTCCGGGTCGCCTCCGGGCAGCAGACCGGGCCGGAAGGTCGCCCGGTAGGTCGTCCCCGGCCTGATCGCGTAGCGGGGCTCGAACCGGAGTCGCCCCGACTCCACACGGAGGCGGCCGAGCATCGGGCGATCCGCACCCATCACCGCGACCGAGAAGAGCGACCCGGGCCGCAGGTCGTCATCCTCCAGGAGTTCCAACGCAGGCGCCTCAAGCCCGACGACCTCGAACGCCCCGTCCTCGGCCAGTCGGATCGACGGCCCCTCGGTCCCGACCGGGCCCGGGAGCCCGGCGACGCCCAACAGCAACGGGAGCCAGCAGGTCATGATCGTCCTCAACGGTCGAGGGCTAAGGATGGAGCCTGGCCGGTCGAGCAATTGGCGAGCAGGGTCCCGAGGCCCGGGCAACGGCCCCCGGGCCTCGGGACGAGAAGCAGGCGCTTGCCCCGCGAATCAGGGCAGCTCGATCGTCTGCAGGTCCTGGGCGCCGCTGTCGTCCTGGACGAGGATCAGGGCGTGGCCGTCGTCGAGCCGATCGAGCTGGACGACGCCGTTGAGCTGGCCGAGGGTCTCGTAATCGAGGCCCGCGGTGTCCTCGATCCGGGTGGTGATCCCCTCGATCGAGGTGGCCGGGCCGGCGTCGAGCTTCATCACCCCCCGGGCCGAGTTGGCGATCAGGAGCAGGTCGCGCCCGTCCTTCTGGTACGAGACCATGTCGAGCGGGGTGTTCCGGTTGCCCAGCTCGGCAATCGTGGTCCCCTTCACGTGGGCGCCGGCCTGGAGCTCCTGCATCGGGATCTTCACCAGAGGCGTGCAGGTATAGGCGGCCATCAGGTACGGCTCGCCCTGGAGCTGCGTGGCGATGAAGGTCCGGATCGGCGACCGGGTCTCGAACCGCCCGTGGGCGCCGTGGTAGATCTCCAGGCTGGCCGACTCGGCCTCGGCCTGGAACGGCACGGGAATGGCCATCAGGCGCGAGGAGAACTCCTCGTTCGACAGGCCGGCGACGAACAGGCGGCCGTCGGCGAAGACCAGGTCGGTGATCGACTGGCTGCGGAGGCTCCGGCCGCGCTCCTCGGCGTTCGGGTCGGGCGGGTTCGGCAGCATGGCCTTGGCGAAGGGGACGTCCGAGAGGTCCATGACCTCGACCACCCCCGACGGCTCGACCCGGACGATGGCCGGCTCGGCGTCCGGCCCTCGGCCCCTCGAGACCGAGAGGTAGGCCTTGCCCGAGGCGGGATTGACGGCCAGGTCGTTGATGAGGATCTCGCGGCTCTCGGTCCCGAGCTCGGCGGCGATCCGCTCGTTGATCTTGGCGGCCTCGATCGCACCCTCGCAGGCGCATTCGGTGTCGTCCGTGGCGATGGCGAAGACGGCCGCGCCGGCCGAGTCGCCGACGAACAGGACCCCATCCGGGCCGAAGGCCAGGGCCCCGGCCGACTTCAGGTCGGGCGTCCCCCTGTCCATGCCGGCGGTCAAGGTCTGGGCGTTCGCGGAAGTGGCCACCAGGGCCCCGACAGCCAGGCTCGCCAGGGCGGTGCGCATCGTCTGCGTCATGAGAAGACCCCTCTTTGGTTCGACGTCTCGGGTGTCGATCGACGCGGGCGGAGTGGAGACTCCCCCTCGGGGAAGTCGAGCGCCATCTTGGTCCCGACCGTCCCGAGAAATCAACCGGCAACCCGACAATCGGCCGCCTCCCGGGCGGCCCGGGGGCGGTCACCGATGCAGTGGGCCGGCCGATCGGCCGGCCGGTCAGTCGAAGTCCACCGCCTCGTTCCTGGCCCCTTTCGGTTCTTCCTCCTCGTTGATCGGTTGCCAGTCGGCGTCGGCCACGATGGCTTCCGAGACGGGCAAGGTCGGGTCCCGATCGACCCGGATCGTCTGCCGGAAGGTCGCGCCGTCGACCTCAAGGATGATGCCGTAAGTCCCGGGAGGGACCGGAGTTCCCCTCGCCGGACGGCCCAGGGAACGCCTCCGCCCCCCGTCCTCCCTGCGGGTCAGGTCCCAGACGACCCGGTGCAGGCCCGGTTGCCGGGAGGTCCTGAGGGTTTGCAGGGCCTGACCCGCCGCGTCGACCACCGTCAGGGAGACCTCCTCGGCCTCCTCGGTCATCGAGTAGTAGAGCACGCCCCCGTCCGTCGGGTTCTCGCCGTAGAACTTCCGGTTGGTCCCACCTCGGATCGGCTCCCGCTTCCATCGGACCGCGGGCAGGGGGCGGTAGAGGTGGGCCTTCGCCTCGCGGACCTCCTCGGTCATCTCGCGGAGCGGAGACACGTCGAGCACCCAGAGGCTCCGGCCGTGCGTGGCGGCGACGATCTCCCCGGCGGTCGGATGGACGGCGATCTCGTGGATCGCCACGGTCGGCAGGTTGCTGTTGAGCGACTGCCACGACCCGCCGCGATCGACCGAGAACCAGAGGGCGAACTCGGTCCCGCAGTAGAGCAGGTCGGGGTTCGTCACGTCCTCCCGGAGGCATCGGGTCGAGCCTCGGGGGAGGTCGGCGGCGATCGCGTCCCAGGTCTGGCCGTAGTCCTCGGTGACGAACAGGTAGGGGTTGTCGTCGTCGTTGCGGTGGGCATCGACGGCGACGTAGCAGCGTCCGGCCTCGAATCGGGACGGCTCGATCGAGCTGATGCCCCTCGGGCCGGGCAGCCCGAGCGCCTCGGTCACGTCGGCCCACCCGGACCCACCGTCGCGGGTCGCCCAGAGCTTGCCGTCGTCGGTCCCGACGTAGAGCACGTCGCGATCGACGGGAGACTCCCCCAGGGCCGTGGCGCTGCCGCGGTCGGTCCGGGTGACCTCGGGGGAGATGATCCGCAGGTCGTCCCCGCGGTCGAGCGACTTCAAGACGTAATTGCCCGCCGCGTAGTAGATCTTCGGGTTGTGGTTCGAGAGGAGGAACGGGGTGTTCCAGTTCCACCGGTAGCGGACCCCCTCGACCCGAGGCGGCCGGATGCTGCCGCGCTCCCCGGTGCGGAGGTCCACCCGCTGGAGGGCGCCGTACTGGCTGGTGTAGTAGATCAGGTCGGGGTCGTCGGGGTCGACGCGGCACCGGAAGCCGTCGCCGCCGCCGACCCGGAGCCAGTCTTCATCGGTCGGCCCCTGGCCGTTCCGGGTGGCGACCGGGCCTCCCCAGGTGCCGTTGTCCTGGAGGCCGCCGTACGCCGAATAGAATCGCCTGGTGTCGACCGCGACGTGGTAGAACTGGCCGAGGGCCAGGTGATTCAGGTGGTCCCAGTGCTCGCAGCGGTCATACGAGACATAGGTCCCGCCGTCGGTGCCGAGGATGAGATGGCGGCCGTCTCGGGGGTCGATCCACAAGGCGTGGTGGTCGGCGTGGACACCCTGGCCCCCGTCGGCGGTGAAGGTCTTGCCCCCGTCTTCCGATCGGTGCAGGGCGATACCAAGCACGTAAATCCGTTTCTCGTCCGAGGGATCGACGCGGATCTTGCTGAAGTACATCGGCCGGGGGTTCAGGCTGTTGATCCGGGTCCAGGTCTCGCCGCCGTCGGTCGACCTGTAGACGCCGCCGGTCTCGAACCCCTCGTCCCCCTGCTCGTCCTGCTTGTTCTCCTGCTGGCCGCCGAGCGACGACGCGAAGGGGAGTCGCGGGCCTTGCTGGGTCGGCCGCGCGGCAAAGGTCAGCTCGAAGGTCTTCTCCTCGTCGCCCCGCCGGGCGTCGACGGAGACGGTCTCGCCGGCGAATTTCGACCGGAGCACGTCGATGAGATCCTGATACCGCTCGACCTTCGTGCCGTCGATCCGGGTGATGACGTCGCCGGATTCCAGGCCGGCCCGGGCGGCGGGGCCATCCGGGGTGATGGCGGTCAGGCCGGCGCCGATCGCCGAGTCCTCCCCCTGGATGCCCATCAGGGCCGGCTGCTTGCCTTCCGGGATCCGGGGCCCCTCGCCGATGCGTTCCGACTCGACGATGGCGAAGACGACCTCCGGATTCGACCGGGAGTAGTTCAGCCCGATGCGGCCGAGCTTGCAGGTCGGCAGGCCCTCGGTGATCCGCGTGAACGATCGGCCGCCGTCGGTGGTCTTGTAGATGCCGGCCTTCTCGCCGTACTTGACGGCCGGGTCGCCGACGTCGAACTCGTCGCGACGACGCTCGTAGGCGGCCACGAGCAGGGTGTCCGGGTCGTTCGGGTGCATGACGGCGTCGATGACCCCGGTGTCCTCGTCCAGGTCGAGGATCTTGTCCCAGGTCGCGCCGCCGTCGGTCGTCTTGAACAGCCCGCGCTGCTCGTTCGGCCCGTAGAGCCGACCGAGGGCCCCGACGTAGACCGTCTGCGGGTCCTCCGGGTGGATCACGATCCGGCCGATCTGGAACGACTCGGCCAGCCCCATGTTGGCCCAGGTCGTGCCGCCGTCGGTCGACCTGTAGACGCCGTCGCCGTAGGAGACCGAGTTCCTCGGGTTCTGCTCCCCGGTGCCGACCCAGACGATGTTCGGGTCCGAGGGGGCCACGGCGACGTCACCGATCGAGACGCTCGCCTCGCGGTCGAACAGGTGGGCGAAGGTGATGCCGTTGTTCGTCGTCTTGAGCAACCCTCCCGAGGCCGTGGCGACGAAGAAGGTGCTGGGGTCGGACTCGACGACCGCCAGGGCGATGATCCGCCCCCCCATGTTGGCCGGGCCGATCGCCCGCCACCGGAGGCGATCGACCCAGTCGGGGTCGACCGCCGGGGCCCGCGGTCCGGGGTCGGGAGGCTCGGCCTCCTCGTCCTTGATCGCCTCGAGTTCCCGGGTGAGTTCCTCGATCTGCTCCTGGAGTTCCGAGACGCGATCGCGAGGCTTGGCGTCATCCTGGCCGGAAACCGTTGTCAAGGTGAGGGTTGCAACGAACAAAGCGGCCAACACGGTCGATTGCCAACGCACGAAGTTCACCACGGCGGCATTCCGATTCATCGAAGAAATCCTCAGGAGCCGATCTCAAGGGATGACGGCGGCGAGTCCAGGGCGAGGGGCGGGCCTGATTTGCGCAATCGCTCAGGCTTTTCCATCTTAGATGAGCGAGAGCGCGGCGGCATCGGGTCCTATCATTTCAAGACGAACGAGCCGGGGGAACGAGCCGATGAAGGTGGACCACCCACGAATCCCCAAATCCGTTCGACCGCGGAACGCCGGACACCACTGGATGAGCGATCAGCAGGAGCAGGAATGGCGGCCCTGGACGAAGGCCGAGGAACGGGCCAATGCCCTGAGCCACGGGCTCGGGTTCCTGGCGGCCCTGATGGTCTTCCCCTTCCTGATCGGCAGCGCACTTGAGGTCGGCGGGACGACCGCGGCGGTGGCGGCGGCGATCTTCGGGACGACGATGGTGGTCGTCTATCTCTCGTCGGCGCTCCACCATGCGCTGCCGGAAGGCCGGACGAAGCGGCGGGTCGAGGTCGTGGACCGCGCGGCCATCTTCCTGCTGATCGCCGGGACGTATACCCCGTTCGCGCTCGGCGTGCTGCGGGGGACCTGGGGCTGGCTCTTGCTGGGCACGGTCTGGAGCCTGGCGCTGTATGGGATCGGCCGGACGATCGCCGCGGGGTCGCTGCGCCCCTATCAAGGGACCAGGCTCTATCTGGTGATGGGCTGGTTGATCTTGCTCGTGGTCGGCCCCGTGACCGAGCGGATGGACCCGAGGGGGCTGGCCTTGCTGGTGGCGGGCGGGATGGCCTACACGATCGGCGTGGCCTTCTACGCGGCGCACCGGATGAAGTTCCATCATTTGATCTGGCACGTGTTCGTCCTGGCCGGGTCGGCCTGCCACGTGCTGGCGACGCTCTGGTACGCGTCGGCCTGAGTCGGGAAGGGGAGGGCGTCCGAACCCCGGTCGATCGCGAACCCGTCGGCCGGGGACCGGCCCCGTCGCGGGAGGCTCCCCCTTGCGTGGCCCGCCGTCCGTGTCAGAATCGGGACGGGTCGAGGCGGAGGGGCTCGGCGGCGAGCCCGACTCGGTCCGCCCCTTTTTGGCCCGATCGGCGAGCAACGCGACCGATGAACGACGAGCCCGAGCAGCCGCAGATGCCCCCCGACGCGACCGACCCGCCCGCCCAGGTCACGGGGGTCGACCCCGAGAGCCGGAGATCGGCGATCGATCGCGCCTTGAACCTGATCGAGCGGCTCGGCAACATGCTGCCCGATCCGGCGGTGTTGTTCCTGATCCTGATGGTGGTCGTCTGGGGGGCGTCGGCGGCGCTCGCCCCGATCGAGTTCACCGAGATCCATCCCGTCACCCAGGAGCCGATCCGGATCCAGAACCAGTTGACCGGCGAGAGCCTGGCCGACTTCCTGGCGAACATGGTCGCCACATTCGTCGGCTTCCACCCGCTGGGGGTGGTGCTGGTGGCCCTGCTCGGGGTGGGGGTGGCCGAGCACACCGGCTTCATCAATGCGGGATTGAAGGCCCTGCTGGGGATCACGTCTCGTTCGCTGTTGACGCCCATGCTCATCCTGGTGGCGATCGTCAGCCACACGGCCGCCGACGCCGGTTATGTGCTGGTGATCCCGCTCGGGGGGGTGATCTTCCATGCCGCCGGGCGGCATCCGCTGGCGGGGATCGCGGCGGCCTTCGCCGGGGTCTCGGGGGGGTTCAGCGCGAACTTCATCCCGTCGGGGATCGACCCGTTGCTCCAGGGCTTGACGCAGGCCGGGGCGCAGGTGATCGACTCCGACCGCCTGGTGAACCCGCTCTGCAACTGGTACTTCACGGCGGCGTCGTCGGCCCTCATCATCCTGCTGGGTTGGTACCTGACGGACCGGGTCATCGAGCCTCGGCTGGCCATGACGAAGGTCGACGGGGACCTCTCCGACCTGCAGCCGATGGAGTCGCTCGGCAAGCGCGAATGGCGAGGGCTGGTGGCCGCCCTGGTGGCGATGGTCGGCAGCATCGTCGCGCTCGGGGTCCTGAGCATGCCGGCCGATTCCCCCTTGCGGTCGCCCGAAGGGGGCTTGACCGACGCCAGGGCCCGGCTGATGCAATCGATCGTCCCCTTGATCTTCCTCCTCTTCCTGATCCCGGGCGTCGTGTACGGCTACGTGGCCGGGACGGTCAACGACCACCGGGACATCGTCAAGGGGATGAGCAAGTCGATGGCGGCGATGGGGTATTACATCGTCCTCGCCTTCTTCGCGTCCTTGTTCATCAAGGCGTTCAATGACTCGAACATCGGTGCATTGTTGGCGCTGAAGGGGGCCGACGGCCTGCGGGCGCTGCGATTGCCGCCGCAGGTCACGATCGTCGGGATCATCCTCCTGACCGGGTCGGTCAATCTGCTTGTGGGATCGGCCTCGGCCAAGTGGGCCTTGCTGTCGCCGATCTTCGTGCCGATGCTGATGCAACTGGGCATCTCTCCCGAGCTGACCCAGGCGGCCTACCGCGTGGGGGACTCGACCACGAACATCATCACCCCCCTGATGCCCTACTTCCCCCTGGTGGTGGTCTACTGCCAGCGCTACGTGAGGGGGACGGGGATCGGCACGCTCGTGTCGCTGATGCTGCCCTATTCGGTGGTCTTCCTCGTGGCCTGGACGGTCTTCCTGGTGATCTACTGGATGCTCGGGATCCCGATGGGACTCGACGCGCCGTACGCCTATCCCTGATTTTGGACGCGAAGGTGTGCCCGGACCCCGGGGAGGACGATCCCGTTTCCTCCTCCGGGTTCCGGGCCGGTTGAGGCTCGATCGTCCGATCAGGACGGCTCCAGGCCCATCGCTTGGCGTCCCTGATCGGACAGGCGGGCGATCGTCCAGGGGGGGTTCCAGGTCAGGTCGACGACGACGTCCCGAATCCCGTCGACCCTGAGCACATGTTCGCGGATCCCCTCGCTCACCCGTCCTCCGCCCTGGGAGACGAGGAAATCGTGGACCGGGCGGCCGCGGTGCGGCATGGTGACGAGCACTTGGGCGATCCCGGCCCGGACGCGGACATCGTAGACGTAGCCGAGGTCGACGATGCTGGCCTCGGCGGTGTAGAGCTGCTCGTCCTTCACCCGATGCAGGGCCTGCCAGATCTTGCGCTTGAGCGGCCCGAACTCCTCGGTCTCTCCGCCTCGGGCGAGCGCACCGAGGGCCTGCGGGCGGGGAACCTGGGGGAGTCCGTCCGCGCGGCACTCGATCGGATTCAAGAGCCGATGACGCATGGCCTCCAGGGACTCGGCGTCATCGCTCCCCGAGTGGGCGAACAGGTGATAGGCGTTGCGTTGATGGAAGACGGTGCCGGCCTTCAGCAGCGTCTTCTGCGCCGGGTATCGGCTCCAGAGCTGCCCGTGCCCCTCGTAGAAGAGGGTCGGCGAGCCGGAGTGGTCGATCCGGTCGTGCCCCTCGACCCGATGCTCCAGCCAGAAGGCGAGGAAGGCGTCGTGGCTGCGGTCGTTGTAGAACCCGACGCCCCAGAGATCGTCGGCCGACTCGGGGGGGATCGGGCCGTCGTGCAATTTGCCCGAGGCGTCGAACCAGATGAGGTTCGTGTAGGAGTAGCCGGAGAAGACCCACTCGTCGTCGCGCATGGCCTCGATCCGGAGATCCTTGATGACCTCCATGGTCCCTTCCTTGACGAAGTACGGGAGGCCGGCGTGGAAGGTGTAGGTCTGGTCGATGTGCATGCGGCTCGGCGTGAAGAGCGGGTGGATGGGGCTGTGCGGGAATCCCCAGCGCCGGACCCGGACGAAGACCGGGCCCCGCTCGATCTCGTAATCGGGGCATTCGGCCCAGTTGCGCACCCGGAGCTTCTGGAATGACCCCTGGTCGACATAATCATGTGCCCAGTCGATCCCGGGGGGTTCGCCGTGCCCCTTGCCCCCGGCGTAGAGCTCCAGGCCGTGCTGCCGACGAGAGACCAGGCGTTCGAGCTGGCCGACCTGCGCGGAGAGCTGCGCGACGTAATGCTGATTGCTGATCTCCAGCGCGTAGCCCTCGCCGTCGACCGTCAGGTCGGTGACGTACTCCGGGCGCTCGGCGTTGGGGTTGCCGGTGAAGACGAGGTAGGAGGACCGGTCGTGCTGGGGGACGTCGGCGAGGAAGGCCAGGCGGCATCGCCAGCCCCGATCGGACCGGGTCACCCCGGAGACCTGCGAGGGCAACTCCTCCAGCGTCCCGAGCGCCGGGTCGACGCGAGCGACCCGGAGTTCCCGGGCCGGGTCGGTCGCCTGGTCGGCCCGGAGTCGGAGGCGAATCTCGATCGGTTCGCGATCACGAGCCTGCCCGATCGTCTCGAACAATGACAGGGCCTGCACGAACTCCCAGCCGCGTGCCCAGTCGGCCCAGGGCCCGGGGAGCTCCCCGACGGCGACGAACCCGTCGGCATCCAGGTGCGCCGGCCCCGGATCCTCCGACTTCTGGCGATCGCAGTGAATCGTGTCTCGGATCGACTCCGCCAGCGAGAGGGCCAGGTCGAACCGCCCGTCCTCGTAGGCGGCCCGGAGGAGGCGGACCTTCTCGGAAACGGGGTCGGTCCGATCGTTCGAGGGGCTTCGACGCATGACGCTACTCGATTCTGAGTTCTGATTGGGACCGAAGCGACCGCTTGGTGCACGCCGCGCAATCAACCCGATGGTAAACCGCCACCCCGGGCCGGGCCAGCACGCAGCAATCCCGGCCGATGAGGCGTCACGCCCCCTGGCGATCGCGTGATGAGAATCGGATGCCGATGCTTGACACGCGTCGCTCGGGGTGCTGCGATAGCCGTCCGATTGGTCCGCCCGAAATCCGACTGCCGCTGGATACCGCCCAAGGAGCACTCGCGATGGGAATCGAATCAAACGACCTCGAACCGGGGCGTCCGGACGGCCCGACGACTCTCCCATCGACGACGATCTCCCGACGCAACCTGATGGGGGCAGCCCTGGCCGGGGTCGCCGGCCTCTCCCTCGCCGGACGACCGCGCCGCGCCGGCGGGGCGGCCCAGGAGCGGAATGCCGCCCGGACGGATGCCCAGGTGGATGCGCAGGCCCGGGTGGCCCCGCTCTCGATCGAAGACGAGCCCTACATCGACGCTCATTCCCACATCTGGACACCCGACCTCGATCGCTACCCCCTTGCCGAGGGCTTCACCCGCGACGACATGCAGCCCCCCTCGTTCACGGCCGAGGAGCTGCTGGCGACGTGCCGCCCCTCGGGGGTGGGTCGGGTGAACCTGATTCAGATGAGCTACTACGGATTCGACAATACGTACATGCTCGACATGATCGCCGCGTACCCCGATCGCTTCGTCGGCACGGCGATCATCGACCCCGAGGGCCGGGACCCCGCCGCCGAGATGGCGGCCCTGGCGACGAAGGGGGTCCGAGCCTTCCGCGTCCAACCGCAGTTGCTCAACCTCCCGATCGATCGGTGGCTCGATCACCCCGGCTACGACGCGATGTTCTCCAAGGCCCCCGAGACGCGGCAGGCCATCAGCTTCCTGATCGACCCTGATGCGTTGCCGGAGGTCGATCGGGCCTGCCGGGCCTATCCGGAGACCGCGTTCATCGTCGACCACCTGGCCCGGATCGGCGTCGATGGCCAGTTCCGATCGGCCGACATCGCGGCCCTCTGCGATCTCTCCCGGAACCCCAATGCCTATGTCAAGATCGGGGCCTTCTACGCGCTCAGTCCCATGGGACCTCCCTACCGTGACCTGGCCCCCTTGATTCGCCGCGTGATCGACGCCTATGGACCCCGCCGCTGCATGTGGGAAAGCGATTGCCCGTTCCAGGTGGTCGATCACTCGTATGAAAGCAGCATCGACCTGATCCGATCGCATCTCGATTTCCTCGATGACGACGACCGACGCTGGCTCCTCACCCGGACTGCCGAGGAACTCCTGTTCCGGCCGGCCCCCTGATCCCTCCCGACCCCCGGCCCGGACAGCCCCGCCCCCTCCGGGGCCGCGCCCCTCAAGGCCATCGTCGCCTCTGACCCCCTGGAGTCCGGTCCCCCCACACGAACCTTCCCGCCGAGGCCAATCAACCGGCCTCGGCCCTCGGTACATCGGCGATCCCCGCTCGTCCCGAAACCACGTCGAACCGGCTCCATGCGATGTCCCCGACTTCGCAAATCGCCTCCTCTCCCTTCTCTTCTCTCCTATAGCCGCATCCGCTCATCTCGCCGATTTTCCCGCAACTTCGAACGATTCGGCGAGCGACCCTGCCAATCGGCCTTGAACTCCGGCCCCGGTGTTGATTAAATATCCCTCCTGCCTGGTTCCACTCGACGTGATTCGATCGAGGATCCTCGCCCCGTTTTTTTTCACCACCGCTTCGTGGTGTCTTCGGCTGCTCTCCGAATTGGGGAATGGTGTAACGGTAGCACGCTTGACTCTGGATCAAGTAGTCTAGGTTCGAATCCTAGTTCCCCAGCTCACGAGAAACCCGCCGAGACGGCGGGTTTTTTCATGCGCGTTGCTGAATGGGATCACGCGTCGCCGGCGTGTCGATCAGGGCCATGGCGTGCCTGACGATCGGGGAGCAGGCGTCCAGGGCTTACCAATATGGCCGTTCGGCCTCGTGGCCGATCGGTCGAGGAGAAGCCGCGGAGGGAATCCGATCGGGGGGCCGAGCGTCGGGTCATCGGCGGGCGCTCCCGCCGCGGGGGGCAACGTGTTATGATTGGTCGATGGGTGGGGGGGTCGATCGGATCGTCCCGATGGCGAGGAGAATCGGCCGTCCCCGCCCGGAGTCCACAATCGTCAGGAGGGCGAACGATCATGGCGGACGACCCGACCGACGACAAGCCGACCGAGGGGGATGATTCGCGCGTCCCTTCGCTCCCCGATTGGTTCGCGAAGACCGACTTCGACGAGCTCCTGCTCCAGGGAGACACCCTCCCCGACGATTGGCCCGGTCCGGAGCGGGTCGAGCTGGAGCAACTGGGAGAGCTCCTGCACCTGCTGCACCAGCATCCGGACGGGCGGCCCGAGCATGAGGGACCCGCCCCGGGTCGCCCGAAGGCGTCGGCCGAGCCGGGCCCCGGGGCCATCGACGGCCAATTCCCCCCCCTCGGCCGATTCGTGATCGATCGCGAGCTGGGTCGAGGGGGGTTCGGCGTCGTCTACCGGGCCTACGACCCGGACATGGACCGCATGGTCGCCCTGAAACTCCCCCGGGCCGACGCCCTGGTCACCCCCGACACGCGCCGACGCTTCCTCCGCGAGGCCCGCATCGCCGCCCGGCTCGACCACCCGCACCTGGTCCCGGTCTTCGAGGCCGGTCAGGTCGGCCCCATCTGCTACATCGCCAGCGCCTATTGCGAGGGGCCGAACCTGGGGCGATGGCTCCGCGAGCAGCCGAGGCCGCTCGACCCGCTCCTCGCGGCCCGGCTGGCCCGGGTCCTGGCCGAGGCCGTGGCCCATATCCACGCGAGGGGCCTCCTGCACTGCGACCTCAAGCCCGGCAACGTCCTGATCGAGCCGCCGCACGCTCCCGACGGGGACCCGGTCCTCCGACTCACCGACTTCGGGCTGGCCCGGCTGCTCGACTCGGCCCCGAGCACGTCGACCGCCGCCCGGCCGATGGGCACGCCGCCCTACATGGCCCCCGAGCTGATCGAGGGCCGGCCGAATGCCATCGGCCCTCCGGCGGATCTGTATGGCCTGGGGGCGATCCTGTTCGAGCTGCTCGCGGGACGGCCCCCGCATCAGGCCGAGACCCCGATCAAGCTGATGCACGAGGTCCTCTCCCGCCCCCCCGAGGCCCTCCGGAAGGCCCGCCCCGAGATCCCGAAGGACCTGGAGGCCGTGTGCCTCCGCTGCCTGGAGAAACGGCCCGAGTCGCGCTACCGATCGGCCCGGGCGCTGGCCGAGGACCTCGACCGGGTGCTGGCCGGCGAGCCGACCGAGGCCCGCCCCCTGGGCCGCGTGCACCGCCTGGCGCGGTGGTCGGCCCGGCATCCGGCCCGGGCGGCCCTGGTCGGCCTGGGGGTGCTGACGATCGCCCTGAGCCTCGGCTCGGCGATCGCCCTGTCCCGCTCGAACGCCCGGCTGGAACTCGCCCGGGCCGAGACCCAGCGGGCGCTGGAGGGGGAGCGTCGCCTGCGGTACGTGGCCACGCTCGCCCTCGCCCAGGAAGACGCCAACCGGGGTCGGGTGACGCAGGCCCAGCAGCGGCTCCTGCAGCTCGTCCCCGCCCTCGACGGCGACGACCAGCTCGACTTCGCCTGGCACTACCTGTACCGCCGGCTCCGGGGCGATCGCACGGTCCTGGGGGTCCTGCCCGGCCTGGTCGAGCACGTCGCCGCCGGGACTCGGGGGGACGTGCTGGCCAATACCCGGGGGAGCGTCGGCTGGTGGCGGCTCGACTCCCGGTCCGGGGAACGCCCCCGCGTGCGGAGGCTCCCCCCGCCGGCCCTCGGGGGCCTCTACACGTGGTCGGTCGGGCCGATCACCCCCGACGGATCGCTGGCGGTGCTCAACGTCGATGACCGCCTGATCGACGACCTCGATCGGTGGCGGACGGTCGCCTCGCCCCCGCTCGACGCCGAGCAGAAGGCCGAGGCCGATCGTCGAGAGGCCCTCGCGCTGCTCTCCCTGACCGACGGCCGGGTCGACCTGGTCGAGGTGGAGGACCTGGAGCTCGCGATTCCGGGCGCCTTCTCCCCCGACGGGTCGACCCTGGTGGTTGGCCGTCGGGACGAGGGCAGGGGAGTCCCGCTGGTCGAGTCGATCGAGGTGGGGCTCGCGACGGGCCGTCGGCTGTCGATCGTCCTGGTCCGCGAGGCCAGGGAACTCTCGATCCGTCCCGACGGCCGATGCGTCGCCTCGATCCTGCCGATCGAACGCCGGGCGGGGGCGGGGGAACCGCGCGACCTGATCCTCTTCGACCTGCCGTTGCAGGCGAAGGCGAGGGCCCGTCGCATCCCCCTGGCCGACAACGCCTTCCTCTCGGCCGCCCCCGTCGATGGCGGGCCGATCGTCTCGACGGCGGGCCGCGAGCTGGAATACCGGGACGCGACGACCGGCCGCCTGGTCCGCTCCGAACCGTGGTCCGACGACCTCATCAATCACGTTGTCTTCTCGGGAGACGGCGATCGGCTCTTCGTTGCGGACGAATCGAGGCGGGCCGCCGTGATCGGAACCGGCATCGAGACGGGCAGCGAGCCGCTCGGAGGGCTCTCAAGCCCGGTGAACGCCGCCGAATTCCTCCCGGGGAAGCCCGACGTGGTGATCGGCATGGGGAACGGCCAGGTGATGCTCTGGCACCCCGAGCCGCTCCCCGATCTCCCTCAGCTCGAGGGCCACGCCGACGAGGCCTGGGACGTAGCGTTCGCGAACGACAGCCGTCGATTGGCCTCGTTCGGCGGGGACGGGCTGGTCAAGGTCTGGGATCTCGAGTCGGGGGCGCTGCTCGGCGAGTTCGAGGGGCACGAAGGCTGGTCCTCGTGCCTGGCGATGGCCCCCGACACGCGACTCCTGGTGTCGGCCGACTTCCTCGGGAGGATCCTCGGCTGGGACCTCGACGCCGGCGGGCTCTCCAGGGAGTACCGGGGACACGACGCCCGGGTCCGCGACCTGGCCTTCAGCCCGGATGGGGCGATCCTGGCCGCCGGCGGCGACCTCGGCGAGGTCGTCCTCTGGGACGCCGCCACCGGAAAAGAGCACGCCCGGCTCCCGGGGAGCGGGGCCAAGATTCGGGGCCTGGCCTTCCGGCCCGATGGCCGGGTGCTTGCCGTGGCCGACGACGAGGCCCGGGTGCTGCTCTTCGATCTGCGCACGAGGCGCCGGCTCGGCTCCTTCGCGGCCGGTTCGACCACCTCCGCCACCTCGGCGGTGACCTGCATCGCCTTCAGCCCCGACGGCCGGGTCCTGGCCGGTGGCGACAACCTCGGCTCGGTCATCCTCTGGGACGCTTCGAGCGGCCGGGAACGGGTCCGCCGCATGCTGCGACACGCCGAGGAGCTGAGCGACCTGGCCTTCAGCCCCGACGGGCGATTGCTGGCCACGGCCGGGCAGGATGGGGTCGTCTCCCTGCTGGACGTCGCCACCGGCGAGGCGCACCTGTCCCTGACCGACCACGACGGCGGCGTCAACGCGGTGGCCTTCTCCCCCGACGGCCGCACCCTGGCCTCGGCGGGCCACGACGGCTCGATCCGGCTCTACTGGGCGGGCCTCGGGACGCCGCTCAACGGCCGACGCCCGCCGGGCCCTTTCCTGGCGAATTAAGGCCGATCATCGGGCGGCCCCAGGGCGTCGAGCACCGGGATCGGGAAGAGGGCCGAAGGCTCCCTCGCCTCGAACATCAGGCGTTCGATCCGGTCCACGATCTCCGGGTGTTCTGCCGAGCGGTCGTGCAATTCCCCGGGGTCGGAGGCGAGATTGTAGAGCTCAAGACCCAGATCCTCGCCGCGCATCAGGTCGGTGCGAACCCCCTTCCAGTCGCCGAGCCGGAGGGCCTGCTGCCCCCCGTAGCCCGGGAATTCCCAGTAGAGCCAGTCGTGCCCGGCCTGGTCTCCGGGGGAGCCGAGCAGGGTCGGCGCCAGGCTCAGGCCGTCGATCGACTCGGGGATCAGGTCCGATGCCCCTGCCAGGTCGAGGAGCGTCGGCAGGAGGTCGGGGAAGTAGCCGACCGCGTCGCTCTCGGTCCCCTCGGGGATGCGGCCGGGCCATCGGGCGATGGTCGGCACGCGCAGGCCGCCCTCGTAGACCTGCCCTTTCAGGCCTCGGAACGGGCCGTTGGAGTCGAAGAAGGCGCTGTCCGCCCCCCCCACGCGGTCGTGGGTCGGGCCGTTGTCCGACGTGAAGAGGACGATCGTCTCTCCGGTCAGGCCGAACTCGTCGATCCTGTCGAGGATGCGACCGATCTCGTGGTCGAGGTAGCTGACCATGGCCGCGTAGCCGGCGTGGGGCGTCGGGTGCGACGTATAACCCCTCGGACTCTCGTTGATCCATCCGGGATCGTCGCCGAGCGTGCCACGGTACCGGGCGATCCATTCCTCGGGAGCCTGGATCGACACGTGGGGGATGGTGAACGGCAGGTAGAGGAAGAAGGGGCGATCCCGATGCTCCTCGACGAACCGGAGCGCCTCCTCCGAGAACCGCTCCTGGGCGTGGATGGCGCCGGTCTGGCCGCGATCGTTGCCGGGCAGCGGGACCTGCTCGCCATTGCGCCAGAGGAACCTCGGGTAGTGATTGTGCGCGTGGGCCTGGCAGAGATAGCCGAAGAAGAGGTCGAAGCCCTGGCGGTTCGGATCGCCCGACGACCCCTCGAAACCGAGCCCCCACTTGCCGATCGCCCCGGTCGCGTACCCCCGACGCTTGAACAGCTCGGCGAGCGTCACCTCATCGTCGGGGATGGGATTCTGGCCCGGGAAGAGGCCGCGATCGTCGTCCCGGACCCGGCCCGGGGGGTTCCCATTGTTCCGCACGAAGGAATGGCCCGTGTGCTTGCCGGTCATCAGCGTGCAGCGGGCCGGGGCGCAGACGGGGCTGCCGCTGTAGAAGGAGGTCAGCCGCATCCCCTCGAACGCCAAGCGGTCGAGGACCGGCGTCCTGATCCGTTTCTGGCCGAAGCACCCGAGTTCGGCATACCCCAGGTCGTCGGCCACGATCAGGACCACATTGGGCGGCCGGCCTTCCTCGGGACCCGAACCGGAGGCCACGCCCTGGCCCACGAGTCCGGCAAGAATCCCGTAAAACCATCGGCTCAACCGGGGTCGACTCATGGCACGCCCTCAGACAGGAGTGATGAACCCATCGGGGTCCGGGTCCGGCACCGGCCCTCGATCCGCCCATCCTCCCGGACGACCTGCAGGGGATCAAGCGTGCAACACCTCCCGCCTCCGGCCGCACGTGAGGTCGAAACCATCGAGGCCGGCATCAGCGCCCGCAGGTGAGACCATCCGGGAAAAGGCTCAACGCTCCTGGCGGTCGGCGGGGGAATTCGACGATAATTGCCGACGCGATCCGCACTGCGATCGCTCGCGAGCGGCGGACCCCAAACCCCCGGGTGAGTCATCCCCATGGATCTGGAGCAACTCCACGTCGTCGCCCGCAGGGAACTGGCCAGGTACGGATTGCAGGAGTGGCGATTCGGATTGGCCAGGACCAGGCGACGGCTCGGGGCGTGCAAGTACGCGACGAAGCAGATCGAGATCTCCGAGTATTATGCCCGGCATAGCCCCGCCGAGACCGTCCTCGACACCCTCCTGCACGAGATCGCCCACGCGATCGCCGGGCCGGGGGCCGGCCACGGGCCGGCCTGGAAGGCGATCGCCAGGCAACTGGGGGCGACCCCCCGTTCCTGCGAGTCCTCGTCGAGCGCGGTCGTCGAGCCGGGCGACTGGCAGGCCACCTGTCCCTCGTGCAATCAGACGGCCCACTTCTACCGGCAACCGAAGAGCCTGCGCGGCTATCGCTGCAAGTGCGCCGCCCGGTCTCCCCTGACCTTCGAGTACAAGGGCGATCCCGCCCGCAAGCCCGCCGCCCCGCCGTCGGCCGAGGGGGCGGCACGCTGGGAAGCGACCTGTCGCGGGTGCGGCGCGCAGTACCTCCGCGTCAGGCGGCCGAGGGACGGGCGGTATCGGTGTCGATGCGTCAGGGGGCACGCGCTCGTCTGGCGAGCACGATCCCCCGGTTGATCATCCGATGGCCGGTCGGCCTGGAGGCGATTGCATCCGAGCCTTCCGCGCGCAACGTTCATTTCGACGGTGTCCCGAGGACCTGGAGCGTCGAGGGCTCCGCGACCGCTCGTCAAACACACCGTTCGGGCCGCGCCGAGGCGGAGACGCGCGGGCGACGACTCAGACCGCCTCGTTGCCCCCGGAGACGGGGGCCGGCGACTCGGAGGCTGATTTGGCCGCCTTGGCCTTGGGGCGAGGCGGTTCGGCCTGCCGGACGGCGCATTGCGGATGAATTCCGGCCCGAGAGTAGACGGGTTGCTGGCAGACCGGGCAGCGAGCCCGGGTCGAGACCGGCATGTGCAGATGCTTCGAACTCATCAAGGCCTCCCGGTGGTTGGGGAACGGGTCACCGAGGATGCCATTCCAGGGGCGACCGCCGGAGCGGACGAGGAGCCCGCACGCGCGAGCTCCCCGAAAAGCCTCGTGGTGGCGGGCGATCAATAACGCCGGCCGCCGCCTCCCCCGTAACCACCGCCGCCGCCGTAGCCGCCGCCGCCGCCGCTCCGGCCCCGGCCGCCGCCGTAGCCGCCGCCGCCGCGGTCTTCCCGGGGCTTGGCCTCGTTCACGGTCAGCCGGCGGCCGTCGTGCTCGCGGTCGTTCAGGCCGTCGATGGCGGCCTGGGCCTCGGACTCGGTATCCATCTCAACGAAGCCGAAGCCCTTGCTGCGGCCCGTCTCGCGGTCCTCAATCACCTGAGCACTTTGGACGGTACCGAACTGCGAGAACAACTGCTCCAGGTCTGAACTGTTGACCGAGTAGGTCAGGTTGCCGACGTAGAGTTTCTTACCCACCACAACTCTCCTGGACGCAGACAGACCGGCCCCTCGATACTTTCCGGGCCGGAGAGAAAGGGGCTCAGCGTAAGCCCGATTTGGCGGGAACGGCGAAGGAGGAAGACGGATGCAGGCGCCAGTAACGGTCCCACCTCGCTCTCTCGGTCGTCAAACCAACCGATTTTGATCATAGCAAAGAAGCGGCGGCGAAGAAAGCGGGTGTTCCGGAACACTCCCCTGAATCCCGGATCTCCCCGCCCCTCGACGCCCCCGCCCCGCGGCGAGGACCCTCGCATTCGCATCAGAGCACGCGACGCTGAGGGCCCATCACCCCGGGCGACCCGGGTCGTCCGGGGCGTCGGCGTGGATCGGCGAGACGAACCCCCCGGGCTTCACCGCGAGGATCGAGCAGGAGGCCTGGCCGAGCAGCGACTCGGCCGTGTTCCCGATCAGCATGCCCGCGACCCCCGATCGGGCCATCGTCCCCATGATGATGACGTCGATCCGCTGCGCCTCGACGAACTCGGGGATGACCGCGTTCGGCGCCCCCCGGAGCAGTTGCACCGCCTCCGAGCCGATCCGCCCCCGGTGCCGCGCGACCAGGCGGTCGAGCGCCCGGGCGGCCCCGGACCGAACATTGTTCACATAGGTCTGGATCTGCTCGTCACTGTATCCGCAGTTGCGGAGGATCCCCTGGGCCTCGGCGTCCCAGACGTGGGCGACGATCAGCTCGGCCGCATCGGCGTCGGCCAGGGCCACCGCCAGGTCGAGGACGCGAGTGCCGACGGACTCCCGATCCGCCGACGACTCGGGGGCGCCGCCCATCGGGGCCGGATCCACGAGCGCCAACATCCGTTCCCTGGCCCCGGGATCTCTCGGCCCGCCCGACCGGGAGAGCCAGACCGGGCAGGGACAGGTCCGCAAGATCTGCCGATCCGCCGAGTGGAAGGCCCCCTCATCGGACGCCGCCGCATCCTTCACGAGCAGGTCGTGGCCGCCCCGGACCGCCTCGCGGACCGACTCCACGGCGGGACGCCCGCGGGCCACCCGGGTCTCCACGCCCACCCCGGCCGCCGAGACCCGGTCGGCGGCCGCCTCGACCCGCCGGCGGGCGTCGTCGAGGACGGCCTGGTCGACGCGGTCCGCGTCGTGCAAGGCGATCCGGGCGTACCAGGGCAATTCCTGCACGAGCCCCAGCAACGTGATCGAGGCGTGGAAATGGTCCGCGAGCCGGATCGCCCGATCCACCGCGTTCGGCGGCTCGGCCTCGTGATCCAGGGGCACGAGTATCTTCTGAATTGCGAGCATCGGTCTTCGCCCCCTGAGTTCGGATCCGTCACCGCTGGCACGGGCGACGGGTCCCGTCATGGCATCGCGACGTCGGTGAATCTCGATCCATCCGACCCCTCTCGGCGACGACGACCGCAGGCCGGGGCTCAGGGGCGACGGAGAGCCTCCTTCAGCAGGGCGACCATGCTCATCGAGTCGGTGATTTCGCCCCGATCGAGCATGGCACGCGCCTCGTCCCACGAGACCCGGCGCACTTGCAGTCGTTCGGTCGGTTCCGGCTGGCCTTGCCCCCGGGTCAACCGGGTGGCCCGATACAGGTAGGCGACCTCGTCGCTCACCGAGTTCGACAGGTGCATCGTCCCGAGCGATTCCCAGTGCTCGGCCGTCAGCCCCGTCTCCTCGGCCAGCTCGCGGCGGGCGGTCTCCTCCGGAGACTCGTCGGGCGGGCACCCTCCTTCCGGGATCTCCCACGAGTAGGAATCGAGCGGATAGCGGTACTGCCCGACCAGCCAGAGCGAGCCATCCTCCTCGACCGGGAGCACGCCGACCGCGCGATTCTTGAAATGCACGACCCCGTAAATCCCGGGCGAACCGTCGGGCCGGATCACCTGATCCTCCCGCACCGCGATCCAGGGGTTCTCGTAGTGGACCGCGCCGGAGAGGGTCGTCCAGGGATTCTCGCCCCCTCCCTCGCGGGCCGGGCCTCCCGGTTCCCGGATCTCGTCAGAGTGATCGGGCGCCAACGGTCGCTCCAAAAAGGGGGGGGATCGAGGGGGAAAACCGGCCGGCGATGCCGTCAGGCGTTGGCCATGGCCTCCTTGAGCGTCACCCCCATGTCGGCCGGGCTCTTGGCCACCAGGATCCCCGCCCCTTCGAGCGCGGCGATCTTGTCCGAGGCCTTGCCCGACCCGCCCGAGATGATCGCGCCGGCGTGCCCCATCCGCTTGCCGGGAGGGGCCGTCTGGCCGGCGATGAAGGCGGCGATCGGCTTGGTGAACGCCCCCGACTTCACATAGGCTGCCGCCTGCTCCTCGGCGTTGCCGCCGATCTCGCCCATCATCATCACGGCATCGGTGTCGGGGTCGTCCTGGAACATCTTCAGGACGGCGACGAAGTCGGTGCCGTTGACCGGGTCGCCGCCGATGCCGACGCAGGTGCTCTGGCCGATGCCCAGGTTGGTCAACTGCCAGACCGCCTCATAGGTCAAAGTCCCCGATCGGCTGACCACCCCCACGCGACCCGGCTTGTGAATATAGCCCGGCATGATCCCGATCTTGCAGGCCCCCGGGGTGATCACCCCCGGGCAATTCGGGCCGACGAGCCGGGCCGACGGGTGATGCGCCTTCAGGTAGGCCACGGCCCGGGCCATGTCCAGCACCGGGATCCCCTCGGTGATCGCGATGATCACCCGGATGCCGGCGTCGGCCGCCTCCATGATCGAGTCGGCGGCGAAGGGCGGCGGCACGAAGATCATCGAGGCGTCGGCCCCCGTCTCGGTCACCGCCTCATCCACCGTGTCGAAGACCGGCACACCCAGGGTCGTCGTCCCCCCCTTCCCGGGGGTCACGCCGCCGACGAGCTGCGTGCCGTAGGCCTTGCACTGCTCCGAATGAAAGGCCCCGGCCTTCCCGGTGATGCCCTGGCAAATCAATCGGGTGTTCTTGTCGACAAGGATGCTCATGGTCTTCTTTGTGAGTTCAGGGCGAGTCAAGGTGGGCGACCCCACCGATTTCTGAAACGATGGGCGGCGCCCACCCCACGTGATGATTCCCGGTCGCCTGACCGACGCTCGGCCGTGCTGACCCAACCGGCCCGAGACCGATCAGGACGACTGCGCCGCGGCCACGACCTTCTGGGCCGCGTCGGTCAAACCCTTGGCGGTGATGATCTTCCGGCCCGACTCCTCGAGCAGCTTCATCCCCTGTTCGACGTTCGTCCCCTCCAGGCGGACGACGAGCGGGAGCTTGAAGTCGATCTCGTCGTAGGCGGCCAGCAGGGCGGCGGCGATCGTGTCGCACTTCATGATCCCGCCGAAGATGTTCACCAGGACCGCCTTGACCTTGTCCGAGGCCAGCAAGATCCGGAACGCCTCGAGCACCTGATCCTTGTTCGCCCCGCCCCCCACGTCGAGGAAGTTCGCCGGCTCGCCGCCGTGATACTTGATCACGTCCATCGTCGACATCGCCAGGCCGGCCCCGTTGACCAGGCAGGCGATGTCACCGTCGAGCTGCACGTACGACAGGCCGTGCTCGGCGGCCCTCATCTCGTTCGCGTCTTCCTCGGCCGGGTCGATCAAGGCGGCGATGTCGGGGTGGCGGTACATCGCGTTGTCATCGAAGTTCAGCTTGCAGTCGAGCGCCAGCACTTCGCCGGCGTCGGTCACGATCAAGGGGTTGATCTCGGCGAGCGAGCAGTCGGAATCGAGGAAGAAGCGCACGAAGTTCTTGAAGAACTTCTGGCCGTTCTTCGCCGCCGGCCCCTCCAGTTGCAACGCCTTGACCAGCTTGCGGGCCTGGAAATCGGCCAGGCCGATCCCGACGTCGATCGTCTCCCGGTGGATCTTCTCGGGGGTCTTCTGGGCGACCTCCTCGATCTCGACACCGCCCTCGGTCGAGGCCATCAGGACCGGCGCCTGCACGGCGCGATCGACCGCCAGGCCCAGATACAGCTCCCGCGAGATGTCGTGGCCGACCGCGACGAGCATCTTGTTGATCTTCGCCCCATCAACCCCGGTCTGATAGGTGATGAGCGTCTTGTTCAGCAGGCTCTCGGCGGCCTTGCGCGCCTCGTCGGCGCTCCGGACCAGTTGGACGCCGCGGGCCACCCCGTCGGGGCGAGGCTTCTGTCCCGAGGCGATGGCCAGGGCGTCGGCCCGGTCGGCGTCGGGGCCGATCGCGATCCCCTTGCCGCGGCCCCCCGCGTGGACCTGGGCCTTGACCACCGCCAGCTCGCACCCGAGCTGCTCGAAGGCCTTCGCGGCTTCCTCGGGGGTCGAGACGACCTTCCCCTCCTGGACGGCGACTCCGGCGGCCTTCAAGAGGTCCTTGCCCTGGTATTCGTGAATCTTCATCGTCGGTCGCTATCCTTCGGAATTCGAGTCGGCCTCGGGCTTCGGGAGTCGGTCGAACCCAATGAGTCCCGTACCATGAGAATGAGGGGCGGTGCGAGCACACGAGACGAGGCTGGCCGCGGTCTCGGCCCGTCGCCCCCGAGCGATGGCGATCGGATCGACCGCAACGGGGACGATCGGCTCGTCGATCCGAGGGATCGGTGGAACGAGAGCCAGTCCGGGCCAGGCCGCCCCGCTCGGTCGAAGATCGAGACGCCCGGCGGAGGAGCGGATCGAGGGCCGTCACCGTCGACCACGGCGAGCCGCTCAACTCCAGGCGGGTCGGGGCCGGAGCCTCGATTCGATCCTCGCGGCGTGCTTCGGAAATTGGTTTTACCAAACGAACAAGGCACGCTGCCAGACCCCACCGCACGACCTCAGCGTCTCGGATTGCGGGGCATGACGCGGAGATGCTGGCGGAATTCCCGCTCCACCTCCCGGGCCACCTCGTCCAGGTCGAGGTCGCTCCACCAGTCCAGGGAGGGGGCCGCATCCTGGCGAGCCTGATCGAGCGACGCGATCGGCTCCTCGAATTCGAGGACCCAGGCATCGACCTCCTCGGGAGTCGGGCGATCCGGGCGGGCGCGTTCCAGATCGTCGGGGGCCGACTCCAGCGGCTTCGGCACGCGGCGACGCGATCGCAATTGATCGAGGAAATCGAGGAAGTCGTCCGACGACCGCGAGGTCGCCCGCCTCCGCTCGGCGGCCCTCCGGATCCGCCGGTCGCTCGACACCACCGTGAGCGACCGCGGGGCCGAATCCCGGGCGATCAGGCGCTCGATCCGGGTATCGGCGTCCTCGTCGTCGATCGCGTAGATCACCGTCATCCCCTTGAAGGTCGACTCGGGCGCCTGGTTCAGGGGGAGCGTCGACGCATCGAAGACGATGGTGGTGGACGACGCCTGCCGCTCGCCGAGCGTGATCGCCAGCTCGTTCAGGAACCGCTGCCGGGCCCTGCGCAGGCCGTCGGGGCCGAACCGACGGTCCATCCGTCCGGCCGCGTGCATCAGGTTGTAGCCGTCGATCAGCCATCTCATCAGGCTCACCCGTTCGACTGGGCCGCGGGTCGGCGCGTGCGTGCTCCTTTCCTTCAAGCATAGTCAACAAACCGCCTTACGGCAAACGTCCCGGTCACCGAGGCCAGGCGTCCAGGACCGCCTCGTCGAGGCTCGGGAACATCTCGATCAGCGATTGCAGCCCCACCACCTCCAGGGCCACCCGGACCGCCGGGGCCGGCTGGGCCAGCCGGAGGCCCCCCCCCTGACGCCTCAATTTCAGGTGATGGGCCATGATCACGCCGATCGCCCGGCCCGAGAGGCAGGCCACGGGGGCCAGGTTCATCACCACGTTCACCGCCGCGTCCGGCCGTCGCATCAGGCCGTCGAGGCTCTCCCGGAGCGCCTCGATCGCCTCCTCTCGGTCGAGCTGGCTCACCACGGGGGAGAGGACCAGCACGTCGTTGATCCGCTCCAGCCGGACGCCCTCGGGGGCCGACGCATCGACCTGTGTCGAAGTCGCTTCGGGCGTCTCGGGGTCGCCCGTCGCCTCCCAGATCGGCGATTCCCGCCCGCCCTCCGGATCCGGCGATCCCGCGGGCCGTCCCGCTCCGGCAGGCATCCCGCCGGATCGAGAGAGTTCGAGCTGATACGGCCCGATCGCAAATGAGGCCAGGCCCTCCAGGAGGGACGAGGAGGACCGGATCAGCGTCCCCTCGACCATCGTCCCGTTGCTCGAACCCAGGTCGTCCAGCCAGAACCCCCCGTCGCGTCGCCCGATCCAGGCATGAACACGGCTGACCGATCGGTGACGGAGCCGAAGCTCGCACGGTGCATCCCGGCCGATCCGGAGTCCCTGCTCCGGGATCCGGAGCGTCCCCAGCACGTTCCCGTCGCGTCGGATGGTGAGGAAGCCGGAGGGGCCGGGGGCTCGTGCCTCGACGCCCTGGCCCGTCGAACGCTCAACGGGAGGGCGGGGAGCCGATCGCTCGTCCAGGCAGTCGAGCAACTCCCTCGGGACCAGCTCCCCGGGGGTCGGCCAGGGACCGTCGAGGGCCGACTGCAGGTCCGGTTCCACCTTGAAATACCGTTCCAGGCCGCACAGCTCGATGAGCCGCCGGACGTCCTCGCCCACCTTGCACAGCTTCAGGCACCCGCCGGGACGCGCCGAGCAGAGGCGGTCGAGCGTCGTCACGATCTCCAGGAACTGGCTGGAGACCTGCTCGACTTTCGCCAGATTCAGGACGATCCGCGAGCAACCGGCCGCCGACAGGTCGCGAAGCTCGCCGCGCAACTCCGCCAGCGGCCCCTCGTGGATCAACTGGCCGTCGAGCAGATGGACCACCGTCAGATCGCCCCGATGCTCCGGGCGAAGCCGCTTCCATCCCTGCTGTCTCGGCGATTGCCGCGCGTCGGGCGGCGATTGCCCCGGGACCCGGCGGACCGGGGACCCGACCGGCGAGGACGAAGGCCCCGGGGCCGGGCCCTGGCGACGGCCCACACCATCGATCCGGGACGTGATCCAGTCTTCAACCAGGCGGTCCGCCTCCCGATCTCGGGAATCCTGGGCGCGGACCTCTTCCGGTCCGCGACCGGCCAGTCGGGCCGTCGAGGTGCGCGCGCAATCCATCATCGAGACTCCCCAACTCGTGGAGCACGGATGCGTCAAGGGGCCCGGCATCGCCCCTGGGACGTGCCGGGCCGCCACTCTCCGGTCCGAACCGCGTCGGACCCCACGAGGATCTTCAGCGTGATCGGGCCGGACTTCGGCCCGACTTTTTCCCCGGGACGACTCGCCTTGCAGAGATCCGGCTCAAGGGCCGGTCAGCGCCCCGGATCGGAACCGGACCTCGCCGTTGACGATCACCGTGTGGGCCCGCCCGGTCACTTCCCAGCCGCCGAACGGCGTGTTCCGGCTCTTGGAGCGCGACCGATCGGGGTCGATGACCCAGTGGGCGGCCGGGTCGAGGATCGTCACGTCGGCGTCGAACCCCGGCTTCAAGCTCCCCTTGCGATGCTCCAGCCCCAGAAGCTGCGCCGGGGCGATCGTCAGCATCCGGACCGCGGCGGGCCAGTCCAGGTGCCCCGGCTCGATCAGGTACGAGATGGTCAATGGAACAAGTGTTTCCAGCCCGATGATCCCGAACGGGGCCAGGTTCAGCTCGCGGGCTTTTTTCTCGGGGGCGTGCGGCGCGTGGTCGGTCGAGAGGACCTCGATCGTGCCGTCGGTCAGGCCCTCGATCACCGCCTCGACGTCGGCCTTCGTCCGCAAGGGGGGATTCATCTTGAAATGCGAATCGAACGATGCGAGCCGGTCGTCGGTCAGGGTGAAGTGGTGCGGGCAGGCCTCGGCCGTCACCCGGACCCCGCGGCGCTTCCCCTCGCGGACGCAATCGACCGCCCTGGCGGTGGAGATGTGCTGGATGTGCAGGCGGCCCCCCGTCACCTCGGCCAGGCGGATATCCCGGGCGACCATGATGTCCTCGGCCTCCGGGGGCATCCCGGGGATCCCGAGCCGCATCGACTGGAACCCGCCGTTCATCACGCCGCCCTCGGTCAATTCCATGACCTGGCAGTGTTGCATGATGACCTTGTCGAACATGCTTGCATATTGCAATGCCCGCTTCATCAGGGCCGGGTTGGCGACCGGGGCGCCGTCGTCGGTGAAGGCCACGGCGCCGGCCTCGACCAGGCGGCCCAGCTCGGCCAGCTCGGTCCCGCTCCGCCCCTTGCTGACGGCTCCGACGGGGTACACGTTGCACTTCTTCGCCCGCTTGGCCTGCAGGACGATGTACTCGACCCCCGCCGGGGTGTCGAGCGGGGGCAGGGTGTTCGGCATGCAGGCGACGGTGGTCACGCCGCCGGCCAGCGCCGCATCGGCCCCGGTGGCGATCGTCTCGTCCTCCTCGTTGCCCGGCTCGCGCAGGTGGACGTGGCAGTCGATCAGTCCGGGGGTGACGATGAGGCCGGAGGCGTCGATCACCTCGTCGGCCTGGCCCGGGCCGTCGCGGCCGACGGCGAGCACCTGCTTGTCCCGGAGCCAGAGGTCGAGGGTCGCGTCGATCCCCTGGCTCGGGTCGATGAGGCGGCCGCCCTTGATGTGGATGGTGCTCACGGTCGGAGATCCTTCACGGCGATTCGGACGGCCTCGCGCCCGTCGAGCGCGAGCGGGGCCTCCTCGATTTCAAGAGCAAAGCGGCGGCCGCGGTCGTCCACAACACGCCCTCGCCAACACGTTTGAGTTTGAGAATTTGAAAGCATCGATTTATTCGATCACGCCGAAATCACTCGGGCCGATGGCCCTGCGCGGCCCGCCCGCTGACGAGGTAGAGGACCGCCATGCGGACCGCCAGGCCGTTGGTCACCTGATCGAGGATCGCCGAGTGCGGTCCGTCGGCCACCTCGGGGGTCAGCTCGACCCCCCGGTTGATCGGGCCGGGGGCGATCAGCAGGACGTCGGGCCGGGATCGGAGGATGCGTTCCTGTGTCACGCCATAGAAGTAGAAGTATTCCGAGACCGAGGGGAACAGGCCCCGCTGCTGCCGCTCGGCCTGGATGCGGAGGACGTTGATCACGTCGAGCCGGGGCAGGACCTCGTCGAGGTGGTGCGCCACCTCGCAGCCGAGCTGCTCGAAGCCCCGGGGGACGAGGGTGGGGGGGCCGCAGAGGATGACCTTCGCCCCGAGCTTCGTCAGGCCCCAGATGTTCGAGCGGGCCACCCGGGAGTGGGCGATGTCGCCGACCAGGCCGACGGTCAGCCCCTCGATCCGACCCTTCTTGCGTCGGATGGTCAAGAGGTCGAGTAGGCCCTGGGTTGGGTGCTCGTGGGCGCCGTCGCCGGCATTGATGACCGACGAGCCGACGTGCTTGGCCAACAGGTGGGGGGCCCCCGAGATCGAGTGGCGGACGATCATCACGTCGCAGCCCATCGCCTCGATGTTGCGGGCCGTGTCGATGAACGACTCCCCCTTGGACAGGCTCGACGTGCTGGCCGAGAAGTCCTGGACGTCGGCCGAGAGCCGCTTGGCGGCGAGGCTGAAACTGGTCCGGGTGCGGGTCGAGTTTTCAAAGAAGAGGTTGAAGACCACCTTACCTTGCAGGGCCGGGACCTTCTTGCGGGGGCGGTCGGAGACCTCGGCGAAGGACTCCGCGGTGTCGAGGATCGCGGTGATCTCCTCGGCGGAAAGCTCCTCGAGTCCGAGCAGGTGGCGGCGGGTCCAGGTCGCGGATGGGGTCGCTGACGCGGTCGCGGCCGAAGCCGGCGCAGTGCTCACGGCGGTTCCTCCTTCGCCGGGAAGCCGATCGAATCAAAAAGGGGAGGGGGGCACGTCAAGGCGGTCGGGGTCGGGTCAGACGGGGACGCGGACGACCTCGTCGACCGGGTCGATCGGCCGGAGCCGGACCTCGATCCGGTCGCCGGGGGCGACCTCGACGACCTGGCCGGCGTAATCGGCCTGGATCGGGAGTTCTCGACTGCCTCGATCGATCAGGACCGCCAGGCGGACGCGGGCCGGCCGACCCAGGTCGCAGACGGCGTTCATCGCCGCCCGGACGGTCCGGCCGGTGTGCAAGACGTCGTCGACCAGGACGACCTCGGCGTCGTCGACCTCGAAGGGGATGTCGGTCCCCTTGAGCACCGGCCAGTGGTCCTGTCGGCCCAGGTCGTCGCGGTAGAGGGTGATGTCGACCGCCCCGACGGGAGGGGGGTCGTCACCGCCGATCAGGTCGGCCAGGCGCCTGGCGAGGGGCACGCCCCGCGTCCGGATGCCGACCAGGCGAAGCGGGGCGCTCGGGCGCCTGCCCTCGGCGATCTGCCGGGCGAGGTCGAGCAGCAAGGCGTCCATGACGTCAGGCCCGCAGACGCGCGATTCGGCTCGTGACATCATCCGAAGTGACCTCGGTCCTCGATCCTCAGATCCGCGTTCGCCCGGGTTCATTGAGGGGATCGTACCAGCAGGACGCGGCCCCGACAAGCGACCGCACCCCGACGTCGCCGCGAGGCCGGGCCACCTCGGGGGCGGGGAGAAATGAAAGGCCAACGCCGGGGGGGTCGGTAGGGGTCGTGCAACCCGGCGTTGGCCCAGGGGGATGTGACTGGGAGGAGCATACAGGAACTCCCCCGTCACATTCCCCCAGGAATCGCCGAAGCTTTGATGAAGCTTTCGTGAGACGAGGGGAAGGCCGGCTCAGCACCGCCCGACGATCGCCCGATCCCCCGATCCCCTTGAGAGGAGTCTAATCCCTGGACTCGAGGGTGGAGAACAGGTCGAGGACCGCTTCGGTGATTTTCGAGGCGGCGCCGACCTCCAGGTAGCTCGACCGGGCCCGCCAGGTCTCGTAACCGCCGAGTTCGTGGTGGGCCTCGGTCGGCAGGTAGCCGTTGTAGCCGTTGGCGAGGGAGACGGTGAAGGTCGACGGGAACGGGCTCTCCTGCTTCAGCCGCAGGCCGATCTCGACGAAGACCTCGCAGGGGATGGCCGCGATCGAGAGGTCGCCGATGCGGAGGGCCTGGAGCGTGACCGGGACGGTCTCGGGGTACTCGCTCAGGAGGATCGACTCGCGGGCGTAGACCTCTTCGAGCGAGGTCATGATCGGGCCGTCGGCGGCCTCGACGATGGACCGGGCGCGGTCGAGGTCGTCGGGGCTGGGGAGGCGGACGCCGAGATTCAGCTCGGTGGCCTGGGCGTCGAGGGTCAGGTCGGAGCGGTAGTCGAGCGACTGGGCGACCCGGGCGGCCTCGGTCGCCAGCTCATCGGCCACGAGCCGCATCTGCTCGTAGGGGGGCCGGGCGGGTCGAGGCTCGCGGAAGTTGATGTTGTTGATGTCGCCGCTGGTGCCGTTGGACATGATCCCGACGAAGGGGGGGGCGAGCCGGTCGGCGTCGAGCAGCTCGGCGACTCGGCCGGCGAACATGCCGTAGTAGTCGGCCGAGACGTCGCCGCCTCGGGTGCCGCCGACGTAGTGCAGCGAGTAGTTGGCCAGCAGGGCGATGGGCCGTCCGTCCCGGGAGCGGGCGGAGAGGACCCAGACCTCCGGGTCGATCGGCCCGGCCGGCTTGACCAGGTCGGCGCTGCCGGCCCCCGGGTTCATGCGGACCTTGTCGGTCCCGCCGAACGGGTTGGTGAGGGTCACCTCGGGCTTCAGGTGCCAGCGACGGTTGTGGACCTGGCGATCGTTCGATCCGGCCCCCCAGGCGACCTCGGCCGGTTCGAGGTTGTTGACGGCGCGTCGGACGCCGTCGCTGATCCGGCGGGCGAGGAACGCGGGGTAGCCCGGCACGGTGTCGCTCTGGAAGACCGGGGCGCAGGTCGGGGCCGAGTGCGTGTGGGTCGCCGAGATCAGGATGTGGTCGGCCGGGATGCCGGTGGCCGCCTCGATCTGCCGCTTGGCGTCGAGGACGATCTCCCGGGGGATCATGCAGAGGTCGCAGACGACGAGGGCCAGCTTGGTCGTCCCGTCGTCGAGGACGAGGCAGCGGGCGTGCGTCTCGTCGTGGACGTTCGAGGCCGGTTGGTCGCGCATGTTGCCGTTGAGCGACGACCCCAGGGCGGGGGTGATGTTGCTCGTCGCGGCGCCGGCCCGCAGGCCGGCGGCCTCAGGATCATCCTGGGGGGCCGCGATCGCGGCGGGACCGACCAGCAGCGAGGCCAGCGCGAGCCGGGCGAGGAGCCTTCGGGGGGCCAACCGGTGGGGAGGGCGTCTCGTCATGATGGCACCGAATCCTGTCGACAGGGGCAATCCGAGGGTCGCGGGCGATCCCGAGACCGCGAGGGCCAGTCTCTCGACGCCGGTCGGGAGATGCAAGGCCCCGGATGCCGGCCGGGGTGTCCGAGGGGAGAGCGGCCCATCGGCCCGGCCCTCGGCGCGGGGCCCAGTCAACGTGCCTCGGGGCAGCCGCGCTGGCCTTTCACCGTCGCTGAAGGCGAGGAGCAGGCCCCTGGCATCGCGGAGCGTCCCGAATCGGCGGGGTCCGACCGGGCCGGCTCATTCAGACAGAAGGAGAGGCGGACGGGGCGAGACGTGATGACGGAGGAAGGGCAGGGGAGATCGGTCGGCGGGACGGGCGGATGGGGCGATCCAGGCCCGCCGATCGAAAAGGGGGCGGGCGGGAAGGCCGGACGCAACGGGGTGGCGTCCGGCGCTTCGGGTCGGGCGGGGCGGGCTTACCAGCTGGCCTTCTTCATGCCGGGGATCTTGCCTTCGTGGGCGAGCTGGCGGAGCATGATGCGGGAGATGCCGAACTTGCGGTAGTTGCCGCGGGATCGGCCGGTCAGGGCGCACATCTTGCGGTGGCGGACCTTGCTCGAATTGCGGGGCAAGCGGGCCAGGGCGGCGTAGTCGCCGGCTTCCTTGAGCTGCTTGCGCCGTTCGGCGTACTTGGCGATCAGCTCCTCGATCCTCTTCATCTTCTCGACGCTTGACTTCGAGGCCATCTCGGCCCTCCAACTCGGGACTTTGCGTGCGATACCCGGACCGGACCCGGAATTCCTCCCTCACGTCGGCCCAAAATCGGGACCATCGACCGCGAGGCTTCGAATCAGACGATCATACCCGCCGCCATCGCCTCTCGGGAAGATGGTTCTTCGGCTTCCGTTCGATTTCGAGTTGCCAAGGAGCGAGGGATGCGGGGATTGCGGGTGATCGCCTCGCGGCCGGGGCCGTCCCGTCCGGTGAGGCGTTCGGCCCAGCGGCATTTCCAGGGTTGATTCCGCAGAGAGCCGTCGAGCCTCCGAGAATGCACCGATCCCCCAGGCCTTCCGGATGGTGCATCATCGGAATTTCGACAGCTCCCTACCTGGATTAGGGGCTTCGGCGTTGCTCGGGATAGGGGGATCGGGGGGTCAGCGGGGGTGCGGGGCGTCTCTGGAGGTCCGGGGGACGGTCTGCGGGGGGACGACCGAGACGGAAATGGGGTGAGGAGCGGTCCGATCGGCCTCGGTGCGCCCGTCGGTGCGCTGCTCGGTGCGCCGGGGGGAGGGGGAGGGAGCGTCGGGAGTGGTCTTGCGGATCTCGTGATCGGGGTGGGAGTTGGGTCGATCAGACGCCTCGGGATCGGGCCGTCGCGGGGGCTCGTTTCGGGAATCGAGGGGGGCAGGCCCGGGACGAGGGGGAGCGGACGGGGGAGGGACGTAGGCGGGGGCGTCGTTGCGTCGGGATTGGGAGGCGTCCATCAGCTTCGCCTCGCGGGCGAGGCGTTTGGTCCGCTCGGCGCGGAGGCGGTCGAGGGCGTGCAGCGACTTGTGGAAGTCGCGGAAGGCCTCGCGGCGGTAGCGCTGGCGGAGCTGGCCGTCCTTGGAGGTGTCGACCAGCGAGGCGGTCTCGACGGCCTCGGCCTGGGGGGCATCGACCTCGTCCCAGACGATCGGGCGGAGGGTTTCGAGGCGGGCGAGCTGGTCGTCGACGAAGGCGAGCAGGCGGTCGGCGGCGGCGCGGTCGGCGACGGATTCGGCGAGGGGCTGGAGGGCCTTCGGGAAGGCGGCGGCGGCCTGTTGCCAGAGGAAGGCCGGCTCGCCCTGGGGGTCGGCCGGCGGGGTCGGGCCGTGGCCGAGCAGGTTCATGGCGGTGGCCAGGTCGCGGCCGCTCCAACCGGGACCCGAGGCGATCGACGCCCGCAACTGACGCCACTGGCGGAGCATCCAGTCGATACCGAAGGCGCTCTCGTAGAACTCGTCGATCACGGTGTCGGGGCTGGCCCTGAGGTCCTGCGCCTTGCGCCGGAAGGCGTGACGCCGCTGCTCCTGCCAGTCCTTGACCGCCTGCCGCGTGCCCGTCTTCAGACGGGCCTCCTCGGCATCGGCACAGCGCAAATAACGCACATATTCGATCGCGGCCGAGGCGACGAGCGCCTCCTCCGGAGGCGTCTCCGGGAACGACTTGGTCGTCCACTGCGCGACGAGGACCACCATGCGCTCGTGCTCCTGATCGCTGAGCGGCCGTTTCGCGGTCAGGCCGTGCGTGACCGCGTTGGTGCCGGGCGATGGCCGGGTGCCTGTGGCGTTCCGGCCGCTCAATTGCGATGGGTGCGTGTTCATGGTGCTGCCGCCTCGATTCGATGGGTGCGCGGGTGACTCTCGGTGCGTCTTGCGATGCGTGCTCGACCCGCGTTCCGTTCCGCAGAGCGTGCTGGGGGAGAAACCGTCGGCGCGGACGGGGATCGAGCGGACACTTGAAATCATCGTGAAAATCGGGAGGCGTAGTCACTTTTTCCGGGGCGAAGGATGGTAGAGCGGGATTGGGATGTTGGCCTGACCTCGGATGGGTCGCGTTTCGCCGCCAGAACGCTTGCATCGTTGCAAGAAAATCGAGAGAATCGTCCAAGCGAACGGTGGCGGACGGGGGACCTGGTATGCTTGATCGCGGGAGGTCCAGCGTCTCCTCCAGACCCAGCCGTCGTGCCGCTGCGCGGCACCCGGAGACCATGCAAATCGACGATCTGGCGGCTACGTGTGGAGCCGTCGGAGGTCATTCCTGGGACGAGCGGCATGGGCCGAGGGCCATGCGAGACGACAACGAGGCCGGCGATGTTGCGCCGCATCAGCCGCAGAACCGTGCTTCGTCCGCGTCGAAACTGCGACGCGGAAGGAGGCACTGCCCCGTTTGCCTGGCACCGCTCGGCAAGGTCGCCGGCCGTACCCGCCTCAAGCGGTCTTGCTCGGCTTGCGGCGCCCATCCCCAGCAGTCGAAGCATTGCCTGCGGTGCGGCGCTTCCGGTCGCGTCTGGTAGGGCAGGCGGGGGGCGGCCTGTCAGGCGTGCGGCCTCCACGGGTCCAAGCATTCGGTCGTCGCCGGGGCCGACGCCTGACCCAGCGTCGCGGCGGCCCCGGCCCGCCGCGGATAGAACGGACGATCAGGTCAGTCGTCCGGAACGCGCTTCGATGGGAGGCATTTGCGGGAAACCGGGCAGCAAAGGCAGGCAATGCCGCCCAATCGGCCTCCTCCGGCTGCGACGCCCGGCAAACGGCACGTTGTCCGGACCGCTCCCCGGGGGACCGGCGCGATCATTCATCTCTCCAGCTCCGGTGTCGTCGTCGCTCCCGGACTCTCATGGACCATGCCCTTTCACCAATGCGGAGACATCCCATGCCCATACGGGATCCGATGGGACCGATCATCGCGACTCGTCCCATGCTCTGGAGGAATGAGGACGGGGTCGACGTTCCTGCACTGGTGGAAATCGGCTTGCCCTTCGAGGATCCCGCCGATCCGGCCGCCCGAGAGGGTTGGTGGTACTGTCGGCTGCGGATTACAGGCCTGGGGGACGACCAGATCCACACCTTTGAGGACGTCGATTCCGTTGGTGCGCTCTGCGCGGCCCTTACCATGGCGGGCACGTTCGTCTCGATCGCTCCCGGTTCCGCCGGTCTCGACTGGGCAATGTTGCCCAACTGGGGCTTCCCGGTCATGCCGACCCCTGACGTTGGTGGTGCCGGTGGGGCGGGTGCCGGCAACCCGGTCGTTGAGTCCTGAACCCAGCTACACACGTACATCCTTTTGGCGGATGACCCGGACAACTTCCGAGTTGTCCGGGTCGCGCAGCGAAAGGATGCGTGCGGGAGAAGCCGAGCAGCGATGACAGGCAAGGCCGCCTGCTCGGCCTCCTTCGGCTGCGCCGCCCGGACAACTCGGAAGTTGTCCGGGCCACCCGATGGTCCGGCGATGACTCGCAATGTTGTCGGCGGGTGGGTAGCACTGGTGACCTCACCAGTGTTCATGTGCGGCGATGAGGAAATGCCCCTTCGCCATCAGAGGCCGACCTCACCGGGCCTTGCGGTCCGGAAGCCCTGGCAGATACGGTCGGGCGAGCCTCCTTCGTCCGCGACGTCTGGTGACATCGGCCGGGAGGGACACTGGGGAGGACGCCAGTGTCACCCAACAGTCAATGCGCGCGAGCAATTGCATTCGGGCGTGGAATTTCGTCCGGCTTCTTGTGTCGCCGAGCGCCGATGCGCGGCATCGTGGAGGGATGGAGAGGGGGCTTCGGTGGCGACTGGCGGAGCCGTCGGAGTGCGTGACGGGACGGGAATGCTCCGGAGAATGATCATGAGGCGATTGAACGTTTTTGCCCTGTTCCAGGTCCTGGCGGGCGGGGCCGCGACGCTGTTGGTGGCATTCGGGTATTTCTGGTTCAATCACCCGCTTCAGGAGGCGCTCGGCGAACTCGACAGGATGGCGGCGAGGGCCGAGTCCGAGATCGCGACCGTCGAGGGTCTCCTGACCGACATCGACGGGGTGGCGGAGAGCGTCCAGGACGCGTTGCCATTCCATCGCGAGTCGCTTGAGGCGATCGGCCAGTCGACGACGGCGGTCGCGAGGACGATGGGTGAATGGGAGGCGGAGATCCCGGGCATTCAGGACCTCGCCACCGACACGGCCCACGTCTGCGAGACCTTCGCGGCGCAATTGCCGATTCGCGTGCCTGCCGTCGATCTGAGATCCCGGGTGGTCGAATACCAGTTGCCGGAGATCACCGCGAAGACCCAGGAGGTCGAGATCCCTTACCAGACGGCGAAGGTGAAGACGAGTACCAAGACGCTGACGTATCCGACGGGCGCGAAGGATGAAATGAACGGGTTCGAGCGGGGATTGGGCCGCGTCGCCGGTCGCAGTCTGGGCAACATCCGCTTCGAGTACCCCTCGGGCATTACCCTGTCGAATGGGAGCGTGACCCTCGACTATCCCAGCGCGATCACCCTCCAGACGGCCCGCAAGACGGTCTCCATCCCCGCGACGCCCGAAGTCACGATGAAGGACCACAGCTTCGAGGTTCCCGACGCAATCGAGGTGACCCATCGCGATCTGATGAAGGACGAGAAGGCCATTCTCGAGCAATCGTCGAGGCAGTTGGCGTCGATGACCAGGTCGCTGGACTCGACGAGGGACTCGCTCCGCGACGTGATCGGGCTCCTCGAGAATGACGTCCCGAAGTCGCTCGACGAGACCCGGCGGAATTTCGAGGCCGCCGAGACGGCGTTGACGACCTTCCGGTCCGAACGCATCCCGAGGGCGCTGGCGGATCTGGAGGAACAACGACTCGGACTGAATCAGTCGCGGAGTGTCTTCCTCGCGCTTTCGGGTCTCATCCCCCTCGCCTTCGGCACCATCGCATTGATGTGCGCGGCGATGGCCGTCGGCGGTGTTCAGAAGGTGTTCGTTGCACGGTCGTGAACGGCGGGCGGCCCGGGCAAGGGCGTGTTGAGGTTGGCCGAGAATTTCCAGGGGTCGATGGGGCAGACACGTCGCGGCGGTGTCGTGGTATCATCGAGGCCGGTTCTCGGCGGGGCAGTCTGGTGAGCTGAATCGGGGGGCGAGGCGGTGGGGATGTCGCGTGAGGGCTTCCTGCGCAGGCTCGGCGCGGGGAAGGCCGTCAACTGCACGTATCGACGCGGCGAGTTCACCGGCCTCATCTCGGCGTGGGCGAATGCGAATCGGTTCGTCCTCACCTGGGAGGAGTGCCCCGAGGGAGAGCAATACGACGAGTCGACGTACACCCGAGACGAGCGGCACGAGTTCGCGACGGCCGGGGAGGTGCTGGCCTTCGTCGAGCGGAGCGGCCATCCGGCGTCGGACTTCGGGCCCTGAGGCCTCGACTCGCCTCGCGCCGGGGCGGACGAGGCGCGCGGTCGGGGGTGCCGGGGGAATCGGTGACCATTCCGGGCGGGCGGCCCGCCGGGAGGGGGCGTGGGGGGATCGGGGGGAGGGTCGGGCGGATGCGGCGGATCGTGGTGGACGGCCAGTCGTTCCGCTGGAGGTTCGATGGCGTGCTGGTCGTCGTCCCGGGCGACCGCAGCGGACCGCCCCTGTACGTCGATTGGGGCTGGCGGGACTGGCTGGGGCCGGACGGGCTGGGGGGCGAACCGCGGGTGGTCACGCCCCGGTTCGTGGCCGAGGCCGTCCGCGTTGCGGTGGCCCACGGTTGGCCGATGACTTCGAAGGGCCGGCCGTTGCGATTGGGGTTCGAGGGCGGTCGTTTCGTGCTGATGGCCGGGACGGCCTGACCCTACGCCGCGGCGGACCGGCTCGCCGCGGCGGCTCAGTGTCATGGGTCGCTCCGTCTCGGCGGGCCGGTTCGCCGGGCTGGGTCGAGGGGTGGCGAGGAACGATGGCGAACTTCCGCTGCGAACGCTTGTTCGTGATGCTCGACGAGCCGGTCCCCGGCCTCAATCACATGAAGGCCGTCGATGCGGTCGAATTCGCCTGGCATCACTCCGACGCCCATGCGGAGCAGCTCGGCCTGACCCCCCTGGGGGATTTCACCTTCGCGCCCTTCGAGCGACCGAGGTGGCGACCGACCGCCGCGGGGCTGAAGACGGTCCGAGGGCTCCTGGAACTGTATCGGGGCTGGCTCGCCCAGGGGCACAATCCGTATGGTCTCTCGGAGGAGGTTCTGGGGGCGAAGGTCGCCGTGATGACCCAGGTTGAGGCGGTCCTGGATGCCGCGGACTCCCGCGACCGCCAGTTCTACCTGTCTGCCAGGGATCTGGCCTGACCTGGCGTTGCGGGGGGCCGGCCGTCCGAGGGGGTTTCGAGGAGTCCGATCGTCCATGACAAAGCGAGCGACCATTGAAGCGATCGCAAAGCTTTCACATTTTGACATCGATGAAGACGATGATGTTGCGATTGCGCATGACGTAATCGCGAGCTTCGGGACCGTCAGGCGCGAACGAGACGCACATGGGCGTTCTGTGCGATTCCTGCACGGCTGTCTGAGACGCTACCTGTGGGCCTGGGAGGATTTGGGGTGTGAACCACCCGGCCCGCGAGCGGCGTTCGAAGCCGTCGCGACCTGGTTGGAGACCGGCGCGTTCACCGCAGACTTCGCGGAGCGTTGCCTGCCGGTCACGCCGATTCGCGACGGACAGCCGGTCGAGGACTGCGATGAACCGGCGTTGAGCGACCTGTCGGGGGCGTCCGCGAGGCTTGCATACTTCTGCAAGACCCGCAATCCGATGGACGCGGCGATGGTTTTGGTGGGCCTGTTCTGGGCGGACGCGGAGGGCTTGCGGGCGGACGATGGGGCAGGATTCTGCGAGTGGCTCTCGACCGAGGGTGTCCGGATCGCCTGGCCTGAAGAAAACGGGGGATGACCACGCAGGGCCCCCGAGTGGCGGAGTCGGCCGTTTCTCATGGTGCAAGATCGCTCGTCTCGGCGGGTAGGCCGGGTGTGTAACGACAGCGGTTCTACCGATCTGTCCGGACGCAGGCCGTGGTGGGGATGGAACCCTGCCACCCCGCCTCGGCCCGGCGGCAGGAGTGAGAGGAGTGTGAGATGGAGAGAGATGTGCACATTATTGACTTCTTCCCCCACACCTTCGCCTGCGACTGCGGACGGCCGCGTCTCGTGCAGTGGAGCGATCGGGGGAAGGTCGTCGCCTGTTTGACGTGCGGGCAAGAACACGGGCCGTTCGAGTTGCGTGGACGGACGAAGGCGGATCGTGGGCATCCCGTCGCCGTTCAGGAGGGAAAGGGTGCGGGACAGATCGCGGGAGGGGCGGAAACGACCGGAGCGGCGGGGGCTGCCCTGAGTTCGAACGGGGAGGGGGAGGGAGGATCGGGATCGAGCGAGGTGGATAGGACTGCTGGCGTCAAGATTCTCCTGGGTGTTGTGATCAGCATCTCGCTCGCGCTGGGGACGGCGATCCTGGTGGCTTATGATGTCTCGTTGCTGGGTGCGCTGCTCGGGATGGGGGTGTTCCTGGTCGTCGGGACGCTGGCGGGGGCGCTTCTCCTGCGGGCGGCGATCGGCGCGTACAACGCAATGATCGCCTGCCACGACCCGGAAGTGACGGTGCCGGAGCCGGGGATCGGGAAGGCGATGACGATCACCTTCGTCGCGACGCTCGTCAACCTCTTCGCCGGGCTCGTCCTGGGCGTCCTCGGCGGCGGTCTGGCCGGGCCGGAGGAGGTCCGCGCCGAGAGGGGGGGGGATGTGATTGCACAATTCCTCGCCCTGCCGGTCGGCCTGTTCGTCATGGCGAGCCTGCTCGCGCTGCTCTTGCCGACGACGTTCGCGCGGGCGTTCTGGGTGACGATGTGCTATCTGTCGATCGCGCTGGTCATCGGGGGGACGATCACCGCGGTCATCCTCCTTGTGGTCCCATGATTCTTGCGATTCAAGCATGAGTGTGGTAGCGTACGGCGGGGATCGTCCCGACTGTGACATTGTGGCGGGCGACCCGAGAATGGGTCCGACGCCTTCCGGGAATCAGGATTGAATTTGCCGAGGACGCGATGGTGATCTGGAGTGGTTGGGGGTTCCTGGTGGGGGTGATCACGTTCGGGTGCCTGATCGCGACCGAATTTTTGGTGGAGGAAGTCTACCAGGATGAGCAATTCTATCAGGCGAACGGGTGGCCGAAGCTGGCGGGGTTCCTGGCCTCGGCGGTGATCGTCGGGGTGGTGGGGCGATGGATCGGGAGGAAGCAGGGGAGGGTGCTGATCGACCCGGAGACGGGCGAAGAGGTGAGGGTCGGCGGGAACAACACGTTCTTCTTCATTCCGATGGAGAAATGGGCGCCCATCCTGCTGGTGCTCGGCGTGATCTTCCTGTTCGTGACCGATTGACCGGGGCCGGGTCGCGAGGGCGTCTTGCAGCCTGGGTGAGCAAGGCGTGAAAAACCTGCCCACGAAGACGTGGGCATGGCACCCGTCATTTGCAAAACCTCACATGCGATCGACGACGTCGATGCCGAGGACATTCAGGCCGAAGGCGAGGGTGCGGCCGGTGAGGTCGCAGAGGGCGAGCCGGCTGGAGCGGCGCTCGGGGGACTCGGCCTTGAGGACGGGGCACTGCTCGAAGAAGGAGCTGAAGTCGTTGGCGAGGCCGAAGAGGTAGTCGGTCAGGACATTCGGCTTCAGCTCCGAGGCGGCGGTGTCGAGGGTCTCGGCCAGGCGGACGAGGGTCAGGGCGAGGGATCGCTCGGCGGGGTGGGTGAGGAGGATGGGGGGGCGGGCGGAGCGGATCGCCTCGGGGGTGGTTCCCCCTTTGCGGAAGATGGAGCGGGTGCGGGCGTAGGCATACTGCAAATACGTGGCGGTGTTGCCGGTCATGGCGACCATCTTGTCGAGGTCGAAGACGTAGTCGCTCAGGCGGTTCTGCGACAGGTCGGCATATTTGACCGCGCCGATGCCGACGACCTCGGCGACGCGGGCGCGCTCGTCGTCGGAGAGGTCGGGGCTGTTGGCGTTGACGACCTCGCGGGCCTTGGCGACGGCCTCGTCGAGCAGCGATTCGAGGCCGACGACGTCGCCGGACCGGGTCTTGAACGGGCGGCGGTCGGCGCCCAGGATCGTGCCGAAGGCGACGTGATCGAAGCGGACGTCGGCGAATCCCCAGCGTTTGGCCACGTCGAAGACCTGCTTGAAGTGGTCGGCCTGGCGGCTGTCGACGACGTAGAGCAGGCGGTCGGCGTGGAACTCGTCCTCGCAGTATTTCACCTTGGCCAGGTCGCTGGTGGCATAGGTGAAGGCGCCGTCACGTTTCTGGACGATCATCGGTGCCTTGGTGGCCTGGGTGAAGACGACGGTGGCCCCCTCGCTGGCCTCGGCGAGCCCCTTGGCCTTCAGGTCGTCGACGACGGCGGGGAGCATGGCGTCGTAGAAGCTCTCGCCGAGCTGGACATCGAAGCGGACGCCGAGGCGTTCGTAGATGCCTTCGAGGGCGCCGAGGCAGTGGGGCATGAACTGCTCCCAGAGCCGTCGGTTCTCGGGGTCGCCGGCGTGGAGCTTCGCGGTCTCGTCGCGGGATTGCTCGACGACGGCTTTCCCCTCGGCCACGGCGGCTTCGACGTCGGGTCGGGAGAGGCCGGAATCCTCGAAGAGCTTCGCGAACAGGGCGGCGGCCTCGTCGCGTTTGCCTTCGGCTTCGAGGGAGCGGACCTTCTCCAGCTTCGGACCGTAGTCCTCGGCGACTTTCATCTTCGAGGCGGCCAGGCGGTAGAGGCGGGCCAGTTCGCCGACGGGGTCGCGGTCGTAGGAGTCGGCGTCGCGGTGGTTTTTCCAGCCCCAGAGGATCTGGCCGAACTGGAGGCCCCAGTCGCCCAGGTGGTTGTCGCGGACCACCTTGTGTCCGAGGGTCGAGAGGAGCCGGGCGAGGCTCTCGCCGATGACGGTGGAGCGGATGTGGCCGACGTGCATCGGCTTGGCGACGTTCGGCGAGGAGTAGTCGATGATGATCGTCTCGGGATTCTCGACGGGCACGACGCCGAGGTTGTCATCGACCAGGAGGGATGAGAGCACCTCCGACAGCCATTCCGGGCGCAGGCGGACGTTGAGGAAGCCGGGGCCGGCGACCTCGGGGGGGTCGGCCATCGGGTCGAGATTCACCCGGTCGGCGACCTGCGCGGCGAGTTCGCGGGGGTTCTGCTTGGCCCGCTTGGCCGCGGCCATGCAGCCGTTGGCCTGGTAGTCGCCGAACTTGGGGTCGGTGCTCGGGCGGACGGCCTGGGCGAATTCGTCGGCGGGGACTCCCTCGGGGGCGGCGTCGGCAAACGCTCGGCGGAGGCGCATCAAGACGTTCATGGGTGGCAGCGGCGTCCGTGGGGCAGGCGGGGGGGTTGGCTCGGGTCGAGGGGGCCGTCGGTCAGTCCGAGGGCTGGTCGTCGGGCGTCGGGGGAGCGGGGGAGGAGGGGTTCTCGTTCCACTCGATCCGGGGGGCGTCGCCCCAGATGTCCTCGATCGAGTAGAACTCTCGGGCGTCTTCTGAGAAGACGTGGACGACGAAATCGCCGTAGTCGATCAGGGTCCAGCGGCCTTCCTCGGAGCCCTCGATGCCGAGCTTGAACTCCTTGCGCTGCTTCATCTCGTGGTCGATCTCCGAGATGATCGCGTTGAGCTGCCGACGCGATGGCGCGGTGATGACGACGAAGTAGTCGAACAGCGGGGTCAATTGCCGGAGGTCGAGCAGGACGACGTCCCGGGCGCGGTTGTCGTGGGCGATCCGGGCGCAGTCCCTGGCCAGGGCGAGCGCGGCCTCCTGCCGCTCGGGGCTGGATCGGGAGACCGTGGCGGGGTCGATCTCGTCCTGGACGTCGTGGTAGCGGGCTCGGCGCGGGAGGACCGGGAATTCCTCTCGGAGGGAGTCCTCGTGGGGCGAGCCGTCGGGCTTGGGGGCGTTGGAGTCGGGCATGTGAGCTCGGGAATAGGCTCGGACGGTCCATCCGAGCGGGAGGGAGGGGACGGGCCGGGAGGGCCGGGGACCCGCGATCGCACGACCGGTCAATCGACCCGCAACCGCCCCGTCCGCCCTGCATGATTTGCGATTGATTCTACCAGCCGAGACCCGGTTCGACCACGGCCGGTTCGCCGAGTCGTGGAGATCGGATCCGAAAATCTTTGGTGTTTTGTGACTAAGGGTCGGTCGAATCTCGATAGTGATGGTAAGGGCACTGGACCGCGGGACGCCTCCCGCCCCGATGCCTCGTGACGCTGGGCTCGCACCTGGACTCGGGAACGACAGACGATTCGGCACGCGTCGCAGAGACTCTTGCCGAGGGGCGATCGGTCCCGATCTCGATGAAACCAACTCGTGTGATTGACACCGTGGAGTCTTGACGAATGGCGCTGAACCCCCTCCGCAAAACGCTCGGGCCGCTCGGCATCCGGGGCGCCGAGACCAGCTCGGCCTTCTCGACGGAGGCCGAGGCGGGGCTGGCCCGCTTCCGGGCCCGCCGCGACGAGCTGCAACGCAACGTCCGGCGCGGCGAATTGACCCCCAAGGTCGCCCGTCGCCTGGCGGCGGAGACCGCGGCCGAGATCCGGCAGGCGCTCACCAACCAGGCGGCCGGCTTCAGCGCCGTGCCGCGATCGTTCCTCGACCGGCTGGCCGAGGTCGCCTCGACCCGCGACCGCTCGCGCGATTCGGCCTCGCTCGAGGCCCTGCAACGCGAGACGAACCGCCTGCTCCGGGAATCCCTGATCGAGCAACAACTGCGCAACCGCGAGGAGGAGTTCCGGGGCCAGGCGTACGCGAGGCCGGTGGCGGGGGGATCCCCGGCCCCGTCGCTCGACGGCCTGCTCCGGTTCCACGAGACGGCGACCCTCGCCCGGGACGAGGCGGCCCGGGAATGGGCCCGGCGGCAGCTCGAGGCCTACCGGCCGATGGCCCCCGACCCCGACGACCAGCGGCAGATCGACCTGGCCTGCGACCGGCCCGACCGGGTCAATCCGAGGCTCGTCGGCCGCTACCTGGAGCAGCTCGAAGGGGGGGCGAGCGACGAGCTGGAGGCCTTCGCCGAGCACGCGATCGCGGCCCACGACGCCAACGCCTGCGTCGCGGCCTTCATGCTCGCCCGGGAGGCCCCCGAAGGCCCCTCGATCGGCTGGGTCAGGCGGGTGCTCAACGGGCTCGATCACTTCCCCGACGCCGCGCTCATCACCCTGCGGGCCTGGGAGGCCGAGGCCAGGGCGGAGGAATCGGAGGTCGCCCGGGCCGAGGCCGATCGGATCGCCCTGATCATCGACGCCGAGGCCGCCATGCCTGCGCTGCAGGCCCCCTCCGAGGCCGACCTGGAACGCGCCTCCCGATTCGAGGGGATGCCGCTGGCCACCCCGGGCGAGCCGATCGGCCTGGCCTTCGGCCGCCGCGGGTTCACCGCCGAGGAGTTCTCGGCCCTTGAGGCGACGACGCCCGACGGCGACGACGCGTCCCCCGACCAGCCCTCGCACGCCTGAGAGCCCGGGACGGCCCCGCGGCGAGGCCGGATCGGGCGGGGCCGTCGCTCAACCCCGAAGTGATCGTTCAACCTTGATGTGTCCTCGACCTCCTCGCCAACGCGCCCCGACTGGCCTCGGGGCGCGGGCGATCTTTGACCGGAGTACGACGCGGTGAGCACAACCCTCGAAGACCCCTCTGGCGCGATCTCCAAACGGCGGGCGAGGATCCTCGACGCCATGGTCGACGCCCCCCTCGCCTGGAGCTTCCCGGACGACCTGGCCCAGGCCACCGGCCTGGACGGCGAGGCCCTGATCGACGAACTCGCGGACATGGATGTCGAGGGCCTGATAGACGTCTGGGAGCGTCCCGAGGGGCTGGCCGTGACCCTCTCGGTGCTGGCGGCCGACCGGTTCGGCTACCACCTGATCGAGTCGGGCCCGTACGCGACGCCTCGATGGGCCAGGGCGGAGGAGCCGGGGCCCGGGCCACCGCGAGCGACGCAGGTCCTGCGGTCGGCCTCGACGTCCCTCTTCTCGGGGATGATCGACCCGCACCCCGGCCCCGAACTCGCGGCCGAGCTGAACGAGCAGGCCGACCGCTACCGGGCCAATGGCCGCTTCGGCACCTTCCGGAGGGGGGCGGGCCGGGGGGAACCGCCGCGGCCGACGCTCTTGCTGGGTACCAACCTCAACGCCTGGTCCGAGGCCCGGGGGGGCGACTCGCCGACCTGCCCGGCCTGCCATTCGCGCCCGCTGCCGGCCTTCGCGTACTGCCTCTGCTGCGACCGCTGGGGGCTCGAGGCGCCGAACCCGGTGTCAACACCCCGGCGGGCGTCCTGGGGCGGCGCGACGCGGAATCCGTCGACGGCCCGATTCGACCCGGGCGCGCACGACCCGAGGCGCGGCCCGGCCCATCGAGCACCCTTGATTCGCCATCGCAAGGAGCATGATCGTCGGGGGCGCCTCGCCGGTCGCGATGCTCGGAGGAATCATACCGAATCGCCCGGATGACGACCCTCGAAGCCCGTCGCCGGTCGCCTCGGGATCCTCCCCGGACCCGTGGCAACCCAGGGGCACTGGCCGAGGCGATCCGGTGTCACGGCCCGGCCTGTTGCCGGCCGACCCGCGACGGTGCCGGGCGGAGGGCCCGATCGGGGAGCGCCGCATCGGGTTGGTCGGCCCGCTGGTCGCGCCGGACGAGGCGGTCGAGCTGCGCGGAGAGGGTCGCGAAGCAGTCGTCCCAGGAACAGCCCCGCGCGACCCGACGACGGCCGGCCTCTCCCAGGCGTCGGGCCGTCTCGGGCTGATCGATGAGCCATTCGAGGGCCGAGGAGAGCGTCTCCACCTGGCCGAACGGCACGAGCACGCCGGTCCGGTCGTGCTCGACCACCTCGGCCACGCCCCCGGCGGCGGCGGCCACCACGGGCTTGCCGTTCGCCCAGGCTTCGAGGAAGACGATGCCGAAGGAATCGGTGCGAGACGGCATGGCAAAGAGGTCGATCGCGTCGAAGAAGTCGGGCTTCTCGGCCGGGGAGAGGGGGCCGGTCCGGAAGAGCCAGCGGCGGGTCTCGGAGGGCAATCCCGCCGCGAATTGCTCGAAATGGGGGGAGCTGACCCCGGCCAGGACCAGGGCGATCGGGTCGTCGGCGGGCCGGCTCGCGTTCAGGGCCATGACGGCCCGGACCAGGTCGGTCGTCCCCTTGTTCGGGTCGAGGGTGGCCAGGTGGCCGATCAGCGGTTGGTCCGGCCCGATGCGGCGCGAGGAGCGGAACCGGGCGCCCTGACCGCCGCAGGCCTCGGCCGGCTCGAAGCCCATCGACACCTGCGTGATGCGGGACCGGGGGATCCCCCAACCGGCCACGGCGTCGGCCTCGAGTGCCGTGACGACCACCACCGCGTCGCTTTCGCGGAGCAATCGGACTTGATGCGGTTTCGTGTAGGTCCGGTGGACCGGGTCGCCCGGGGTCGCCAGGTGAAGGAACGGCGTGAGGATCAGGGGGGCGCCGCAGGATCGGGCCTTCTTCCAGGCCGCGAACGAGAAGTTCGTGAACGGGAACCCGACGGCGAAGACGGCGTCGTAACGCTCGCTCGTCCGCTCCAGGTCGGGCATCAGCGGCAGGTACGACGCGAAGCGGCACCGGGTCGGCCAGTGGGGGACGTGGCTCAGGAGCCGGCCGACGTACCGTTGCATCGGGATGTGCCGGACCGGGAAGCGGCGGACCCGGGCGCCGTCGAGGGTGGCGACGCTCGGCTCGTCGAGCCGGGCCCGGCTCGGGTCGTTGAAGTACCAGAGGTCTCGGGCGTCGCTCGTCAGGACATCGACCTCATGCCCCCGATCGACCAGGCGGCGGACCATCGCCCGGCCGTAGGTCTCCGCGCCGCCGAGACACGGGGCGTAGCGATGGGTATACCAGGCGATCCGCATCGGTCGACGTCTCCTCAAAGCGTCCGGGGCATGTTCGGCGGCGACGGGGGCCGCGCCTCGCGGCCGGTCCCGCATGGGTGTCGTGCTCGCGGCCGTCACCGGGCCGCGCGGGGGCCGGTCCCCCTCGGCCCGAAGGCGAGGACCTGACGGGAACTGCGTTCCTGCTCATCCGCCGGCCGGAGGCAGACCCCCCGGACGATCATCGAAGCCGGGGCCCGTTCCGACTCGAAGTGCCTCGGCAGCCGGGAGACGTCCAGCGCCCCGTCGCTTTCGAGGCGGAACTGCCCCTCTGATTCGGGCAGGATGAACGGAGGGCTGACATAGAGCTCGAACGCCCCGGGCGAGACGGTCCAGCGCCAGACCTCGCGCTCGCCGTCCTTCAGGACGACCTGCCGGGGCACGGTCAGGCTCCTGGCCTCGAAGGCGAACACGAGCGGTTCTCGGGGGGTCGGGTTGACGAACTCGATCGCCGGGGACGCGGTCGCCAGGCGGACGAATCCATCCTTCGGCAGGAGATAATACCCTCCCCAGTCCTCCGAGCCGAGCGCGACGGGGGCCTGGGGGGGCCGCATCAACTCGCGGTCGAAGACGATCACGGAACCGTCGTCGTAGCAGCGGGCGTGGGCGAGGGCCTCGGCCATGCGGTCGATCTGCTCCGGCGGCAGCTCGCTGGCGCGGTGGAGGACGACGAAGCGGAGGTCGTGGTGCGTCAGGTAGAGCCAGGCATAATCATGGAAGTCGGCATTGCGGATGAGGTCGAAGTGCTCGGCCCCGGGCAGTCCGGGGAAGGAGGCTTCCGTCATCCGGGTGTCGGCGAAGGGGGAGTTCCAGCTCACCAGGTCGTCCTGGGGGCGGTTCTGGTGGCCGGAGTAGCCGGCCGTGGTGGTCCCCCCGTGCAGGGCCTGCCAGTAGGTGAGCCGGGCGTTGAAGGAGTTGGCGTTGCCCGAATTCATGTGCGGGATGTCGACCCAGGCGGCGTCGGGGTGATTCGTCCGCAGCCAGGCATAGGCCTTCGGCAGTGCGGGGATCGGTTCGGCCCCATAGGGCACCTGCGCCAGGTCGACCACGGCCACGACCAGGACGGCGGCGAAGGCCAACCCCCTGGCCCTCGGCCGCGACCATCGGCCGCGGAGTTGCATCCAGGCGGCCCCGGCGAGGATCCCGGTGCAGACGGGCACGAAGAGCTTGAAGCGCGCCGGCACCCGGATGAGGCGGAAGGGGATGAACCATTCCCAGTCGCGCAGCCAGCCGGCCGGCATCGCGACCTGGTGCAAGCCGTATTGCAGATGAGCACCCAGCGAGAGGACGAACAGGATCGCCGCCGAGAGCCACCAGAAGCCCGCGTCCTGGAACCGGACCCTCCCCCACCAGGCCCGGGCCAGAAGCAGGAGGGAGACGACGCCGAGATAGGCCATCCCCTCGCCCGGCGTCCGGGTCGCGCCGTAGAGGTCGATTGGGACAAACCCCTGGAGCACCTGGCCGGGCATCGGGACGACGTAGGCCCACCAGGGGGCGCCGTAACGCTCGAACTCGGCCCGGGGACGGATGCCCGCCTGGCCGTTCAGGACGTTCCAGATCTGGCCGGCGAAGAGGACCATCAGGATCGGCAGGCAGGCGGCGACGAAGCCGGTGATCCAGGCCCCTCGCACGACGAGCCACCGGCGCAGCTCGCCCCGGGGCTGTCTCGACGCCTTCCAACCCAGGTAGAGCGCCGCCGGGAAGAGGGCGAAGACCAGGAAATAGGCCGCGCACATGGTCAGCAGGATCAGGCCCGCCACGGCGGCGGCCAGGCGTTTGCCCCCCGGCCGATCGACGAATCGCATCCAGGCGAGGAAGAAGATCGGGAAGCCGCCGACGTACATCAGCTCCAGGTGGGCATGCGAATGGACCAAAACCGGCCCGCTGAGCATCGCCAGCAATCCGGCCAGGGTGGCCGCCGCGTCATCCCGCAGGACCGCCCGGGCCAGGAAGAAGGTCCCCAGCCCCGTCAGCAGGAAGCCGAAGAGCCAGAGGAGGTTGAAGCAGAGCACGTCGTTGTCGATGACCGTCGAGACGATCAGATAGAGTAGCGATTGCAGGTGGAGCGGGGAGAAATTCCCGATCGGGGCGCCGACGGGGTATTGCAGGTCGGGGCAGACGAGCGGCGATCGCCCTTCCATCAGGCACTGCTTGTACCAGCGCATGACCCAGAGGTGCTGGAGCGGGTCGCCCGTCGAAGGGAGCCGGGTGGCGAACGTCTTGACGAAGGGCCAGGTCGCGCCGGCGACGGCGATCAGGTAGAGGGAGACGACCGCGATCGGCGTCCACCAGCGGCGTCGGCCGTCGGGGGTCGAGGGGTTCGGATCGGTCGCTGCTTCGGTGTCCACGAGACGGTCCCCAGGGAGGCGAAGGGAGGTCGGAGGGAGGGGTTTCGCGGGGTTTGAGTCGCCGGCCGGTCTTGCGAAGGGTTCCCCTCACTCAGCGGCGGACGACGTCCGAGGGGGTCCCCATCAGCACCAGGTCGCCCGGGACCTTGCGGTCGAAGATGTAGACGCGGGCCTGATCGGGGTCGGCCCCCTTCGGCACGATCGTCTCGGGGGCGAGGGGGCCGATCAGGGAGCGTAGGATCTCGCAGTAATCCCACTGGCCGTAGACGTGGGCCTCGCGGGCCACCACCCAGCGGGCGTCCTGGTCGGCCCCGGCGTAGATGACGTCGGCGAAGGTGTAGCCCGGGTAGTCGCCGTAGAACTGGCTCCAGCCGGTCAGGTCCACCACCTTCTCGCCCGGCTGGACGTGGTCGGCGAGCCAATCGGCGGCGTCTCGGTAGGCGGCGAAGGGGCCGTTCAGGGGTTCCTGATGTCTCGGGACCGAGGGGAGGATCAACACGGCGATCGCGAGCAGCCAGAAGACCGGGCCGGGGCGGATCGCCTCTCCCGGAGCACCGATCAGGCGCCCGGGAATGGTGATCGACCGCAAGAGGTGATCGACCGCGAGCGCGGCGAACGGGATCAGGAGCATCGCCGGGATCATCGCGTGCCGGGGGCTGCAATAGCCCCCCGTGGCGTGCAATCGCATCAACCCGAGGAACGAGCAGGCCAGCATCACCGTCAGGAACAACCCCTGACGCGCCGACCGGGTGTTGCGCTTGGCCCGGTAGAGGCCGATCGGGACCAGGATCAAGATGGGGACGGTGACGGCGTCTCGGATCGACTCGAAGACGACCTTGGCGGCGACCAGGTAGGTCTTGGCGACCGATTGCGAGGGGTCGAAGGGGCGGTTGCGCTCGACGGCCTCGGCCCCGGACGGGGCGGCGGTGCCGATCAACCGGGCGACGGCCGGTTTCGTCCCCACCCCCCCCTTGCTGATCATGAACGGGGCGATGACGAGGCTCGGCACGATGACGAGAAGGCCGACCGCCGCCCACCAGCGCGACCATTCCAGCCGAGTGCTCTTCAGGAGCGGCATCAGGGCCAGGGTCGCGACCATCGTCGCCGGGAGCAGCAGGCCTTCCGGCCGGGTGAAGTAGGCGAGGATGGTGGCCCCGATCATCGGGGCGAGCCAGGCGAATCGGCCGTCCTTCAGGAACCGCAGGGCGGCCCAGACGCCCCACATCCAGAAGAGGAGGAAGGTCCCCTCGCTCAGCACGTCGGCCAGGACGTTGGTCATGACCGGCGCCCCGAAACAGAGGACGCACGCCATCCAGGCCGTCCGGCCGCCGACCAGTTCCAGGGCGACCAGATACAGGGGCAGGACGAGCAGGATGCCCGCCAGGACCGACGCCAGTTGCGCCGCGCGCTGCCAGTCGAGCGGCTCGTCGCCCCCTTCGAGGCCATGGGCCACGGCGATGGCCACCGGATAGGCCGGATGGTCGATCGACCCGAGCAGGCCCCCGACGATCTCGCCGGCCTCGATCACCTTGGCCTGGCGGATGTAGCGGAGGCCGTCCGCGAAGATGATCGACGTGTGGGAGGTCTTCCAGGTGAGGAGGCTCCCGGCGGCGACCATCAGCACGACGACGACGAATCCATGTTGCAGACGACTCATGCGACCCCTCCCTGGGACGCGACATCCCCCAGCCTCCCGCCCTCAAACCCGAGGGGGGATGGTCCCGTTCGGAGTCGGGTTTTACCGCGATCGGGGGCGATCGTCGAGCCGAATCGGCCCGATCCTCCGGGAATCGCGGCCCCCGCGAGGCGTCCGGGATCGGATCCCCGGCGAGCGGCCGCGGACGGTCCGCTCGGCGAAGCGTCGGACGTCGACCCCCCGGAGTCCCCGATCGGCGTCGAGCGTCCGGGCGATCCAGCCGACGGCCATCCAGGCATTCGCCTCCGCCGATCGGCCGAGCCAACGGCAGGCGGCCTGGCGCAGCCGGGCCTCGCAGTCGATCACCCGGGCCAGCACCAAGGCCTCCCAGCGCGGGCGGAACTTGAAGAAGTAGAGGAGCTTGCTGTGACGGGTGACGACCCGGAGCACCGGGCTGACGCCCCTCGACTGCAGCGGGTGCAGGTGCTTCAGGGTGATCGCCTCGTCGAACTCGACCGACCAGCCCCGGTCGCTCGCCGACCGGCAGAGGGCGACTTCCTCGTGATAGAGGAAGAAGTCGTCGTCCATGCCGCCCAGTTGCTCCAGGACCGATCCCTGGACGAGCAGGCAGGCCCCCGTGACCCACGGGACCGGGCCGGGCCGGGTGCGGTCGAGCGACCAGTACTTGCGCCGGGAACGCGGGGTGCAGGCCTCCCGGAGGCAGCCGAACAGGGTCGGGAACGACCCGACCGAGTGTTGCCGGGTGCCGTCCTCGTTGCTCAGGGCGAAGCCGACGATGCCGGGGGGGCCTCCGGGGCGGGCCTCGTAGGCGTCGATCCGGGCCACGATTTTCGCGGGGAGATCGGGCTCGGCGAGGGTATCGGGATTGAGCAGGAGGAGCCAGCGCGCGGCCGACTCTCGCCAAGCCGTATTGACTCCTGCCGCAAAACCGGCATTGTCAGGGCGCAGAAGCACGCGGATCCCGGGTCGGCCCCGGAGGCCGGGCGGCGGCGGGTCGTCCGAGGCGTTGTCGACCAGGATCAGCTCGCAACGACCGTCGGACCGCGAGAGGGCCGCCGCCATCGCCTCGACCAGCAGCTCGCAATCGGGCCAGGAGTTGAAGTTGACGATCACAATCGCCAGGGTCGGGGTCGGAGCCGGGGGCGTCGGGCCTTGCGGCCCTTCGAGCGGTGCGATGGTCATCCGAGCTCGGCCCTCGTTCGAGACTTGGCGCCGGGGGAGGACGGTCGAGAATCACTGGAATCCCCGGGGCGACCGGACCGATGGTAACGCCTGAGCCGATTCGCTGAAGGCCGATTTTTTTGCGGCGATCGCGTGGCCGGCTCGAATCCGGCCGCTCCCCACGACACCGAGGGAACGGTGCAGACCCGATGAAGGAATCTTCCCCCCCTGATCCATCCTCCGTCCCGACGCGGTCGGGCGATTCCTCGGAATCGGGCCGGGTCCTGATCGTCGGGGCCCGTCGCCGGCTCCGGACGATGCTCGACCAGCGTCCCTGGTCCGGCCTGCGCATCGTCGGGTTCGTGGATCGCTCGGGGAGGGGCCGCCAGCTGGCGATTCATCCCGGGTCCGAGCCGATCCCGGTGCTCGGCCGCCTGGAACGGCTCTCCGACGTGATCCGGAGCTCCCGGGCGACCCATATCATCGTGGCACTCTCCGAACGCCCGAGCCGGGATTCCGATCCGGAACTCCATGCGCTCCAGAACCCCAAGCTCCGAGTGCACTGGATGGCAGACGAGACGGGATCGACCGCCCAGGAGCGAGGTTCCCGGGCCGATCTGCCCCACCACCGCTATCAGCCGTCGCACACGATCGGCGAGTCGATCCATTCCGGCCGGATCGCCAAACGGCTGCTCGACCTGACGTTCGCTGCCCTCGGCTTGCTGGTGATGGCGCCGCTCTTCGCGGCGATCGCGCTCTTGATCTACACGACCTCGGGCCGGCCGATCTTCTACACGCAGGAGCGGATCGGGCAGGGGGGGCGGCTGTTCCGGATCATCAAGTTCCGCAGCATGAAGCCGAACGCCGAGAGCGACACCGGCCCCATCTGGGCGGCCAACCACGACGACCGGTGCACGCCGATCGGCGACTGGCTCCGCCATTCCTGTCTCGACGAGCTGCCCCAGTTGATCAATATTCTGCGAGGCGACATGAGCCTCGTCGGCCCCCGGCCCGAGCGGCCGATCTTCGTCGAGCGGTTCCAGGAGGAAGTCTCCGATTACCCGCTGCGCCACGTCGTCCCGGTCGGCCTGACCGGCTGGGCGCAGGTGCACGGCTGGCGAGGCCGGACGTCGATCCGCAAGCGCCTCCAGTACGACCTCGACTACGTCCGCCGCTGGTCCTTCTGGCTCGATCTCAAGATTCTCTGGATGACCGCCCTGCACGTCGCCTTCGGCAAGGTGGACTGGGGCATGCCCCGCAATCGGAGGGTGGACCGTGAACCGACCGACGCTCTCGGTCGTGATACCCTCGCATAACGGCCGCGACCTGCTGCCCGCCTGCCTGGAGAGCCTCCGGTCGCATCGCCCCGACGGGATCGACCTGGAGGTGATCGTCGTTGATGACGCCTCGCGAGACGGCTCGGCCGAATGGGTGAATGCGCACTTTCCCGAGGTCCGTTTGATCCGCCTGGAGCGGAACGGCGGCTTCTGCGTGGCCGCCAACGCCGGGATCGCCGCGGCCCGAGGGGCCTTCATCCAGCTCCTGAACAACGACGCCGAGGTCTGCGACGGCTGGGCCGAGGCGGGACTCGCCCCGTTCCGCGATCCGGGCGTCGGGTCGGTCGCCCCGTTGGTCCTGGTCCGGTCGCGGCCCGACCGGGTCGATTCGGCGGGCGATTGCTACGCCGTCTTCGGCTGGCCGTCGAAGCGGGGGCACGGCCAGGCGGCCGAGCGTTGGAAGCACGAACTCGCGGGCGAGGTCTTCGGCGCGAGCGCCTCGAGCGCCTTCTATCGGGCCGAGGCGCTGCGGAAGGTCGGCCCGTTCGACCCGTCGTACGGGTCGTATTACGAGGATGTCGACCTGGCGTTCCGGCTGCGATGGGCCGGCTATCGCTGCGTCTTCGAGCCGAACTGCCGGGTTTTGCACGACGTGTCGGCCACCTACGACCACGGCAGCCCGGCCTTGCACCGCCGGATGGCGAAGAATGCCGAGGCGTTGTTCTGGTCGAATCTGCCCGCCGGTTGGCTGGCTTTGGCGCTGGTCCCCCACCTGGGATTCCTCGCCGTCCAGCTCCTCTGGAAGCTGTCGAAGGGCAGGGCGTGGCCGTTCTTGCTGGGCAAAGGGGACGCGATCGCCGAGCTGCCCCGGTTCCTGAAGCTGCGGGCCCATCGCCGGGCCCTGGCCCGGTCGGCCGAGGCGCGCCCGAGGTTCCGGCTGGGGGTCGCCCCGGTCGAGGCGGCGGTCGACCATCTGGCGCAACCGATCCGGGCCGGGGCGTGAGTCGATTCGTCACGACTCCGGCACGGTTCGATCATCGCTTGCAGGGCGTGTTTGCCGATCAGCCCTTCTTGGCCGAGACGGCGGCCTGGGCGGCCTCGACGACCTTCGAGGCGGTCAGGCCGTACTTCTCCAGGAGGGCCTCGGGCGATCCGCTCTCGCCGAACGAGTCGTCGAGGTTGACGTAGCGGATGGGGACCGGCTGCCCTTCGGAGACGGCCATCGCCACGGCGCTACCGAGCCCGCCGTGGGCCAGGTGCTCCTCGGCCACGACGATCGCGCCGGTCTCCCGGGCGGCGGCGAGCACGGCCTCGCGGTCGAGCGGCTTGATGGTGTGCATATCGAGGACGCGGGCCTCGATCCCCTGGCCGCTCAGCTCGTCGGCGGCGTCGAGGGCCGAGGCGACCATCAGGCCGTAGGCGATGATGGTCACGTCCTTGCCGTCGCGGAGGACGTTGGCCTTGCCGATCGTGAACGGGGCCGAGTCGCCCGTGTAGACCTTCGGCACGTCGGGCCGTCCGGTGCGGAGGTAGACCGGACCTTCGTAGTCGAGGATCGCCTTCGTGGCGGCCTTGGTCGAGGCTTCGTCCGCCGTGACGACCACGACGAAGCCGGGCAGCGAGCAGGCGAGGCCGACGTCCTCGATGCCCATCTGAGAGGCGCCGTCCTCGCCGATCGAGATGCCGGCGTGGCTGCCGACGACCTTGACGTTCAGCTTCGGGTAGGCGACGGCCATCCGCAACTGGTCGTAGGCGTTGCAGAGGATGAAGGCCGCGAAGCTGGCGATGACCGGGGTCTTGCCGCACGAGGCCAGGCCGCCGGCGATGCCGACGAGGTTGCTCTCGGCGATCCCGATGTTGAAGAACCGGTCCGGATACTTCTGGCCGAACCATTCGGTCCGGGTCGAGTTCGAGACGTCGGCATCGACCACGACCACGTCCGGGTAGTCGCCGCCGAGCGCCTCCAGGGCGCGGCCGAAGGCGTCTCGGGTGGCCTTGCCGATCTCTCGCTTGGACTGCAAGGCAGAGGAAGCGCCCGCCATGAGTGTCGTCACCTTTTGAGGGATTTGGAGCGTCTGGTTGTTCGATGTTCGGGAGCGGGAAGACGAAAGGGTCAGGCGCCGGCCTCGACCTCGGCGATCGCCGCGTCGAGATCCTTGGCCTTCATCGGCTTGCCGTGGAAGTTCGGGTCGCCCAGCTTCTCCAGGAGCTTGAGCATCCCCTGGCCCTTGTGGGTGAGGGAGACGATGCAGGTCGGCTGCCCCTTGACGCCTCGGGCGCGTTCGAGCGCGGTGACGACTTCCCCCATGTCGTTGCCGTTGATGACCTGGGTGTGCCAGCCGAAGGCGGCGAACTTGCCGTCGATCGGGTCCATGTTCAGGACGTCCTCGGCGGCGCCGGTCTGCTGGAAGTGGTTGCGGTCGACGATGCAGGTCAGGTTGTCGAGCTTGTACTTCCCGGCCGAGGCGGCGGCCTCCCAGATCTGCCCCTGGCCCAGCTCGCCGTCGCCGGTCATCACGTAGGTGCGGTACGACTTGCCGTCGACCCGGGCGGCCAATGCGTGGCCGACGCCGATCGAGAGCCCCTGGCCGAGCGAGCCGGTGGAGGCCTCGATCCCCGGCAAGCGGTTCATGTTCGGGTGCCCTTCGAGCGGGCTGCCGAGCTTGCGGAGGGTCATCAACTGGTCTTTCGGGAAGTAGCCGGCCTCGGCCATGGCGGCGTAGAGGACCGGCGCCGCGTGCCCCTTCGAGAGGATGAAGCGGTCGCGATCGGGCCAGCGGGGCTGCTTCGGGTCGTAGTTCATGAACCCGCCGAAGTAGAGCGCGGTCACCACCTCGGCGGCCGACATGGAACTGCTCGGGTGCCCCGAGCCGGCCTCGGTCGTGCTCTTGAGAATGTCGATGCGGATGGCCTTGGCGCGCTGTTTGAGCTCGTCGAGGTTGGCGGGCACGGTCAATTCCTCCAGGATGCGTCGTCGAAACGGCCCTTGAACATAAGGATCCCGCATGGGTTTGGGCAAGAGCGCTTCGCATGAGGCCCGGACGATTGGTCGAGGTCGGCCGCCCGTGGTACGATCGTCGGGACCGATGCCGCCCCGCGTATTCCGAGGTCGCCCGCGGCCGGCGGGCGGCCGAGACGCCCAACCGATCAGCGAAGGCCGAGTGTGACCTATTCGTTCCCGGACAGCCCCGAATTCCTCCGACTCCTGCAGGGGGATCCCCGGGCGGATCTCACGCGGATCGCGCTCGAAATCGCCCGCGACGCCCGCCCGGGGCTGGAATTCGCCCCCTGGCTCCGGCGGCTCGACGACCTGGCGGCCCGGGCCCGGCTGCGTGTCTCGAACGAGGCCCCCACCCTGGCTGTGCTCCATCAGATCAACTGGGTCCTGTACGTCGAGGAGGGATTCTCGGGGAACGAGGAGGACTACTTCGACCCGAGCAACAGTTATCTCAACGAGGTGCTCGAGCGCCGGACCGGGATCCCGATCTCGATGGGCCTGGTCTACCGGGCCGTGGCCGAGCGGCTGGGATTGAGCCTGCACGGGGTGAACCTGCCCGCCCATTTCGTGCTCAGGGCCGACCACGCGCCCGCCGGGCCGATCTTCATCGACCCCTTCCACGGCGGCCGGCTCCTGGACCGCGACGCCTGCCGCGAGCTGATCGCGTCTCGCATCGGCAGGCCCGTCGAGCTGGCCGACGAGCAGTTCCTGCCGATGACCCCGGCCGCGATCGTGGCCCGGATGCTCAGGAACCTCCGCGCCATCCACCTGCAGGGCGGGGAGGCCGCGCCGGCCTTCCACGTCCTGAGACGCCTGGCGGCCCTCGAACCGGGCGAAGGGGAGCATCGCCGCGATCTTGGGATCGTCGCATTGGGGATCGATCGGCTGGAGGACGGGATCGAGCAGCTCTCGGCCTACCTGGAGCAGGACGGGCAGGCCGCGGACGCCGGCCGGATCCGGTCCTTGATCCTCGACGCGAGGCACCGGCAGGCCGAGGGCGGCGACCCCGAGGCGGATTGATCGCCCTGATGGGCATAATCGGCTCAAGTCCCGCCCGCCCATTGCCGATGTTCGGATGAAGGAGCACGAGGCGAACGGCCCGGCCTCGGGTCGGGATCGTTCCGCCTTGATCGCAGGAGGGCCTTCCGGGCCGCCCGGTCGTCGGGCGGGGCGGGTCGGGGGGACGGAGGAGAGTCCTTGCAGACGCGACAGGTCGGATGCATCATCGCGACCGCGCTGCTGGTGGTCGGCCTGACCGGTTGCCGGAACCTCCCCAGGGGGGGGTTCGGTCGGGGGCCGGATGTCAGGACCATTGCCGGGATCGGGCTCGGTCCCGATCGCCTGGCGATCCGGGACGGGGCCCCGTCGACGATCTCGAGCCGGGTCGACCCGCCGGGCGGCGGCGAGGAGCCGAGCAAGGTGATCGGCCAGGTGGTCGATGACCGCGGGGTCCCGGTGGCGAACGCCCGGGTGCGGCTCGCCGTCGATGGCACCCCCGGGGGCCGCGAGGTCGTCGGGACGACGAACCGGTCGGGCCAGTTCCTGCTCAAGGGCCTCCGCCCGGGAGAGCAGTACACGCTGATCGCCGAGTGGGACGACGGCCGAGAGTACCTGCTCGGCCGGTCGTCGGTGTCGAGCCCGTCGGAGGAGGTCCGGATCGAGGTGGCCTCGGTCGAGGGCTCGGGCCGCCCGGTGTTCGCCTCGAACGCCGGCGCGGAGTCGTCTCGGGCGGCCTCGTTCAACCGAGACGATCGCGAGCCGGAACGGATCTCGCTGCTCGGCGATCGGCCCGGGGATCCGCCGGCCGCTCCCAGGCCGGACGATCGAGGCTCGGGACGGGACCGAGTGGGCTGGATCCCCTTCGATTCGGTCAACCGGACGGCGCTCGAACCGACCGGACCGGAGGAGGCGAACGCCGGAGGCCCGCGACCGCTCGATGCGGGGCGGGGGATCGAACGCCCCTCGGGCATTGGGCCGGCCAAGGTGGACCCGGACATCGCCCCTTCGAGCGGGGAATCCGACCCCCTCCGGCGTCGCCTCGAGGCGATCCAGGAGGCCTCGGACCTGGATCCGAACGACTTCCCCCTGCCGATGGTGGGGGCGACCGGGCCGGGGCCGGACGAGCCGAGGCCGATCGGGCCGGGGCCGCGGGAACCCCAGACCCGGACGCCGGGCCCGGACGCGGCGCCGGAACCGAGGGCCGCGAGGCCGATGGCGGGCGGTCCGCCCCGGGCGACGAGCGACGCCGTGCCCCCGGTCCGCCGATTCGAGCCGGCGATGGACCGGGATCGCGAGCCGCTCGACCCGCCCTTGCTCATGACCGACACCCCTCCCGAGACCGAGGACCTTCGAGACGACCCGGCGGCCGAAGCCCCCGCGGCGGGCCCGTTCGGGATGCAACCGGGGTCGATGCGATTGCCCGACCCCGCGCCGAGGACGACCGCCCCCCTCGAACCGGACGACCGACCGACCGCGATCGAGCGTCCGGCTCCCGAGGAGGTGGCCGCGACCCCGGACGAATCGCCCATTGAGGCCGAGCCGTCGCTGGTCACCGACGGGCCGGAGCCCGATTTCCCCAGCCCGCTGGAGCCCGAGGCGCTTCCCCCCATCGCCGACGGCTCGGACGCAGGCAATGTTGACGGGGCCGATGCGACCGCCGGCGGCCTCGACCCGGCTGGGCCGGGGCCCGGGCCGGGTGACCTCGTCGAGGACGAGCGGGGGGATTGGCCGGCATCGGTGGAATCGGGGCCGGTGCAGCCGGGGAATCCGGAGGCGATGGCCGCCGAGGAGGTTCCGTCGTTCCGGTGGTCGGATCTGCCGCCTCCCGGCCCGCTCGACGCGGGGGGCCCGCAGGGCGATGGCGAGGGATCGACGGAGGAGGGCGAGTCGGACGCGGGCGGCCCGGGACGCTGGTCGCGAGGGCTGTTGAAGTGGGTGTCGAGGGAGCAGGACCCGGCGGACGACGGCCCGGCCATCGAACCCGCCGTCCGGTTCGACGCCGAGCGGAATCGGCTGGAGGACTTCGTCCTGCCCGACCTCAACGGCCGGCGGTTCCAGTTGTCGGAGGCGGAGTCGGACTACGTCTTGCTCTGCTTCTGGGGGACCTGGTGCGACCCCTGCGTGGCGGCGATGCCCCACCTGGCGGACCTCCAGCGCCAGTTCGGCCCCCGTCGGCTGCGGGTGGTCTCGATCGCCTCGCAGCGGAACGGCGAAGGGGGGCCGAGGTCGCTCTCGCGGCTTTCGAGGCGGCTGGGCCTGAACTACCCGATCCTGCTCGCCCCGACCGACCAGCCGTGCCCGGTGGCCGGGGCAATGGGGGTGCAGTACTTCCCGACTTTGATCCTTCTCGACCGCGACGGGAACGTCGTCCACCGCGAGACGGGGGCGACCGGAGACAAGCTGATGAGGCTCGACCGGGCGATCGCCGCCGCGATGGACGAGTCGGTCATGACGGTCACGAAACGGTGAGATCCCCCGAGACGGTCATGAGAGCCCGGTGATCGTGCCGGTCGCGTCGACGTCGATCCGCAGCGCGGCCGGCTGGCGCGGGAGCCCGGGCATCCGGACGATCTCGCCGGTCAGGGCGACGAGGAACCCGGCCCCGGCGGCGATCTCGATGTCGCGGACGGTGATCGTGAAGCCTCGGGGTCGGCCGCGGAGCTTCGGATTGTCGGAGAGCGAGTCCTGGGTCTTGGCCATGCAGATCGGCAAGGAGCCGAAGCCGAGGCGCTCGGCCTTGCGGAGCTTCGCCTGGGCCTCGGCGGTGAGGGTGATGCCGTCGGCGCCGTAGACCTTGCGGGCGATGGTCTCGATCTTCGCCTCGGGGGCCTGGTCCAGCTCGTAGAGCGGCCGATAGGGGGTGAGCGGGCGGTCGGCCGTGGCGACGACCAGCTCGGCGAGGTGGGTGGAGCCGGCGCCGCCCCGGCCGAAGACGTCGGCGGTGGCGCAGGGGATCCCGAGCCCTTCGCAGAAGGCGTGGATGACGTTCAGCTCCCCATCCGTATCCTCGCGACGCTGATTGATGGCCACGACGACCGGCTTGTCGAACTGTTTGGCGGCGTCGAGGTGGGCGGCCAGGTTCTCCAGGCCGCGCTCGACGGCCGAGGGGTCGGGGTGGGTCAGGTCGTCGAGCTTCACGCCGCCGTGCATCTTCAGGGCGCGGACGGTGGCGACGATGACGACCGCCGAGGGGTTCAGGCCGGCCGATCGGCACTTGATGTCGAAGAACTTCTCGGCCCCGAGGTCGAAGGCGAAGCCGGCCTCGGTGACGGCGTAGTCGGCGTGCGCCAGGGCCATCCGGGTGGCGAGGACCGAGTTGCAGCCGTGGGCGATGTTGGCGAACGGACCGCCGTGGACGAAGGCGGGGGACCCCTCGGCCGACTGCACGAGGTTCGGCATCAGGGCTTCGTTCAGGATCGCCACCATCGAGCCGGTCACGCCGGTCGAGGAGGCGAGAATCGGCTCTCCCTGGCGATCGTAGCCGAGGAGGATGCGGTCGAGCCGGGCCCGTAAATCGTCGTACGACTCGGCGAGGCAGAGGATGGCCATGACCTCGCTGGCGGCCGTGATGTCGAACCCCGACTCGCGCGGGACGCCCTGGCCGGGGCCGCCGAGGCCGAGGACGACCCGCCGCAAGGAGCGGTCGTTCATGTCCATCGCCCGCTTCCAGAGGACTCGGCGCGGGTCGAGTTCGGTCTGGCCGAAGTGGAGCTGATTGTCCATCGCCGCGGCCAGGAGGTTGTGGGCGGCGGTGATGGCGTGGAAGTCGCCGGTGAACTGGAGGTTGATGACGTTCGAGGGCTCGACCGTGCTGGCCCCGCCGCCGGTGGCCCCGCCTTTGCGGCCGAAGACGGGCCCCATCGAGGGCTGCCGGAGGGCGAGGCAGGCGTTTTTGCCGATCCGGCGGAGCCCCTGGGCCAGGCCGATCGAGGTGGTCGTCTTCCCCTCGCCGGCCGGGGTCGGGGTGATGGCCGAGACGAGGATCAGCTTCCCGTCGCTCCGCCGTTGCCGGGCGTCCGTCAGGGCGTCGAGCCGGACCTTGGCCTTGTCCCGGCCATACGGTTCGAGCGCGGAATCGCCGATGCCGAGATCACGGGCGACCTCGGTGATCGCCCGTCGTTGCACAGAATCTGCCATGAGTGCGCCAGGCTCCCTGGGATCGGACCGACCGACCGACCGATCGAGTCGGATCGGCCGGGGTCGTCTCTGCGAGGATGGGGGATGATGGATCTTTTGAAGGTGTTATTTCAGGTTGGCGTTGACCAGCGCATCCACGCGGCGCTGCACCATCCGCCGGACCGGCCGAGGGGCGATCCGGCGCGCGAGGTAGTCGGCCGTGAACAGGGGGAGGCCCATGAATTTCACGCGGTGCTGCACCTTGAACCAGTAATTCTGGCGGTCGAGGCGCTTCTGCTCGGCGGCGTCGACCGCGATGCGGGGCAGGCCGCTGAGGGGGTAGCCGCGGGATTCCATCACGTCACCCAGGCGAGACTCGACGAGCTGCACCTCGCGTTCGGAGAGCTTCCGCTTCCATTGATACATGAGCTTCGGGTCGGGGGCGTCGTAGGTCGAATGCTCGGGATAGCTGAGCATGCTCGCATCATAAGGGATGCCGAGGAAGGAGCAAAGCCGGGTCAGCTCCTCGGTGGGGTTGGCGGTGAGGTCCTCGAACCGGATCTCGGTGTATCGCGAGGGGTCGATCTGAGAGCGGAGGTCGTCCCATTGCTGCTCGGCCTTGATCCAGACTTTCGACGCGTTCCAGACGTTGCCGGCCCATCCCATGCCGATGACCGACCGGGCGACGTCGCGGGGGTCGCGCAGGAGGTGGATGTATCGGGCGTCGGGCCAGAGCCTCGGCAGGCGGTGGTAGTCGTAATGGATCGTCGCGCCCAGGACCTGAGGGTTGCCCGGCTTGCGGGCCAGGATCTGGGCGAGGAAGCTCCGGACGAGTTCCGGGTAGGACAGCGCGGGGTCGATGTCGAGCTTGTACTTCAGGAAGATGCGGTTGAGTTCGAGCGCCTTGCGGACCTCGCCGAGGTCGGGCCAGCCGGCGTCCTTCGCGTCGGAGACGGGCGTGACGATGAACTCGAATTCGGACCCGAAGGCGATCAGGGGATGGTGTTGCAGCATCAGGCGGAGCATGGTGCTGCCGCTGCGCTCGGAGCCGACGAGGAAGACGGGATTCTCAATGAGTGGAGATGTCATCGGGGTGTATCGGTGTCGAATCCATGGGTGGTGAATCATCTGGGGAGACTGTACGTCATGACCCGGGCGTCAACAACGTCGGCCCTGGCGAGCGGCCCGGGGGGACGGACCCGGCCGTCGGCCGCGGGGGACGATCTCCGGGCCGATCGAATCGGGCCCCCTCCCCGATCAGGAGGGATCGTCGAGGTACTTCGCCAGCCACCGGTGAATCTCGTCCCACCAGGTCACCCGGTTGGCGGGCTTGGCGATCCAGTGCCCTTCGTCGGGGAAGAAGAGGTAGCGGCTGGGGACCCCTCGGCGCTGCAACGCGGTGAACATGCCGAGCCCCTGGGCGTCGGGCACGCGGAAGTCGAGCGCGCCGTGGATGACGAGGGTGGGGGTCTGGAAGTGCTCGACGAAGTTGCTGGGGGAGTGGACCTGGTACGCCTCGGGGTTCTCCCAGGGGGGGCCGCCGAATTCCCACTCGGGGAACCAGAGTTCCTCGGTGGTGAAGTACATGCTGTGCAGGTCGAAGACGCCGGCGTGGGAGATGAGGGCCTTGAAGCGGTCGGAATGGCCGGCGATCCAGTTGACCATGTAGCCGCCGTAGGAGCCGCCGGCGGCGGCGATGCGGTCGGCGTCGAGGAAGTCGTAGGTCTCGAGGGCGTAATCGAGCCCCTTCATCAGGTCCTCGTAGACCCGGCCGCTCCAGTCGGTGCTGATCTGGTCGGTGAACTCCTGGCCGAAGCCGGTCGATCCGCGCGGGTTGACCGCGACGACGGCATAGCCGGGGGCGGCAAACAGGGCGAGGTTCCACCGGGCGTGCCAGCTGTCGTGCCACGATCCCTGGGGGCCGCCGTGGATCAGGAACAGGACGGGGACCTTCTTCCCTTCCTCCAGGCCGGGGGGCCGGACGAGCCAGCCCTGGACCTCGTCTCCGTCGGCCCCGGCGAAGGTGAATGACTCGGCTGCGGGGAGGTCGAGGGGTTCGATGAGGGCGTCGTTGTGCGTCGTGAGTGGGCGGAAGTTGTCGGGGCCGGTGGGGTCGGCCCAAAGCTCGGCCGGGCGGGCGGCGGAGGACCGGGTGAAGACGATCACGCCGTCGGCGGCGCGCTGGGCGTCGCCGTAGGAGCCGTCGCCGGTGAGGATCGCCCGGGGGGCCATCCGGGCGAGGGCGGGCACCTCGTAGACGATGCTGTCGCCGCCGTCGTCGATGATCGCCAGCAGGGCGGGGCGGTCGCGGTCCCAGGAGAAGGAGGAGACGGGGCGGTCGATCACGCTCGTCAACGGGATCGGCTGCACGGTGCCCAGTTCCTCGGCCGGGATGACGCTCAGGACCCACTGATCGGCCTCGAACCCGGCGCGCTCCTGGCTGAGGTAGGCGAACCACTTCCCGTCGGGGGAGAAGGAGGGGTGGGCGTCGGCCGCGGGGTTGGCGGCGGTCAGGTTCGTCAGCTCGCCCCCCTCGACGGGGACGGTCCAGAGGTCGGAGTTCGTGGACCAGGGGCGGTTTTCGAGCGGCTCGGCGGTGAAGGCGAGGGTCTTGCCGTCGCTTGAGAAGGCGTAGTCGGTCGAGCCGCCGAAGGGGGCGGGGGGGACGTTGACCGGAAGGTCGGGGGTCAGGTCGCGGGCCTCGCCGGTCTTGGCATCGACGACGAACAGGTGGCTGCGCTTGCCCTCGTCCCAGGACATCCAGTGGCGGACCATCAGGTGATCGTAGGTTTGGGCGGAGGTCTTCACCTCGCCCTTTTCCTTGTCCTTCTTGGCCGTTTCCTCAGGAGAGAGGCCGGGATAGACGTGGGCGACGACGGCCAGGTGGTCGCCGGTCGGGGACCAGACGGGGCCGTCGACGTCGATCGGCAGGTCGGTCAGTTGGCGGGCCTCGCCGCCGTCGAGGGGGAGGAGCCAGACCTGGCTGGATCCGCCCCGGGAGGAGACGAAGGCGATCGACGTGCCGTCGGGACTCCAGCGGGGGTGGGCGTTCGACCCCTTGGCGGTGGTGAGCTGCTTGGGTTCGCCGCCGGCCACCGGGACGAGCCAGAGGGAGCTGTTCGACCGGCCGGCCTCGCGATCGACCTCGGAGACGACGTAGACGACCCGTGTCCCGTCGGGGGAGACCTGGGGATCGGCGACACTCTTGACGGCCAGCAAGTCATCGACCGTCATCGGCCGGCCGCCGGCGGCGGCGAGCAGGCGGCCGGTGAAGGCCAGGGCGACCAGGAGCAGGAGCGGGACGAGTCGGCTCATCGGGGGTCGATCCTCAATCGGGTGCGCGGGGCGGTGCGCCGTTCGGTGCGCCGGGCGGCAATGACGGAAACGAGAACGAGGGAATCACTTGTGGCAATGGCAGGTGTTCGTTTCGGGGACCGGACGCCAGGAACGCGGGGCGTGTCGTTACGGTCCGGTGCACCCTGGGTGCGCTCGTCGGTGCGCCGCGAGGCGAGGACGGAACAGGTTGTCCGGAGGGATGTTCCGGCATTTCAGGGCATTCGTTTCGGCGAACACGGATGCGAGACACGGTGAGGCGGCCGGGGTCGGTGGCATGGTTTCGGCCTGGTGCGCCGCCGGTGCGCCAGGCCATCCGGGCGGAACGGATTAATTTTCAATGGGTTAGAGCATTTCGAGTTATTCGTTTCGAGAGATTGGGGGGCGTTGGAATGCCGATCAAGGGGAACGAATCACGGAGGGTCATCGCGAGGCGATCGACCGGCTCGAAACGCCTCGTCTGGCCGTCCATTCATCCATAAGTATCGGGAATTGAGGCCGGTACAGTCACTCGACGCCTGAGAATCGCGGGGCGTCCCGGGAACCGGGACGCGGGGCCGGGGCGAGTTTGACAGGCAGCGTACACGATTCGGGGCGTCGGCGCAAGCCCCCGGGGGTCGACGACGCCTGGCAATCGGCCGGATGATCTGGCAGGATGTCCGCGTCGATCGACCCCCGGGCCTCCCCGTCGGCGGCCGGCTCGTCCCTCTCCCTCTCCCCGAGACGGGCCCCAGGCGAGATTCCCCGGGGCGCGAGCCGGTGGCGCGTGCCCCGATGCGTCGGCGCGGTCGGGCCCGATCCGATCCCACGGAGCAAGAACGCGATGAGCAGTGCGGCAGACGCGAGCGGGGCCTCGCGCCGAGGGATCCTCGGCTACCTGGGCCACCATCCGAAGGGGTTCTGGTTCATCTTCTGGGGAGAGCTGGCCGAGCGGAGCAGCTACTACGGCATGAGGGCGATCCTCCTGCTGTACATGTCGACGCAGCTCGGCCTGGGGGACCAGATGGCCAGCTTCGCGATGAGCCAGTTCATCGCCGCGGCCTACTTCCTGCCGCTCGTCGGGGGGTACATCGCCGACAACTACTTCGGCAAGTACTGGACGATCGTCGGATTCTCGGTCCCTTATATCCTGGGCCACGTGATCCTCGGGGTCGAGAGCGTGCCGTTCCTCATCATCGCGCTGGCGTTGCTGGCGATGGGGAGCGGCGTGATCAAGCCGAACATCTCGACCCTGATGGGCCTGACCTACGACCAGAAGCGGCCGGGCGAGGAGCAGTTGCGCAGCGACGCCTTCGCCATGTATTACGCGGCCATCAACATCGGGTCGGCGGCCTCGACGTTCATGCTGCCGTTCCTGCGCGACCGATACGGCTATGCGATCGCGTTCCTCTTCCCGGCGGTCTTGATGGCCGTCGCGTTCATCTTCTTCGCGGCCGGGAAGAAGCACTACGCGGTGGAGGTGATCGACCGGACGCCCCCGAGCCCGGAGGAGAAGCAGCAGCGCCGGCAGGTGATCCGGCGCATCTTCGGCCTGTTCTTCGTCATCTGCTTCTTCTGGAGCATCTTCGACCAGCAGGCGAGCACCTGGACCTTCTTCGCCCGCGACCTGCTCGACCTGAACCTGTTCGGGGTGACGCTCGCCCCCGACGCCGTGCAGGCGTTCAACCCGGTCTTCGTGCTGGCGCTGTTGCCGATCGTGACGTTGGCCTGGCGCGGGTTCGCCGCGTGGGGTCATCCCCTGCGGGCGACGGACAAGATGCTCGTCGGCTTCGTGTTCACGGCCCTGAGCATGGCGATGATGGCGGCGCCGGCCTGGATGGCGCACCAGACGATCGACCGCCTGTCTCAGGAGGGGGCCCACTTCATCCTCTTCGACGACGAGGCGACCCCCGAGGTGGCCGAGATCGCCGGGCGGGGGGCGGGCTACTCGATCGTGCACACGGTGAGCGACGTGGAGCACCTGGAGCTGGACGACCCCGAGAAGGTGGTGTACGTGCGGCAGCTCCCGCTGTCGCCGGAGGGGATCTACGCGAGCTATCTCGCGGATGGGTACCACTTCGTGACCCTGAGCGACAACGCGCAACGCGTCGTCAGCGAGCAGCTCCGCCGCCTGTCGACCAGCCGACGCGAGGTGCCCCTGGAGGACCAGCCGGGGGTCGCCGTGAGGGTCGAGATGCGGCCGAACCTGATCAACACGGTTGTACGGGTCCGTTCCGCCGAGGAGGTGGCGGGGCTGGACTTCGGGACGGAGACGCCGAGGCTCGCCGTCGTCGGCGCCGAGGAATTGACGGCCGGCCAGTCGGGGCCGATCGTGGCGGCGTTGAAGGAGCGGTATCCGGCGATCGTCAGCCCGGCGGTCGGCGGCCCGGAGCTGGTCGAGGCGGTGACGCAGCGGTACCCCGGGGCGATCGAGCTGCCCAAGCCGTCGGTGATCTGGCAGATTTTGGCGTATGTGATCGTGACGGTGGCCGAGCTGTGCATCTCGGTCGTCGGCCTGGAGCTGGCCTTCACGGCGGCGCCGAAGACGATGAAGGGATTCATCACGGGATGCTTCCTGCTGACCGTCTTCTTCGCCAACCAGCTCAACGCGGTGATCACGCCGCAGTACCCGAAGATGCCGGCGTACGTCTTCTTCCTCCTGATGGCGGCGATGATGATCCCGGTGTCGTTGGCCTTCCTGTTCATCGCCCGGCGGTTCAATCGGTCGGTCGAGCGCCTGAAGGCGGAGGAAGAAGCGGCGGCGCACCACGACCAGGACGTCAACCCGCCCGAAGGGCCGATCGAGGGGAATGTCCGGCCGGGTGATTGACCCGGCCTTGGACATGGGGCGGCCCTGGAGATCCGGATCGAGGGGAGAGCCCCCTCCTGCGGGAAATGGTGCAGGAGGGGGCTCCGTCAGTCGATGCTCGGGGCCGAAGACACGTCCGGGAGGGGCCGAACGGGAAGCGATCAGGAGCCGTCGCCGCCGACGGCGACGGTTGCGTCGACCGCCGGCGGGGCGGCCTCGGCCTCGGCGAGGGTCGGGATCGGCAGCGACTCGGCGAGCCACCGGGAGACGAACGGCTGGCAGGCGACCGGGCCGGGATCGGGGTAGAAGATCGGGCCTCGGATCAACTCGACGTGATTGACGGGGATGACGACGTGCTCGGTGGCCCCCTCAAGCCGGGTCGAGGCGACGGCGACGGCGCCGTCTCCGGTCCCCTCGGTCAGGACGTCGAGCACGTCGGGCAGGTTGCGGAGCGCGAGGCCGGCGAGGCCGCCGAGGAACCTCGATCGCCGCTGGATCTGCCGGTAGCGCGACTCGATCGTCTGGCGAATCTCCTTGTTCAGGAAGCCGACGTCGCCGGCCAGGATGTAGTAGGGCACCCCCTCCCGGGGGCGGTTGCGCGCGAGCCGGTCGAGGAAGGGGCTGCCGGGCGCCAGGTCCTTGGCGGCGGCGCCGATGCGCTCGCCGAGGACCATCAGGGTCCGGCCCTCGGGGTCGATCGAGGAGCGGAGGGCCTCGAGCATCTGGATCATGTCCTGCGCCGGGGCCAGGGCCGACCCCGCGTTGGGCGGACCGATCAGGATCAGGGAGGCCACGTCGTCGGCATAGTGAGGACCTTCGACGTAACTCCGGGCGAGCAAGGCCCCCATCGAGTGACTGAGGATGCTCCACGGGCGAGCGTCCTGGTGCTGCTCCCGGAAGGCGCGGAGGGAGGCGACGAAGGCGGGGATCGTCCGGGAGAGCTCCTGGTTGTACGGGTAGTCGTAGAGGACGACGCCGTAGCCCTCTCGTTCGAGCAAGGGGGCCAGGTGCACGAACGACCCGGAGGTGGAGTTGATGCCGTGGATCAGGCAGACGGTGGGGCGGGTCGGGTCGTTCGGCCGGTAGGAGGGGCGGGGGTGGAGGCCGATCCGTCGGGCGCGGACCCGAGGGGCAGGGGCCTCGTTCCGGGGGGCCTCGACCCGGGCGGGTTCGTCGGGATCGGACAGAGGGGGCGCGGGGAGGTTGAGGCTGAAGGACGGCCAACTCAAGAGCAGCAGGAGAAGCGTCGGCAGCATGGGATCTCCTCGATCCGGGAGTCCGTTTTCGTGAGTGAGAGGGGGCCGATCCCTCAGCCCCTGAAGATAAAGTAGACCGCTCCCAGCAAACAGAAGCCCGCCCAGAGGTAATTCCACCGGAGCGGCTCGCCGAGGTAGAACAGGGCGAAGGGGACGAAGACGCTGAGCGTGATGACCTCCTGGAGGATCTTGAGCTGGCCGACGTTGAGGACCTGATGCCCGATCCGGTTCGCGGGGACGTGGATCAGGTACTCGAAGAAGGCGATCAGCCAGCTCACCAGCGCCACGAGCAACCAGGGCTTCTCCTTGAACCCCTTGAGATGAGCATACCAGGCGATCGTCATGAAGACGTTGCTCGCCATCAATCCGAGGACCAGCAAGAGAACCCGAGGCATCTTCCCGGAACCCTTCGTGTTTGGGGGCGTCGGCGATCGATCGAGGGCCCGCGAGGATCGGCCCCGGTTCGGCGGCCGGCGCGCTCGGGTCAATCGGCGGCCAGGGACGTTCCTTTTATCATAGGAGGGCAGTCGAATCGGGAAGCAGGATCGGGGGAGGTGCGTTGACGAGGACTCGACACACCCTACTTGAGAAAACGTCGAGGGCCGACGGTGGCCGGCCCGGGGAACCGGGCATTACTGAATGATGGACGACTTCGCGGCGGCGGCCTGCTCCATGAGATCCTGGACGCGGGAGACCATGTCTTCGGGGTCGACGAGGGTCCCCTCGATCGCCAGGGCGTTGGACCAGAGCTGCAAGGCGCAGAGAGTGATGAACGGCTCGTTGGACGGGTTGCTCGCGAGGGTGGACAGCCGGGCGACGAGCGGGGCGTTCGGATTGACTTCCAGGACACGGCCGATGGCGGGGACGTCGCGGTTGGCCTGCTGGAGGATGCGCTGCATCTGGGTGCTGAGGCCGCCCGAGGCGTTGACGAGGCAGCAGGGGCTGTCGGTCAATCGCTTCGACTCGCGGACGTCGACCACGCGGTCGCCGAGCGCCGCGCGGAACAGCTCCAGGACCCTCGGGAAGCCGGTGCCGGACGATTCGGCCGGGGGCGTCTCGATCTCGGGGCCGGGCAGGTCCAAATCGGCGGCGTCGATCGACTTCAGGTCCTTCCCCTCGAACCGGCCGAGGGTGGCCATGACGAACTCGTCGATCGGGTCGGTGAGCAGGAGGACCTCGACGCCGCGGCGGCGGAAGATTTCGAGGTTCGGGCTCTTGCGGATCGAGGCGAGGTCGGGGCCGCCGAGGTAGTAGATGGCGGTCTGATCGCCCGGGGCCCGGGAGACATAGGCACTCAGGGAGGTCAGGTCCTTGCCTTGCTCGTCCCGGGTCGAGGCGAAGCGGAGCAAGGAGGCGATCCGGTCGCGGTGCTCGAACTCGGAGACGACCCCTTCCTTGAGGACCGGGGCGAACTGGTCGTGGAAGGCGCGGAAGGTGTCGGGGTCGTCGTCGGCGAGCTTGGTGAGGCGGTCGAGGACGGCCTTGACCAGGACGCCTCGGATGCGTCGGATGACGGTGTTGTCCTGGAGCGTCTCGCGGGAGACGTTCAGGGGGAGGTCCTCGCTGTCGACGAGGCCGTAGAGGAAGCGGAAGGAGTCGGGCAGGAGGTCTCGGCAGTCGTTCTGCACCAGGACGCGGCGGGCGAGCAGGTTGATGCCGTGCTCGGTCCGGCCGAGGCCGAGGCGCTCGACGTTCGACCTGGGGCAGTAGAGCAGGGCACGGAACTGGATCGGCGAATCGACCGCGATGTGCAGGTGCCAGAGGGGAGCCTCGTCCCCCCGGTGGGCGAGGTGCTGGTAGAACTGTGCGTGCTGCTCGTCGGTGACCTGCCCCTTCGGCTCGACCCAGATGGGGCGGACGTCGTTGACGACCTCGCTACCGACGCTGATCGGGTGCGGGATGAATCGGGAGTAGGTGCGGACGATCTGCGCGATGCGATCGGGTCGGGTCAGGTCGCGGACGTCGTCCTTGAGGTGGAGGATGATCTCGGTGCCGCGGTCGGATTTGTCGACCGGACGGATCTCGAACTGGCCGGAGCCGTCGGAGCGCCACTCCCAACCCTGCTCGTCGCGGTAACTTCGGGAGCGGACGGTGACGTGCTCGGCCAGCATGAAGGCCGAGTAGAAGCCGACGCCGAACTGGCCGATGAGCGAGACGTCGGCCTTGGCCTCGCCGAGTTTGCGGACGAATTCGAGCGACCCGCTGCGGGCGATCGTGCCGAGGTTCTCGACCAGCTCGTCGCGGGTCATGCCGATGCCGTTGTCCCGGACGACCAGGTCGCGGGAGTCGGGAAAGCCTTCGAGGGTGATCCCGAGGTTCTCGGCGGCGTCGCGCTGCGCCTCGTCGGTCAACGCGACGTAGCGCATCTTGTCGAGGGCATCGGAGGCGTTCGAGATCAGCTCGCGGAGCGCGATCTCTCGGCTCTGATAGAGGGAGTGGGCCAGCAGGTGAAGGAGCTGGGTGATCTCGGCCCGGAAGGCGAACTGCTCGGGCTCTCGGGTGGCCGTCGACATGGATCGAGACACTCCTCAGCGAGAAGGGAACGGATCGGCAACTCGGCTCGCAGACTCATCCGGCACGCGCCAGGTCCTGAATCCATGTGACGCAGCCGGCGTGCCACGGGAATGGGTGTCGACGCAACTGGTTGACTGGTAGAAAGAAATGTCCAGCAGACGTGATGAAAGGCGTTCGCCTTAGCACTGCAATATCTGCCAGAATGGCAGTTTCAACCACTTCGGCGGAGCGGTGACCTGTTGAATCGGGGGCCTCGGTGCGAGGACCCTAGACCATTGAGAGGACGCCGTGCTCGGATAAGATCACACGAGGGGGTTCTGGTTTTCGAGTCGTCGGTCGGTCGCCGGGGACACCATCCAGCGAAGGAGGGGGACGAGCCATGTCGGATCAACACGGGCGGGGAGACCGGAGGCAAGGGCCGGGGTCGCCCCAGGGGGGGCGTCGGGGGATGATCGGGATCAGCCGGATCCACGACTCGGAGGATTACGAGCTGGTCCACCCGCGCTGCGTCCTGCAACGGCGGTCGGATTACGAGGAGGGCCTGACGCTCTGGAAGGAAGGGGATCCGGAAGGGGCCCGCGACGCCCTGCGCTTCGCCCTGGAAGGCTGCGGCGACAATCTGTGGGTGCATGTGGCCCTGGGGCGGATCGCGTTGGAGTGGGACGAGGATTTTTCGCTCGCCCGAGGGCATTTCGGCTACGCCTTCGAGCTGGTCGAGCGGGCCTTGCCCCGGTCGTTCTCGGGGAGGCTGCCGCGGAAGATCCCGGGGAACAAGCCGTTTTTCGAGGCGGCGGAAGGACTTGCGGCCTGTTACGAGGGGCTGGGGAAGAAGGGCGAGGCGATGCGGATCCGCACCCAGGCGGAACGGCTGGGACGCTCGCAATCGTGACTCCGTTTCCATAGTTTTAAGAAAATTCCCCGGATTGGTCCTTGACACGGAGATAGGGGAGGAGTCTACTGCGCCCACACATCAGTGGCGCGCCATTCCTTCACGTGCGCAATCGCTCAAGGTTCAGCGTCTTGACTCCTGGACGGACACCGAGCGGGAACCCATCTCCATGAACCTCTTCATTCCCCCCCCCCCCCCCGATCTTCGGGCTGTCGGCGGCGCGTGACGCGACCGTTGATCGAGGCCCTCGACGCGATCTGCCCGGTCTCGGTCTTCCTGCTGCCGATGCCGATCGCCACGGCGGCCCCGGGAGTGATCGCGGAGGCCACGGGGCCGAGGCCGGCCCTCTCGGATGATGGGGAGGAGGCGGGGGATCGATCGCGACCCGGGCGCGGAGTCGTCTTGCTCGTCAGGCCGATCGAATCCGAAGCGGCCGAATTGATCCGACAACGCGGGTCGGTGATTCCGGATCAAACCGTAATTCCTCGGGGGTCCTTCACCGCAGAACCGACTCGATCGATACCCGTGATGTCGATCGACTCGACGATCCCGGCGGTCCTCATCGTGTATTCCTCGGGGATCGATGACAGCAGGTTCTCGTTCGAGTCCTTCGCAGTTCCTTTCGCACCCGTCGCGGTGGCGCCGGCCTCGGGGACGGTCTCCCCGGTGCCTGCTCCGACGACCCTCAGCACGCCTGCTGCGCCGGGGATGCCGCAAGCGTCGGCACCCGTCGCCTTGGCGGACGACGACGGGATTCGACCGATGACACTGCCGCCGTCGTCGGCCGACGGGGATGGTCTCGACGCGATGGTTTCCGGACGGAGCGGGGGCAGTGGTGGGGGCGGGGGAAGCAGTGATGGGAGCGGGGGCAGTGGTGGGAGCGGGGGCGGGACGCCGCCCGACATGCCCCCGCAACTGGTGCTCGCATCTGGCGGGGGATGGGGTGCCGCGCCGAAGATGGAGAACGGGCAACCGGTCCCGGGAGAATTCGTGGTCCCGAACGGCGTTCCGGTCGGCTCAGTGGCGTACTTCCAGGTCGGGAACCCCAACCCAAGTTACGTGATTACCACCGTGACCTGGGACGGCGGCACGGACATCAAGGGCTACATGTCCGGGACGCCGACCTCGGCCCCCGCGAAGAAGCAGGAGGTCCTGACCGGAGTCGCAAAGAATCAAACGAGCTATACATTTGTAGTCAAGGCCGAGGCAAAAAATTACACCGTTCGCGCCGACGTGCAATATGCGAATGGCGCCAAGGGATGGGTGACGGTCGAGTTTGCTTCGGTGCGACCTACGACCACGCTTGCTGTCCCGGAGGATAAAGTCGGGTTCCAGGCAACCGGCGACACAAATACACATAATGTCGCCGGACTTGTGCAAGCAATCTTCTTTCAAGCTACAGCAACGACTCACCAGCATGGCGGAAGCTTCATTTTCATGCAGTTGGTGAAATCAGCTCGCGTCGAGAGTGCATATTTCGAAAACAACAAATTAGTCAAGGAATACATTGAAAACGACAGATCGATTCCGAATGGTGAGGATTTCGATGGCAAACTTCACGACGACTTTCTAAACAGACTTGCATATTTACACATTTATGACGGCAATATAATGTACGGTTGGCATCTGATGCCTGGACGATCCATGCCAGTCCCGGCAGCTCCGCCTGGAGGAACACCTGATCCTCCCATGATGTTCGACGACCCGAAAAGTCAAGTTCCTTTGGACTGGATAGGCAATGCTTTCACTTCAAGTTTTTCTACATACCTGATGTATAAGCCGCAATCAGGTGTATGGGTTGCTCTCAACCAAATTGATTGGTCGGTCTCTCAGGCTGCGACTAGGACCGGGCCGGGGGGCACCTGGGAAGCACTCACTCTTCCTGCCCCTACGCAAGTCTCACAGCCAAGCACACCGAACGGGATGGCCGCCTTCCCCACCTGGGTTAATTTTACATCAAATTTCATCAATGATCAACTAAACCCATGGAGGCCCTTGGACTAGGACATTACGCGATTTGCGACCCAAACTCAATTCGCGAACTGTTTTGCCAATTCACGAGGGTTCAATCATGCGTTTATTTTCTTTTCAGTGTAGCATCCGGTGCTGCATTCTTTTCGTATTCTTGGCCGGGACCCTGACTTGGACGGAGATTAGGCGACAACGGTTCGCAAAGTTGGCTGATTATCACACGGAGCGTAGTTCGCCGGTGAGGATGCTCGGCAGATCAGGTTACATGGCAGGCACAGATTCGTCTGGTCGATTGATCTTTGATTGGGAAATTGAGTGGCACCGCCGCCTCGCCTTAAAGTATCGCTGGGCATCACTTCGACCATGCTTCCCCGTGGCCCCGGACCCCGATTGGAAAGTATTTCGCAAGGAATTTCGAGCTGACGCTCTGCGTCATAATAACTCCTCGAATGCACTTCTACCCTACCGCGATCTCACTCAGACCGTGGAATCCACGCCTGGGAAACCGATTTCAATCGAAGATTCCTTATAAATTTTTTATCATAAGATATTACAATCAATTACTAAAATGACGAAAATCAAGAATTGGACGGCATCACAATATAATGTTGATGGCGGCCACATCCGTCCTCCGGAAAAAGTAAAGTCTCTCGGCTTAGCATCGAGCTTTTCTTGACCCGCCGCATCCTCTTCGCCTCGCACCACTGCTACCTCGACGACTCCAACGGCGCGGCCGTCGCGAGCCGGGAGATGATGCAGGCGTTGGGCCGGCGGGGGTTCGGCGTCGAGGTGCTGAGCGGGTCGATGCTCGACCTTGATGAGGATCACGACCCGAGGGCCTGGATGGCCGGGCGGTTCGCGGGGTGGGAGCAGGGGGATGACCGGGCGTGGCCCCTCGATGCTCGTGGGGTCCGGGCCGAGGCACCGGATTCCCTCAAGCTGGACGTCCGGGGCGTCCCGGTCACGGTGCATCTGCACGCGACGACGAGGCCGCGCAACCCCGACGAGGAGGAAGGGCGGGACTTCCTCCGGCTCTTCGAGGAGATCCGGCGTCGCTTCCGGCCCGACGTGGTCGTCGGCTACGGGGGCAGTTGGCTGGCCGGGGAGGTCTTCCGGAGGGCGAGGGCCTCGGGGATCGCGACCGTCTTCATGCTGCACAACTTCCACTACCCGAGTCCCAAGCCGTTCGCCGACATCGACCGGGTTTGCGTCCCCTCCCGGTTCGCCGCCGATCACTACGCCGAAGCCCTGGGGATCGCCTGTTTCGTGCTCCCGAATCTCGTCGATCGTGGCCGGGTCGAGGCGGGGGAGGTCGATCCCCGATTCGTGGCCTTCGTCAATCCGTCGCCGGGGAAAGGCGTCTGGCCGTTCGCTCGCATGGCCGAGGAACTCGGGAAGCGGCGGCCGGAGATCCCGCTGCTCGTCGTCGAGGGGCGGGGGACCGAGCGGACGCTCGCCTCCTGCGGCCTCGATTTGCGCGTCCACGGCAACGTCTTCCTGATGGCCCACACGGCCGATCCCCGGCGGTTCTGGGGGAAGACCCGCGTCTGCCTGATGCCGTCGCTCTGGTGGGAGAATCAGCCGCTGGTGGCCATCGAGGCCATGATCAACGGCATCCCGGTGATCGGCTCGGATCGGGGAGGGCTCCCGGAGACGCTCGGCGACGCCGGCATCGTCCTGCCGCTGCCCGATCGCCTGACGCCGAGCACGCGAACGCTGCCGACGGCCGAGGAAGTCGCGCCGTGGGTCGAGGAGGTCATCCGGCTCTGGGATGACACCGCCTTCTTCGAGGAGCACCGCCGCCGGGCCCGCCAGGAGGCAAGCCGCTGGGATGCCGAGGCGTTGGAGCCGAGGTACGAGCGGTTCTTCTCGGAGATTCGTTCCGGTGTTTCTCCGCGCCTGTCGCAGGTGTAGAAACGATTCGAGTCTCGGGCTTGTCCCTGGGTGTTCGCCGGGCCCGCGACCGAGTTTCCCCCGATCGTAGCGCAGACAGGATGGTGGAGACGTAAGGCGGGCACGTCGCGAGGGATCCGGGTTGCTCTCGGGGCAGGATTGAGACGGATCGGACCGACCCGGACGTGGCGCGGTGGTCTGGTCTCGGGGATCGGAGCGCGATGGGTCGGCGCCGACGCAATCCGCCGTTTTGAAAAGAATGCCGTCGCCGGTTGGATCGGTTTTCCGAGATTGTACTTTTTCTATATTGCGGGGTTTCCGGGATCGTTATAGAACGGCCGCCGAACGAGACGGGACCGCGAGGCGAGACGAGACGCCCGGCCCGGCGATCGGGACGAACGAAGGCCGGCGTGTTCGCGAGCTTCGCGACGCTCCCGGCTGCCGAGGTCCCTGGTCATCGGGCGGGACCGGCCGGGACCTCCTGGTCGGTCGGCGGCGCGACGTTCCCGAACCAGTTGACGATCGCGTTCGGCCCCCAACGGGATCGATCGCGACGACACCCGGGGTATTGCCTCAATGGTCATCCGTCACCTTGCCGAGGGCGTGGAAGTGCTCGCCCCGGCGAAGCTGAATCTCTTCCTTGAGGTGTTGGGCAAGCGGCCCGACGGCTTCCACGAACTCGAGACACTGATGGTCGCCATCGATCTCCACGACCGTTTGACCCTCGCCGTTGACGACTCGGGGCAGATCGCGCTGACGTGCGACGACCCGGCGTTGCCGACCGGCGCGGACAATCTGGTGGTGAAGGCGGCCGAGGTGCTTCGGGCGGCGGCCGGACCGGACGCGTCGAAGGCGCTCGGCGCCCGGATCTCCCTGGAAAAGTCCATCCCGGCCCAGGCCGGCTTGGGAGGGGGATCGAGCGACGCCGCGGCGACCCTGGTCGCCCTGGATCGCCTCTGGGACCTGCACACCCCGGCCGGCCGGCTTCGCGAGCTGGCCGGTCAGATCGGCAGCGATGTCCCGTTCTTCCTGGACGCCCCAGTGGCCGTCTGCCGCGGCCGGGGCGAGCGCGTGGAACCGCTAGACCTCAACCCGGACGTGATCGCTGGGTTCCACGCCATCCTGGTCTGCCCGCCCGTGGGGGTCCGCACCGCGGACGCCTTCGCCGGGCTGACCCCGCCGGATCGGCCCGAGCCGATCGCGCCGGTGATCGACGCCCTGCGGGGCGGCGACCCGGGGCGGTTGGGAAGGCGCCTGTTCAACCGGCTGCAACCCGTGGCCGAGCGGATTCAACCGGCGTTAGGCCGGGTCCGAGCGGCCCTGAACGACCTCGGCTCGTCCGTCCTGGACGGGCACTTGATGAGCGGCAGCGGCTCGGCCTACTTCGGCCTCGCTCGCAACCGCGAGGCGGCAGAGCTCGCCGCCAGCCGGCTCGGCGACCTCGGGATCGGGATGGTCCGGGTTGTCCGATGCGGTCCCTGAGCCAGACATTCACCCCGCGTAAAGGAGTACGGCCGTGGAAATCACCGAAGTGCGCATCAAGCTCATGGAGGACAACTCCGGCAGCAACGAGCGCCTGCAGGCCTTCTGCAGCATCACGTTCGATGACATGTTCGTCATCCGTGATCTGAAGATCATCGAGGGGGCCAAGGGCTTCTTCGTGGCGATGCCGTCGCGCAAGCTGACCGACCGCTGCCACCACTGCGGCACGAAGAACCACCTGCGCTCTCGGTTCTGCAACCAGTGCGGCGCCCGCCTGGATGAGAATCGCGCCCTTCGCGACGCCGACGGCCGCGCCAAGCTGCACGCCGACATCGCGCACCCGATCAACTCCGGCTGCCGGGAAAAGATCCAGGCCGCGGTCCTGGCCAACTACGCCGAGGAGCTGGAACGCTCGAAGATGCCCGGTTACGTCTGCCGGTACGACGACTTCGACGACGACTTCGACGCCATGCCGGCCGCCAACCCCTACGAGACCTCCGTGCCCGCCGCCCAGGCCGGCCCCCCGCTGCGTCGCGGCCCGCTCCGGAGCCACACCCAGCACGCCCGCGGTGGCCAGTCGGTTCTGCGGGGGCCGCACGTCGCCCCGCGCTCCGACGCACGGCACCAAGGGGCCCCGGTCGATCGCGAGGCCGAGTTCGGCTCGGGCCTCTGAGATGACCTCTCGGTCGTGACGACCGAGACAGGATGCTGACGCTTCGACAGCCCCCATCTCCTTCGCGAACCATCGCGGGGGGATCGGGGGTTTCTTCGTGTCCTGGGGTGATCGCTGGTCGCAGGGCCCACGAACTTCTACAATCGTCGGAGAGAACTACGATCGGAGGCCACCCTTCGGGGCGGAAACGCAAACACATGACGATCGATCGTCCCGACCCGACTAAGGCCCGACGTTCGCGAAGGATTGGTTCGCTCCTGGTGCGTCCGATCCGGATGGTCCTGCTGGTGTACCTGGGGTTGATGCTCGTGCTTTCGGGATTCCAAACCAGGCTGATCTTCCCGGGCCAGATGTCGCAAGGGTTGGCCGGGTATGCCGTTGCTCCCCGCGATGGGGTCGAGCGGATCGAGATGACGGCCGAGGGGGGAGAACCGGTGGTCGGGCTGTTCGGCGCGGCCCTTGAGGCGGACGGCTCGCCTCGGGAGGATGCCCGGCATCGGCCGACGATTTTGTTCTTCTACGGCAATGGAGACAGCCTGTCGGGGAATCTGCAACAGCTCGACTCGTTCCGCAGGCTGGGCGCGAACGTGATGATCGCCGAGTACCTGGGCTATGGGCTGAGCGGCGGGCAGGCCAGCGAACGCGGGTGCTACGCGACGGCCGACGCGGCACTGGCTCATTTGAAGAGTCGAGCGGACATTGATCCGAGTCGGATCATCGCCGCGGGGTGGTCGCTCGGGGGGGCGGTGGCGGTGGATCTGGCCAGCCGGGAGGAGGTCGCGGGCCTGGCGGTCTTCAGCTCGTTCACGAGCATGCGCGACATGGTCCGCCGGTTCTATCCGATCCCGGGCCTCGGCCTGTTCCTCAAGCATCGCTTCGAGAACCTGAAGAAGATCGAGGGCATCCGCTGCCCGACCCTGATCGGCCACGGCTCGGACGACCGGATGATCCCCGCCGGCATGTCGGACCAACTGGCCCGTGCCGCCGGCGGGCCGGTGACGAGCTTCCGCGTGCCGGGGGACCACAACGACTTCTTCTACCTCGGTTCGGATCGGATCGAGGAGGAGATGAAACGGCTCGTCGAACAGGTCGCCGAGTGATTACGCGCTGACGTCGTCATCCGTCGGGGGTTTCTCGTTGCTGGACGGCTCCGGTGCGTCCGTGCGGCGAGGGCGACGGGTGGCGTCGCGGTCGATGCCGTTGAGGTGGGCGGTGGAATAGCGGCCGAAGGAATCGCGGGCGAGGTGGGCGTCTTCGGGGGAGGATTCGAGGAGGTGCCTGGCCCGGGCGCGGACCTTCTTCTGGCCGGCGCGTTTCAGCTCGCGCTTGGTTTCCCGGAGTTGCCGCTTCTCGTCGTGCCGAGGCATGGGTCGGGCTCCGTGAGGATTGGAGAGGGGTCGAGGTGCGTCCCGAGACGTCCCGGTTCAGGTCGGAGGCCGGTCGGGGGGCGGAGGTTCGGGGGCGGTGGTCGCACGCCGGAGGCGGTCGCGGACCGCGGCCCACGAGGGGTAATCGGGAGGCATCCGGACGATGATCAACGAGGCGCCCGAGGCGTCGCAGCGGTGCAAGGAATCATAGAGGGCGCGGGAAGCCTGCGCGGGGTCGGGCAGGTCGATGCGGAGGGAGGGGTGGAGGGAGTTCCAGTCCGGAACAGGGGTGCCGCAGACGATCAGGGCCAGGGAGGTCTCGGCCGGGATCGCGGGGGGTGGGGAACCGGGTTCGACGCGAATGGCCGGGGTCCGGGGGGCGTAATGGATCGGCAGGAGGCCGGGGCTGGCGGCGGCGCGGTCGGCGAGGGGGAAGGATTCGGAGGAGACGGAGGAGAGGACCGGGACGCCGAGGACGGCGGCAAGCTGATCTGCGTCGATCGGGCCGGGGCGGAGGATGCGGGGGCGATCGCCGGAGAGGTCGAGCACCGTCGATTCGAGGCCGACGGAGGCCGGGCCGGCGTCGAGGATCAGGTCGATCCGCCCGTCGAGATCGCGGGCGACGTGCTCGGCGCGGGTGGGGGAGATGCGGTTCGATCGGTTGGCGCTGGGCGCGGCGAGGGGACGGCCGACCAGGGAAATGAGGGAGAGGGCGACGGCGACCTCGGGCACGCGGACGCCGACGGTGTCGCGCCCGCCGGTCACGATGTCGGGGATGAGGGGCGAGCGAGGCAGGACGAGCGTCAGGGGCCCCGGCCAGAAGCGGCGGGCGAGTGTCTCGGCGGCCTCGGGCCAGGCGGAGACGCACCGGCGGGCGAGGTCGGGGCCGTCGGCGTGGACGATCAGCGGGTTGGTGGACGGCCGCCCCTTGGCGGTGAAGATGCGGGCGACGGCCTCGGGATCGGTGGCGTCGGCGCCGAGGCCGTAGACCGTCTCGGTCGGGAAGGCGACGAGGCCGCCGGCGCGGAGGATCGCGGCGGCCTCGATCAAGGGCGGGGCGCCCGGGTCATCGGGCGCGATCGATCGTATCGGGGTGGCTCGGGTCACGGGAAGGCTCGTCGGGCCCTTGGCTTTTCTGCTTCTGGCGGGCGGCGATCCCGGTGGGCAGGCCGCTGGAAACGCGCTCGTCGTAGGAGGCGCGGAGGGTCTCGTACAAGTCGTTGCGGCGGTCGTAGAGCCGCTTGAGGGGCCGAGGCTCGCGGCGGGCGAGGGCGTGCGCGGTCAGCAAGGGGAGGGCGATGGTGCTGTCGGTGTAGCAGACGACGGCGTCGGGCAGGCGTTCGGGATCGACCTTACCCCAGGTCATGGCCTCGTGGGGGGTCGCGCCGGAGAGGCCGCCGGTGTCGGCCCGGGCGTCGGTGATCTGGAGGAAGTAGTCGTGCCCCGATTCTTCCAGGCCGAGCACTTCCTGGATCTGCGGCTCGGTCTGGAGGATGAAGTTCTTCGGGCTGCCGCCGCCGAGGATCAACACGCCGGAGGTGCCGCCGCTGCGCTTGGCGGCGTAGACGATGGCGGCGGTCTCGTTCACGTCGCGGAGAGTGTCGAGCTGCAAGGCCCCGCCGGCCAGCGAGCGTTCGGCGGCGTTCATGCCGATCGAGCTGTCGCCGGGGCTGGAGGTGTAGATGGGGACCCCGGCCTCATACGCGGCGGCGAGGAAGCTGTTGCCGGGCGTGCCGCCGAGGGCGCTGGAGCGGGCGTGGAGATACTTGCCGACCTCGAAGTGGAACTCGGCGGTGCTCATGGACCGGGAGAAGGCGTCGCTGGCGAGCAGCTCCCGGTAGAAGGCGTCGGTATCGAGCAGGGTCTTGTAGTCGAAGACGATGTCGTAGATGCGGATGATGTCGTGTTCGCGGAGGCGGAAGTCGTCGAGGCCGGGGAGGCTCTGGTGGAGCGGCAGGTCGAGGGCGTAGTGGGTGTCGTGGTAGAGGTTCGCCCCGGTCGAGACGATCCAGTCGACGAACCCGGCCTGGATGAGGGGGATCAGGCAGCTCATGCCGAGGCCGGCGGGAGTCAACGCGCCGGAGATCGTCAGGCCGACCGTGCAATCCGGTTCGAGCATCTTGCGGGTGAAGACCTGGCAAAGCTCGCGGAGCCGCCCGCCGTTGTAGCTGAGCATCGCCTGGTCGATCAGGTCGGCCGCCGAGACGGCGCCGTTGACCGCGGGGGGGGCGATCCGGTGACGACTGATCTGATGGAGGTACGCGTTCTCTGCCATGGACCGACCCTCAATGGGGTGCTCGAACGATCGCGATCGAGCGGCATTCGACCGAAGGGAAGCACGACGTCACGCCGGAGCGACTCGGCCGTCGGGGGAGGTGAGGGCCGCCGACGGCCGAGGAAATCGATCGTCACTCAGGGCAGGAGGATGGCCGCGGCGACGACCGTGGTCCAGTGGCCTCGGGCATGGCCGACGGCGGTGGCGGTGACTTCCTTGGTCTGGTAGATCACGTCGGCGATCTTCCAGATCTCGCGCTTCTCGTCCCAGGAGCTATCCGGGTCGAACTCGACGCCGAGGACGGTGGCCAGCATCTCGGCGGCGAGGTCCTCGGCGTAGTCCGAGGCGTGCTGCTCGCTCTGGCCGTAGGCGTGGTGCTCGGAGAGGTAGCCGAAGCGGTTGCGGTCGCGGGGGATCGCCACGCCGACGCTGGCGGCGCAGAGGCGGTTCGGCTCGGCCGTGGCGCACTCGCTCATCACGCAGTGCACGATCTGGCCGGGTTGAAGCTGCGGTAACCCTTCGTCGATCGAGATCTCCTCGCAATTCGGCGGGAAGATGCTCGACACGCGGACGAGGTTATAGTAGGCGATCCGAGCATCACGCAGCGCCAGCTCGAAGCTGGAGAGCTTCTCACGATGCACGCCAACGCCCTTGGTGAAGAACAGCTTCTTGGGGACATACATTTCGGAGTTCTTGCTCCCGTGAGCGCTCATCCCGGCGCCGGTGCGGCCGGGATGCCGCGAATCAAGAAAAAGCGACCGGAGGGTCTGGGAAAGTCGAATGGATCACTGTATCCGTTCGGGGACCGTTTCGACAAGACTTGCACGCGACCATCCGGAATCAACCGGCGGCGGGAGATTCCGCCCGTGTGGTTCGGGTAAGATCGATCGCCGTCGGGGGAAGGGCGGGCGATTCGGGAATCGGCGGCGCCGAGGGTTCAGAAGACGATGGGGCAGTCAGGTTCGCGGTGGACATCCCGGGGGCTGGGGGCGGGGCTGGTGCTGGTGCTGGTGCTGGGATCGGCCGCCACCGCCCTGCTCATCCGGGATCGGGGCGACCAGGCCGACTGGCTCCTGGTCGGGCTCGGGGCCCTGATCGGGGGGATCGTCGGCCTGGCGGTCAGGGTCGTGACCCGGACGAGGGCCGGGCGCCCGGATGACGGGGGCGAGCTGCCCCCGGATCGCTCGATGGTCCCGCCGGCCTCGCCCCGCGACGACCGCCCGGCGGACGGGGAGGTCGGCATCATCCCGATCGGCGGGGTGATCGCGAGCAGCCCGGTCGACGGCTGGGAATTCCGACGGTTCGAGGGGCTGGAGCCTCGGCCCGAGGAGGAGGACTTCCGCGGGTTCCGGATCTGGGGGCGACGCTATCCGCCGCTGCTCGGGAGGGTGGCGATCGTCTCGCTCTTCGTCGGTCGGGACGGCAAGAGCTGGTCGATCGACGAGCTGGTCAAGGCGCATCGCGCGTTGCGAAGGGCCGGGGCGTGGATCGAGCGGGAGGCGATCCGGTGGCAGGTCCCGGTGAATCTCGACCTGGTGGACTGTTATTTTTCCACGGTCGAGGCCGACGCGGACCGCGAGGTCGCGATCTTCCGGCCCGATGAATGGGGAGACGTCGGCCTGCCCGACCCGGACGCCGAGCAGCGGATTCTCGGGATCCTCGGCCGATCGGCCGGGTTGCTCGGGTTCAGGGACCCGGTGGACCTGCTCGGCCGGGTGGGTCGCCGGATCGAGGCCGATCAGATCGTCTGGCTCCTGCACGTCCGGCGTGCCGGCAAGTCGATCGCCCTGCCGAGCGACGCGACCGGCATCCCCGGGGTGGCCGTCGCCGTCTGCTATGCCCGCGAGGAGGACTTCGAGGCGCCGATGGCGGGGCCGCCGTTCGCCGACCCGATCACGTTCGTGCACGAGCTGATGCACCTGTTCGGCGCGAGCGACAAGTACGACGTCTCGCTCTCCAGCTTCCCGAGGGGGACGGTGAGCGAGCGCGACATCATGGTGCTGGGGATCGAGGCCCTCTCTCGGCTGCAGGTGGACCCGCTGACGGCCGTCGAGGTCGGCTGGGCGGCCTCCCCTTCGGATCGACCGGGCGGGCCGAATCGCCCGCTGCGGAGCCCGCCGGAACGGGGTCGACCGCCTTCCTCGCAGAAAAAACGCCCGAGACGACCGTGATCGATTGAATCACGGGCGTCCGGGCGGATGGGCGATTGCCGGGAATCGGGAACAAAAATACCGACCGGTCGATGATATCAAAAGAGCGCGTCGATCAATTGACCTCTGCAGCCTGGCCCGATTCGACGAGACGATTGATGATCTCCAGGGCGTCTTCGGCCCTCCGGAGATCGGCATATTTCGCCATCGGAGCCGAGGACGAGCCGTCGCCGTAAATGCCGACGATGGTTCGCAGCCCATTCGACTCGCCGAGGTCCGCCCGGAGGAACAACCCCGACCGGATCAACGAGGCGAGGTTGCGCTGCCAGAGCTGGACTTCGGACAATTTCTTCGTCGAGAGCATCGGCGAGTCCCCCCGCGGTATGAGGACCATCCCTGGCCGGTCTCGGCGTCTCGAGAGACGCCCCAATGACAATGTAGACGATAGAACACCCGAATGTCGCCGGACGGCTCGATTTTCGATCCTCGAAAGTCGGGACGGACCAATGACGCTTCGGATCGGGTCGCCGGGGGAGAGGAGAACTGATCTGTCCCGCGAGCCCCGACGCGTCTCGGCGGGCCTGATCCTGCGATCGGCTTCCGGAGTCGGAAGCGTCACCGGCACTGACATCGGCCGATAAAACTGTAGGAGCAAACCAAGGGCCGGGTCCAGAAAAAGGGCCACGATTTCATCCAACCACCCCCTCGATTTGTTCCGTGATGTTTCGCACAAAAAACATGACACGAAGGTCGTCAGTCGAGTTCACTGCCCGGGAACGTTGTCGAGAGTTTCTCCGCAATTGCTATCCTGAAATAGGGTTATGACCCGGACTCGGCGACGCTCCGGCCGGTGCCGGCGGCGGCGTCCGTCTTCCCGAAACGGACATGGATGGGGCGAGAGTTCCCCCGGGACACCAGGAAACGCCGATCGCGGCGACGCGAAGGACGTTTGGACAATGTGGCAGTCGATTGTCGAAACGGCATGCTGCCCAAAGATCGGGCAATCGTGCCGAGAAGGTTGACGGGGGACGGCCCTGGCTCCGGCGATCATTCCAGAGCCCGCCTCTTGTGCCAGTCGGGGGCGAAGATGTTGAAGTGCCCCGGCCGGAAGGGCAGGGCGCGGATCACCTCCTCGTTCAGGGTCACGCCCCAGCCGGGCCCTTCGGGCAAGGGGAACGCCCCGTCGGTCACCGACGGGCAGCCGGAGGCCGCGGCGAGGGCCGGGTTCCCGGGGCCGCCCGAGGGCAGGGGGGCGTCGGCCTCGAAGTCGTTGAAGGTCTCCATGATCCGGAGGTTGGGCAGGGTGGCCGCGACGTGCAGGTTGGCGGCCATGGCGACCGGCCCGGCCACGTTGTGGGGCGCGACGAGCATCCCGAAGCGGTCGGCCAGGCCGGCCAACGACTTCAGCTCGGCGACGCCGCCGCAGTGGGTCAGGTCGGGCTGCAGGATCGCACAGGATCGCCGTTCCAGGAAGGGCAGAAATTCGCCGGCCTGGTAGAGACGCTCCCCGGTGGCGATGGGGACGGAGACGGCGTCGGCCACGCGGCGATGTCCCGCAGCGTCGAGCGGATCGACCGGTTCCTCGGCCCAGCCGAGGTCGAGCGGTTCGAGGGCCCGGATCATCCGGATGGCGTCGGTGACGCCGAACCGGCTGTGCATGTCGAGGAACAGCTCGACGTCGGGGCCGATGGCCTCGCGGACGGCCTCGCAGAGGCGGACGACCTCGTGCAGGTCGGATCGGGAGAGGGAGCCGTGCAGCGTGCCGAACGGGTCGAACTTCAGGGCGCGGTAACCGCGGGCGACGACCCGCCGGGCGGCCTCGGCGAAGGAGGCGGGGGTCCGATCGACGCGATACCAGCCGTTCGCGTAGGCGGGGATCGTGTCGCGGACGGCGCCGCCGAGGAGCTTGTAGACGGGGACGCCGAGGGCCTTGCCTTTGAGATCCCAGCAGGCCATTTCGATGAGGGAAAGGGCGGTGGAGACGATCTCGCCGGGCCGGCCCTGATCGCCGTGGATCATCGTGCGGACGAGCCGCTCGGTGTCGAACGGGTCGATGCCGAGGACGTAGCGATCCCTGACGGCGGCGAGGTAGGCCAGCAAGGCCTCGGTCCGGTTGGTGAGGCGGGCCTCGCCGAGGCCGACGAGGCCGTCGTCGGTGGTCAGCTTGACGAACGTCAGGTTGCGCCAGGAGGTGCCGAGGACCAGGATTTCCAGGTCGGTAATCTGCATCCGCACGATTCTCCCTGTGGCCCAGTTACGCGGAACCCTGCCGGTGGGCGGCCCGGGCGTCGCGGGCCAGGGCCAGGGCGCCGTGGATCACCACCGACTCGCCGAGGGCGGACGAGACGAGGTCGAACGAGCCTCGGAACCCAGGGAACACGAGCTGTTCGAGCCGGCGGCGGATGGGGGCGAACCAGAGGTCCTCGCCGATCAGGGAGACGCCGCCGCCGAGGACGATCCGCCTCAGGCCGAGCAGGGTGACGGCATGGGCCAGCCCGGCGGCAAGCGCATGGGCGGCCTGGTCGAGCAGGGCGAGCGAGCAGGCGTCTCCCAGGCCGGCGGCCAGGGCGACGACCTCAGCGTTGAGCTGTTCGAGATCGCCATCGACGAGGTCGGCGAGGGTTTCCGAGCCCGGAGCCCCGGAGGAAATCGCCTCGCGGGCGAAGCGGGTGATCGACCAGCCGGAGGCCGATTGCTCGACGGTGCGGCCCCCCCGGCCGTCCGCGTCGGGGGGGATCACCCAGAGGTGGCCGATCTCGGCCGCGCCGAGGCCGGTGCCGCGGTGGATCCGGCCGTCGAGGATCAGGCCGCCGCCGACCCCGCTGCCGATCGTCACGTACAGCAAAGGGGTCGCCCCCCCTTTGCCGGCGCCGAAGCGGGATTCGGCCAGGCCGGCGGTATCGGCGTCGTTCTCGATCGCCACGGCCTCGGTCCGGAATTGCGACCGGCACCAGTCGCGGAGCGGGAAGCGGTCCCAGCCGGAGACGTGGTGCGAGGTGATCGTGATGCCCTCTTCCGCGTCAATCGGCCCGCCGAAGCCGATGCCGACGGCCTCGATCGCCTCTCGGGTCACGCCGTGGGCCCAGCAGGCGCGGTCGGCCTCTTCGAGGATCTGCTCGCGGAGGACGGCGGCGCCGGCGGCGGGATCGATCGGGGCCCGTCGGAGCCGGACGATCGCCCCGTCGCCGTGGCCGAGCCCGACCTGGAGTTTCGTGCCGCCGATCTCGACGCCGAGCAAGAGCGGTTTGACCATGGTGCGCCGCCTCCCCGGGCCGAGGGCATCGGATCAGGCCGGGCTTCCCGAGGCCTCGGGCCCGGACATGCGGCGGTAGAGGTCGCCGATCAGCCAGTGGAAGGCGACCAGGTGCAACGACTCGGCCGTGCCCATGTCGTCGACCGGGCAGTGGAGGCTGTGATGGGCGACCTCGCGGAGCGTGCCGCCGGAATAGCCGGTGATGCCGACGGTCGTCAGGCCGTGGGCGTTGGCCCACTCGACCCCCTTGAGGATGTTCGGGCTGTTGCCCGAGCCGGAGATCGCCAGCAGCAGGTCGCCGGGGGAGGCGTAGGTCTTCAACTGTTCGAGGAAGACGCGGTCGTACCCCTCGTCGTTGGCCCAGGCCATGATCCCGGCGGTGTTGTCGGTCAGGCTGAGGACCTTCAGGCGCTTCTGGGACTCGAAGTCGCGCAGGGTGCACTTGTTGAGGTCCTCGCAGAGGTGCGAGGCACTCGACGCCGATCCGCCGTTGCCGATGACGAAGACGAAGCGATCGGCGTGGTAGGCACGCTCGATCAGGTCGGCCACGGTCTCGAGCTCCGCGGCGTCGATCCGCTGGATCTCGCGGCAGACGCGATCGAGATAATCCCTGGCGCCGAGGTTCGCGGCGAGCATGGGGCGTTCCGTCCTTGATGAGGTCGCTCGGTGCCCGTGGTGGATGGAGTGGGCTCGGGCAGTCGACCCCGAGCATAGCCGGGAAGGTCGATCGCGCCAATTGCAGGGGCGGCGACTTTGGAGGGGGCCCGGCCGTCCCGGGGACGCAAGGGGTTGACCGGATTGCGAGGGCCGAGGTGCGTGGCGGCCGATCGGGCCGGCCGAGCCCCCCTTGTCTCGGGAGGACGGGGCGGGAATGATCGGAGTGACACGTCATCTCGCATGGAGCGTCTGATCCGAGGGGGCCTCGGCGCCCTCGCGCGAATCATTTGAGACGCGGTCGAGGCCGGACGCGGGGACGGGCCATCCCTTTTTTTTGGATTGTTCGAGGTCGAAGCCAATCGCACGCGGAGGGCACGCCCCGATGTCGGAACTGGTGACGAACGCTCAGGACCCCGTCGGCCGCCAGTCGGCCGCCCTGAAGGCGCTGGCGCAGCGGGTGGCCGAACGGGCCGAGGCCGAGACGAAGCTGGAGCAGGACCACGCCCAGCGGACCGAGGCCGCTCGCCGGGCGTTCGAGCAGGCGAGCAAGGCGAACGAGACCCAGTACCAGCAACACCGCGCCGCGCTCGACCGGCGGGCGAAGGAGATTCCCGCCGCGGCCAACGCCGCGTTCGAGACCGCCAGCACGGGGGCCGAGGCCGCCCTGAAGTCGAGCAAGGCGAAGACCGAGCAGCAGTATCGGGAGCGGATCGAGGCGATCAAGCAGGCCCAGGCCGACCAGCGCTGGGAGGTCGGCACCATCTGCGAGGCCGGCCTGAACGACGCCAAGGGGGAACTCGAACGCACCCAGAACCAACTGACCGAGGTCAATTCCCGGCTCAAGGCCATCCGGGCGGAGATCGATGAGCATCTGGGCGTCTGTCGCCTGCAATCGGCCGCCAGGGGGGTGGAGGTCGATACTGCCGCGTCTCCAACCACGGAAGAAACCCCCACGGCGGACGCCGCCAACGCCGCGCTTGACGAGGCCGAGCAACGCTTCGACGAGCTGCGGAATCTCACCCTGCCGAAGCTCTTTCGGGGCATTCGCCCGGCAGCCCTGGTGATCTTGCCGGCGATTCTGGGAGCAGGCGGCGGGTTCTTCCTGCGGGAGGGCTGGATTGGTCCGGCCGCCGGAGGCGGGATCGGGGCCGTCGTGGGGGTGATCCTGGCGATCTGGTTGTATGCGACCGCTCGGGTGCAGGCGCAGAGGGCTTTGGGGCCGCTTCAAGGGGCGATCAACCGGGCCGCCGATCAGGTGGTCCGCTCTCGGAAGGAGGCGGTCGCGGCCCATCAAGGCCGGGAGCAGAAACTCCTGAGCACCCGAGACCACGAGCAAGCGGCGGCCGACGCCCGGGCCAAGGCCGCCGCGGCGGAGGCCCGGAGCCAGGCCCAGGCGGCGATCACCTCGGCCGAGGAGGCAGCTCGGACGGCCATCGCCGACGCGACGGCGAAACGGGACGACATGTTGCGCCGGATCGACGAGGAAGTGGCACAGAGAACCCCGGAAATTCAGAAACGATTCGAGGCCGAACGGGATCGCCTCCGCGCCGGGTATGAACAGGCCACCGCCGCCGCCCGACAGCGGACCGAGGCCGAGGCCGCCGCGCTGGCCGATCGCTGGCGATCGGGCCTGGCCGGGGTGCGGGATACCCTGGAGCTGGTCGAATCGGAGATTGAACGCCGATTCCCGTCGTTCGAGGCCGCGGCCAGGGATGACGCCCCGGTCCCCGGCTCGATTCCGCCGGCCCTCCGGTTCGGTCGGCTTCGGGTCGACCTCGACATGTTTCCCCAGGGGAGGCCCGCAGACCCGGGCCTGATGGAAGGGCTGCCCGACCACTTCGAGCCCCCGGCGATCGTGCGGTCTCCCGAGGGGTGCTCGTTCCTGCTGAAGGCCGATGCCGAGGGGCGGGCCGACGCCCTGGAGACGATCCAGGCGATCATGCTGCGCATCCTGACCGGCTTCCCGCCCGGCAAGGCGCGGTTCACGATGATCGACCCGGTGGGGCTGGGCCAGACGTTCGCCGCGTTCATGCACCTGGCCGACGTGGATGAGCAGCTGGTGACGAGCCGGGTCTGGACCGAGACGCAGCACATCGAGCAGCGTTTACAGGACCTGACCGAGCACATGGAGAACGTGATCCAGAAGTACCTGCGCAACGAGTATCAGTCGATCACCGAGTATAACGCCCGGGCCGGAGAGGTGGCCGAGCCGTTCCGGTTCCTCGTCGTGGCCGATTTCCCGGTCCGGTTCAACGAGGCGGCCGCGAGGCGTCTGCTGAGCATCGCGCAGAGCGGTCCTCGATGCGGTGTTCATGTGATTGTTTTGGTGGATGTTCGCCAGGAGATGCCGCAGGGGATCGACCTGAAGGACCTGGAACGGCACTGCGCGGTCTTGCAATGGCGGGAAGGCCGGGTGCGATGGTCGGAGCCGCTCCAGGGCGGATTCCCGTTGACGCTCGATGGACCGCCCTCGCCCGACGTGTTCTCGGGGGTGGTCCGGGCCGTCGGGAAGCGGGCCGAGGGGGCCAGCCGGGTCGAGGTGCCGTTCGACTTCCTGGCCCCGGCCCCGGAGGAGTACTGGCGAGGCGATAGCGGGAAAGGGGTGGCCATTCCCCTCGGCCGGGCCGGGGCGACGAAGGTCCAGCAACTCAAGCTCGGATCGGGGACGGCGCAGCATGTGTTGATCGCGGGGAAGACAGGATCGGGCAAGTCGACGCTCCTGCATGCGATGATCACGAGCGCCGCCTTGACGTATGCCCCCGACCAGCTCGAACTGTATCTGATCGACTTCAAGAAGGGGGTCGAGTTCAAGGCCTACGCGACGCATCGCCTGCCCCACGCGCGGGTCATCGCGGTCGAGAGCGAGCGGGAGTTCGGCCTGTCGGTCCTGCAGCGGCTCGACGCCGAACTGGGATCGCGGGGGGATCTGTTCCGGGACGCGGGCACGCAGGACGTCGCCGCCTTCCGGTCGGCCCGCCCCGAGGTGCCGATGCCCCGCATCCTCCTGGTCGTGGATGAATTTCAGGAGTTCTTCGTCGAGGACGACAAGATCGCCCAGGAGGCCGCCCTGCTGCTCGACCGCCTGGTGAGGCAAGGGCGGGCGTTCGGGATTCACGTGCATCTCGGCTCGCAGACGCTCGCCGGCGCCTACACGCTGGCCAGGGCGACCATCGGCCAGATGGCGGTGCGGATCGCCCTGCAGTGCAGCGAGGCGGACGCCAGCCTGATCCTGAGCGATGACAACACCGCCGCGCGGCTGCTCTCGCGCCCGGGCGAAGCAATCTACAACGACGCGAACGGCCGACTGGAAGGGAACAACATCTTTCAGGTCGTCTGGCTGCCCGACGAGCGCCGCGAGGAGTATCTCCGCCGGATCGCGAACCTGGTGGAGGATCGCGGGGTCCGGGTCCGCAAGCCGATCGTCTTCGAGGGGAACATCGCGCCCGACGCGGCCAACAACGAGCCGCTCGCGGCCCTGCTCGAGGCGGACGCTTACCCCGATCCCTTGCCGAAGGCCTCGTTCGCCTGGCTCGGCGAGCCGGTGGCGATCAAGGCCCCGACGGCGATGCACTTCCGCAGGCTCGCCGGGGCTCACCTGCTCATCGTCGGGCAGAACGAGGAAGCCGCCCGAGGCCTGATGGCGACGGCGATGATCAGCCTCGCCGCGCACCGGCCCGATGCGCGATTCGTCCTGCTCGACGGGACGCCGGGGGACGACCCGAGGTCGGGCGACCTGCCGCGGATCGCGGAAGCGTTGCCGAATGAGGCGATCGCGAGTTCCTGGGGCCAGGTCGAGTCGAGTATCGCCGAGGTCGCCGCCGAGGTCGAGGCACGGCGGGATGAAGGCGTCACGGACGCGGCGCCGCTCTACCTGCTCATCCACGACCTGCAGCGCTTCCGCCAACTGCGAAAAGGTGAGGATGATTTCAGCTTCTCCACCCCCGATCCGGACGAGCCGGCCAAGCCCTCGGATCTGCTCGGGACGATCCTGCGGGATGGGCCGGTGCATGGGGTCCACGTGATCGTCTGGGTCGATACGCTGAACAACCTGAACCGGACGTTCGACCGGGCCACGCTGCGGGAGCTGGAACACCGGGTCCTGTTCCAGATGTCCTCGGCCGATTCCTCGACCTTGATCGATTCGCCGCTGGCCAATCGGCTCGGGATGCAACGGGCCTTGCTCGTGAGCGAGGAGGCGGGGCAGTTCGAGAAGTTCCGCCCGTACGGGCCGCCGTCGGAGCAGTGGGCCCGAGAGGCCATCGGTCGACTTGCCCGTCGCGGTCCCGAATCGGGCAAAGGATCGGTGTGACGGAACCATGAACGAGGGGATTGATCGATCGCGTCGGCGGGCCGTGACGGCCCTGGTCCTGATCGGCCCGGCCCAGAGCCTGGGCGTGGCGGCGATGCTGCTCGCCCTGCCCGGGCCGCTCGGGCTGGGGATCAACCTCTTGAGCCGGGCCTGGATGGTCGCGTTCCCGCTGTTCTGGGCCGTCCGAATCGAGCGGGTCCGCCTGCCGTTCGGGAAGCCGAGCAGGGCCGGGTTGATGCTCGGGCTGGCGACGGGGGTCGTGATCCTGCTGGTGATGCTGGGGGCGTACGCCCTGATCGCCGATCGGGTCGATCTGCCCAGCCTGCGCAGCCGGGCCAGGCAGACGGGCTTCGACGACCCGTTCCAGTTCGCGGCGATGTTCGGCTTCATCATCCTGCTGAACTCGTTGCTGGAAGAGTTCGTCTGGCGATGGTTCGTGTACCGGCAGTTGGAGACGCTGACCCCGGCCCGGTGGGGCTGGGAGGCCCGGCAAGGGATGGCGGTCGCGCTGGCGGCGCTGGCGTTCACGGTGCATCACGTCGTCGCCCTGTCGGCCTGGGTCGACGGGGGCCTGGTGGTGCTGGGGAGCCTCGGCGTCTTCCTCGGGGCGGTGGTCTGGTCGGCCCTCTTCGCATACGACCGGACGCTCTGGCCGTGTTATGTCAGTCACATTTTCGCGGATGTGGCGATTGTGATCATCGGCTACGACGTCCTCTTCCGGATGACGATGTGAGAGGCGGGGTGCCCCGGTCGATGAGAGGACGGGGGGCGGTCGATCGTAAGGGGGCGGATCATTCAAGTCGGGTTCCGCCCCGGTCCGAAACCAAGCGATGACTCCCCGGGTTGTCGCCGTCGCGATCGCCCCGAGCGCAAGAGCGTGTTCCGCGCAGCCTCGGGCCGGCCTGTCTGGCTCGGGCTGCCACGTCGATACCGACCCCAGGACGCCAGGAGTGGGAGAGAGCCGTGACCGATCCGGAGCTGTTCCGATCGGTCTCCGAGGCGATTCGTGATTGCAGCGAAGCGTCTCGGGAGACCGCGATGGAGCCCAATTCACGATTGTTCGAGGACCTGGCGCTGGACTCGCTCGACCTGGTGGCCGTCTTGATGCGACTTCAAGACGTCCACGGCATCGAGCTTGACCTCGACGCCGTCCCCGACTTCCAGCGCATTTCCGATTTGATGGCCGAGTTGGGCCGTCAGCTTCGGTCGAAGTCGGCCGCCTGATCGGGCGATTGCCGAGACCTCCCGGTCCGGGGGAGCGGCCTGAGGACACGGCTCTCCCTCTCCGGGCTTGGCGTGCAAAACGGAAGGCACGCGACGCCCCGGAGGGATCGGGCATACGGCCTGCCTCGACGGATTCGACCCAGGGACGGGACATGAATCAGCAGGATCAGAGCCGGGGGATCCCCCCCGTCGTCCATCGTCGTTTCACCCAGCGCGTCCCCGCGATCTCCGGTGACGCCTGGGTCCCCGTTTATCGGGCGATGGCGACCGCACGCCGGGTCGATCAGGCCGAGCACGACCTGACGGCTCGGGGCCTGGCGTTCTTCTCGTGCCCGTGCACCGGGCACGAGTCGATGGCCGCGCTGGCGCCGCTGCTCCGCCCCGACGACTATCTTCATCTTCACTACCGGGACAAGGCACTCGTGTTGGGACGCGGGGTGCCGGCCGCCGCGTTGCTGCACAACGTGATCGCCAGCGGGGCATCCCCCTCGCTGGGTCGGCAGATGACGCCGTTCCTGGGCGACCCGGCGCTCCACCTGCTTTGCCAGAACGTGCCGGTGGGGAACCATGCGCCGCAGGCGGTGGGGGTGGCCGCGGCGGTGGTCGACCGTCCCGGCCGGCCGATCGTCGTCTGCTCGATGGGGGATGGAACGTCGCAGCAGGGCGAGGTCCTGGAGGCGATCGCCGAGGCGGTGCGCCGGTCGCTGCCGGTCCTGTTCCTGGTCGAGGACAACGGGCTTTCCATCTCGACCCGGACCGCCGGCCGCACGTTCTACTCGCTGCCGGAGTGCCATGCCGAGCCGGAGTCCTTCTACGGCTTGCCCCTCCATCGGGTCGACGGCCGAGACCCGGTGGAGTTGCAATCGGGGCTGGCGCCGATCATCGGGCGGATGAGGGCCGATCGCCTCCCCGCCATCGCGGTGATCTCGCTCGATCGCCTGACCAGCCACACGAACGCCGACGACGACCGGGTCTACCGCAGCGCGGAGGAGAGGGAGCGGGCGCGGCGAGCGGGTGATCCGTTGGCGATCTTGCGGCGACGGCTGATCGAGTCTCAGGTCCCCCCCGCCGCGCTCGACGCGATCGAGGCCGAGGCCGAGGCCCAGGTCCTCGACGCGGTGTCAGGGGCCCTGAATGCGGCCGATCCGCCGCCGGTCTGCGACGCCAAGGCCCCGCTGCCGCCGGGGCTGGGCGATCCCGGCCTGGAATACCGGGGGGAGGAGAACGGCACCCGCCTCACGATGATCGAGGCGATGCGGGAGGTCCTGCGCCATCGCCTGGAAACCGACCCGCGAGTCACCCTGACGGGGCAGGACATCGAGGACCCGAAGGGGGACGTCTTCGGCGTCACGAGGGGCCTGAGCACGGCCTTCCCGGGCCGAGTGATCAACGCGGCCCTGGCGGAATCGACGATCGTGGGGGGGGCGATCGGCCGGGCGATGGTGGGGGAACGGCCGGTCGCGTTCCTGCAATTCGCGGACTTCCTGCCCGTCGCCTTCAATCAGATCCATTCGGAGCTGGGGAGCCTCTGGTGGCGAAGCGCGGGCACGTTTTCATGCCCCGTGATCCTGATGGTCGCCTGCGGGGGCTATCGGCCCGGCCTCGGCCCGTTCCACGCGCAGACGATGGAGGCGCTGGCCGCCCACGTGCCGGGCGTGGACGTGGTCATGCCGTCGAGCGCGGGGGATGCCGCGGGGCTGCTCAACGCGGCGTTCGAGTCGGGGCGGCCGACCATCGTGTTCTACCCGAAGATCGGGCTGAATGACCGCGATCGGACCACCTCGGCCGACGTGACGGAGCAGCGCGTCCCGATCGGTCGGGCCCGGTTCTGCCGGGAGGGCGACGCCCTGACGCTGGTGACCTGGGGGGCAACCGTCCCCCTTGCGGAAAAGGTCGCGGACACGATCGCCGACCAAACCGGCTTATCCTCCGACGTACTTGACCTCCGATCCCTCTCGCCCTGGGACCGCGACTCCGTCCGGGCGTCGGCCCGGCGGACGGGCCGGCTGATCGTCATTCACGAGGACAACCAGACCTGCGGGTTCGGGGCCGAGGTGGTCGCCGACGTGGCCGAGCACGTGGGGCAGGGCGTCCGATTCAAGAGAGTCACACGCCCAGACACCTACATTCCTTGCAACTTCTCGGCGCAGCTTGAGATCCTCCCCTCGTTCCGCCGGACGCTGGAGGCGGCGTCGGAGATGCTCGAACTGGGCCTCGACTGGGAGTCGGAGGCTTCGCAGGGCAGTACGACGACGACGACCGTTGCCGCCCGGGGGCCGAGCCCGGCCGATGAGGCCGTGACCGTGCTCTCGTGGAAGGTCAAGGAGGGGGATCGGGTCCGCAGCGGGGCGACCATCGCGGAACTGGTTGCGGACAAGGCGGTGTTCGACTTCGTCGCGCCGGGCGACGGCCGGATCCGGAGGCTCCTGGCCCGGGACGGCGAGAGCCTGAGGGTCGGCGCCCCCTTGCTGGAGCTGGAACCCGACGAGCGTCAGGTCCGGACACAGCCGCGCAGGCTCACGCGAGAGGAACACGGTCGGCCCATCCTCCGACCGCGACGTACGCCCTCCCCGCAGCAGACCAACGCAGATCGCACGGAGACGCTGATTCGCCTCGTCCGACCGTCGGTGGCGGTGGGTTCGAGGGTCGTGACGAATGAGGATGTGCTCGCGCGGTTTCCGGGCAGGTCGGCCGAGGACATCCGGAAACGGACGGGGATCCGATCGCGATACCGCCTCTCTGAGGGGGAATCGGCGTTCTCGCTCGCGGTCTCGGCCGCGCGAGAGTCGCTCGACCGGGCGGGAATCTCGGCAAGCGATCTCGACCTGTTGATTTGCTGCACGGGGACCCCCGGCGTGATGACCCCCTCGCTGGCGTGCCGGGTGCTGCATGCCCTGGGGGAAGGGTCGGAGAGCCCTCCGGAAGTGCCGGCGTATGACCTGTCCGCGGCCTGCTCGGGCTACCTCTACGGATTGGCGACCGCGTACGACTTCACGCGATCACAACCCGATGCCCGCGTGCTGCTCGTCACGGCCGAGGCGCTCTCGCCCATCGCGGACGCCGACGATTTCGACACCGCCATCCTGTTCGGAGACGCGGCGACCGCGACCCTGATCGGCGGCCCGGAGGCCGATCTTCCGCACGAGTTGACGCTCGGGAGGCTGAACCGGCCGGTGATTTCCGCCCGAGGCGAGCCGGGCGACGTGCTCCGGGTGCCGCATGCCGGGTCCGGCACGCTGAAGATGGATGGGCTCCGGGTCTACGCGGAGGCCGTCAGGCGGATGATCACGATGCTCGAAGCGTCGTGCGATCGAGAAGGGTTGAGCACGGCCGATCTCGATCTGATCGTCCCCCACCAGGCGAATGCCCGGATCATCCAGGACATTCGCATGCGATTGAAGCTCCCCGAAGACCGGGTCCTGATCGAACTCGGGACGTTCGGCAACACATCCTCGTCGAGCATCCCCCTGGCGCTCGCGGCGGCCCCCCGGCGCGTGAACGAGGCCCACACCATCGGCCTGACCGCCTTCGGCGGTGGGTTCACGTTCGGGGCGGCCGTGATTCGCCGGGGGGATGCCTCCGATCGGATCGCGGGATGAACATGAGAAGCGGCCCCGGTCCGGTCGGGGCCGCGGGCGGACGCGACGGGGACGCTCGTCAGGCCTGGACGAGATCCCAGTAGAAATCCATCGTCCAGCGAGCCACGCTCTCCCAACTGAAGAAGTGTTCCACCCGCTCCCGGCTGCGATTCCCCATCTGTTTCAGCTGTTCGGGGTCGCTGAGCAGGCGGTCGATGGCCGCGGCGAGGTCCCGGGCGAACTGTTCGGGATCCCTGGGCTCGTGCGCCTGGTGATCGTCGGCGCCCCCTCGGGGTTCGAAGGGGACGAGCAGGCCGGTCTTCTCCGGCACCACCACCTCCTTGATCCCGCCGACGGCCGAGGCGACCACGGGCGTCCCGCAGGCCATCGCTTCCAGATTGATGATCCCGAACGGCTCGTAGACGGACGGGCAGACGAACAGCGCGGCCTGGGAGTAGAGGGCGATGATGTCCTCTTTCGGCAGGACCTTGGGAATCCAGAGGATCGGGTTCTGTGCCTCGCGACGAGCACAATCGACGTGCTCGGTCATCTCGCGGCCGATCTCCTCGGTGTCGGGGGCGCCGGCGCAGAGGACGACCTGCGTGTCAGACCGGAGGTGCTTGATCGCGTCGACGAGGTGGATGATCCCTTTCTGCCGCGTGATCCGCCCCACGAACAGGACGAAGGGGCGGGAGCGGTCGATCTCGTACCGATCGAGCACCGCGTGATCATGCGTCGGGGAGTATTGCTGGAGATCGATCCCGTTGTGGATCACGCGAATCCGATCGGCGGAGACGCCGTAGAGCTCCTGGACGTCATCGCGCATGGAGTCGGAGACGGCGATGATGCCGTCGGCATTCTGGTACGCGGTCCGTTCGACCCAGGTGCTCGCGTCGTAGGCCGTGCCGAGCTGCTCGCGCTTCCAGGGGCGGTGGGGTTCGAGCGAGTGGGTCGTCAGCACGAGCTTCGCCCCGGCGAGCTGCTTGACCAGGCAGCCGGCCAGGTGGGTGTACCAGGTGTGGCAGTGGACCACGTCGACGCCTTCGAGGGTCCCCGACATGATCAGGTTCCGGAGCATCGTCTCCGAGAACTTCTTGTGCCGGGGATCGTGATAGGGCAGCTCGCAATTCGGCTCGATGCCCCGGACCGAGAAGTTCGGCTCCTCGATCGCCTGGTCGCCGAAGCTGAGGACCTGGATGGAATGATGGCCGGGCTCGACCCGGTTCAGGGCGGCGGTCAGGTACTCGACGTGGACACCGGCCCCGCCGTAGATGTGGGGAGGATACTCGTTGGTCAGGATCGCGATACGCATGGAATACCCCTCAAGCTCGGAGCGCGACGAGTCCGCCGCATCCCCAGACGATACGCGGACCACCCGCCGGATGCCACGCCCCAGGGGGGGCACGGCGCGATGGTCGCGCGGATCGGCCGGACTCGGGCGAGCGCCCTCGGGCTCGGGCTCGATCAGGGGAGCGGAATCTGGGTCGGCGACTGGAGATAGCGGAGCAGGTCGGCGACCTCCTGCTCCTCCAGCGGATCGAGCAGCCCCTCGGGCATGAGGGACAGCTCGGACGTCCGCGTCTCGTCGATCTCGTCCCGGGGGACGACGATCCGATCGGTCGGGGTCTGGATGGTGACGGTCAGGTCGGTCTGCTCGGCGATCAAGCCGTTGATGATGCGACCATCGGCCAGGGCGAAGATGGTCATGCGGTAGTCGTTGTCGAGCGTGGCGTTGGGGTCGACGAGGTTCTCCAGCAGGTACGCCAGCTCGCCGCGCTGCGATCCGGTCAACTCGGGGCCGACCTTGCTCCCCTCGTCGAAGAGGATGTGGCACTGGACACACGACTGCGAGAAGAGGAGGCGGCCCCTCGCCGGGTCGGCCTCGGCCAACCGCTCGGGGGTCATGACCGATTGCAGGGCCCGGATGCGGTCCTGGGCCTGCTCGGAGATGGGGCGGTATTCGGGCCAAATGGTGCTCACGCGGCCGGCGATCGCCGGGTCGCCGAGGGTCCGGAGCTGTCGGACGAGGAAGGCGGACACCGCGTCGCGATCGACCCGCCCGGCCTCCACCGCGTCGAGCAGCTGCGCGGCCGATCGCGGGCGGGAGGCGAGGGAGCCGATCGCCTCTCGCCTGGCATCGGCCGGGAGCCGACCGAGGCGATCGAGCAGTAAGGCGACGGCGTCGGGGTCGTCGAGGGTCGAGAGCCCCCGGACCGCGTCGCGGGCCAGGTCGCGATCCGAGAGGAATCCGCCCAGCAGCCCGAGTAAATCCTCGGATCGGCCCCGCACCAGGTTCTCGATCGCGTCGCGACGGGCGGCGAGGTCCGCCTCGGGGTCCAGGGCGATGGCCCGAAGCTCGTCGAGCGCCCGGCCATCGCCGAAGACGACGGACAGGGTCAGGACGAGGCGGCGAAGTTCGGGATCGTCGCCCCGCCCAGGCCCCTCGACGATGGCCTCCCAGCCGGGAGGAGGCTCGACGCGACGCAGGCCCCGGAGCGCGTCGCTGATTCCGGAGAGGATCGCCCTTTGCCACTCCGGATCGTCCGACCGGGCCGCCCGGTCGAGGATGGGAGCGACGAGCAGGGGCTGATCGCCCGCGGCCACCATCAATCGCCGGGCGATGAAGCGGGCGAGCGGGCCGAACGGGTGGCGAGCGGCCAGTTCCGCCGAGCGGTCGGGGTCTTCGGGGACCGCGGGCTCGATCCCGTACCAGAGCAGCAACGGGAGGACCGGGTCACCAGCGAACTCGGAGCGATCGGTGATGGACAGCGCGATCGGCCAGCGGGCCGAGTTCGGGAGCCTCGGCAGGCTGGAGGCGATGTACGTCAGGACGAGGCCCGAGCGTTCTTGATCGGCGAGCCGGGTGAGGGCGTCGATCGCCTCGTCCGAAGGGGGCCCGCGATCGACCAGGAATCGGACGGCCCAGGTCCGGACGTGCTCGCTCGGGTCATCGAGCAGGCCGATGAGCCAGGGTTCCTCCGCGGCCCCGATCGCGAACAGCGACCAGAAGGCCCGGAGGCGGAGCACCTCGTCTCCCTCGGTCTCGAAGAGGGAGATCAAGGCCTGGCGGGCCTCGCCGAGGTCGGCCCCCGATGCCGCCCGCTCCTGCAGGATGCGGCGGGCCTGCCGGGAATACCAGACGTTCGGGTGCGGGAGCAGGTCGACCAGGCCGATCGCGTCGAGCGCGGCCACGTCGGCCACGGGGGGAGGCGACGGGTTGCCGTAAGTGATTTTGTAGATTCGTCCCGAGGATCGGTGCACCCCGTCGTTCTCGTGGCATTCGCCGATGTCGGACCAGTCGGCCACGAACACGCCGCCATCCGGCCCCGAGAGCAGCTCGATGCCCCGGAACCAGGGGTCGGCCCAGGCGATCGGGTCGGGCAGGTGACGGGCGGTATACGTGGCTCCGGAACGCTCGAGGCGGTCGCGATTGACGCGACGGCCGTGGAAGTTCAGGGCGTAGACATCGCCTCGGTAATCGTCGGGCCAGTTGTCTCCCTGGTAGATCATCAGGCCGACGTGGGCGTGCCCGCCGCCGGCCTGGTCGGTCGTGGCGGAGACCCCTTCGCGGATGTCGCTCCAGGCCTCTCGGGTGTCCCAGTGGACGTGGTCGGCGGTCTGGCCGAGCAGGGCATAGAGGTGGGGGCGATCGTGCTCGCCGTACATCCGCTCGAAATAGGCGCCGGGGATCACGTGCCAGAGGTGGGGGATCACCGTATTGATCAGGAAGAGCTCGCCGTGCTCGTCCCAGTCCATCCCCCAGGGGTTCGTCGTCCCGCGGGCGACCACCTCGAAGACATGCCTCGTGGGGTGAAAGCGCCAGACGCTGCAGTTGAGCCGGACGCGATCCTCGTCACGGGCCCCGGGTCGGCCGACCAGGGAGGTTGCCTGGATGCCGTGGCGGCCGTAGAGCCACCCGTCCGGCCCCCACCGCAGCCCATTGACGAGGTTGTGTCGAATCGAGTCGGCCTCCCAGCCGTCGAGCATCACGACGGGGGGGCCGTCCGGCCGATCGTCTCCGTCGCGGTCGGGGAGGAAGAGCAGGTACGGGGCGCTCAGCACCCAGACGCCGCCGAAGCCGACCTCGACGCTCGAAATCCGGACCCCCTCGTCCCAGAAGACCGTCCGGCGATCGAACCGGCCGTTCCCGTCGCTGTCCTCCAGGATGAGGATGCGATCGCGCAGGTTGGTGTCGAAGTTGAGCTGATGCTCGGCGTAGGTGTAATTCTCCGCGACCCAGAGGCGTCCCTTCGGGTCGGTCGCCAGCGCGATCGGCTGCTGCACGTCGGGTTCCGAGGCGAACAGGGTGGCCTGGAAGCCCTCCGGCAGGCTGAGGTTCGTCAGGGCCTCGGCGGCGAGTGTCAGCCCGCCCTGGGGGTCCTGGGAATCGTAGGGTTGGGGGAAGTCTTGCCCGCTTGCAATCGTCGCAAGCCCCAGGACCGCCACGGCGATCGCGTGCTGAAAAGACTGGCACATGAATCGTGATGCCTCGGCAACACACCGAGGACGGCGATCGGCAGGCGTCGATCAACGAACCGGGCGAGGCGGCGCGGAGATCGAGCGGAAGCCAGTCGAGCACCTCGGCCGGAGAGGGTGGTTGAGACGGCTCGCCGCGTGCTTGGGGACGCGGCCTCTCTCCGGTGTAACCGAAGCGGGTGGGGTGCTTCAAGTCGCAGCCCCGTGTCTTTTCGCCCGCTCCATCTCGGGCCGTCCGGAGTGAGGTCAACTCATCTCGACCTCGCTCGGATCGGCTCGGCTCAGTTCAACTCAGCACGAGTCGACCGGACCGATCGAGCGATCAATGGCGATCCTGACAGCAGGACGAGGGCGAGTGGTACGTGCCCGCTCGCTCCCGGGCGGGATTGCCGCGGGGAGCGTCGGCGTCGAGGATCGTCGAGAGATTCGGGACGAGTTGCTTCGCCTCGGACAGCGTCAGATCGGGGGCGCAGAGGCGATCCAGCATGGAACGCAGGGCCTCGATCCGATCGGCAGATTTTCCGGGACTCCCCATAACCGTGCGACCTTGCGATCGACCTCCAAAACATGCCTTTCCAGACAAAACGGGTTCGTGACCTCGCTGCGATATCCTAGAGCATCGAAAACCAGATGCCAAATGACCTCACAAGGTTCAGAGTATGACAGATACCGCCACGAACTTCAACCCCTTCCTCTTGCGACTGCTGGATTTAGGGTGTGTCGCATCTTTTGCGAAATCCGCGCCGGACGTCGGGAAGGTGGGGCCACTCCTCGGCGTGACGATCCACGAGTCGCCAATCTGCCGGAGAATCGTGCAAACGCTGGTGCGCGGATGGGCAGCGCCTTGAAGGCCGATCCTGGCAAATTAAGACCACTCGTCGAAGGCCTTGCCCTTTCCCTTGCCCCTTGTAGGAGGGGGGGCGAAGGCCCCCCGGGAGAAGTAGGCGCGGACGTCGTCGCGGTTGAGGATGAAGATGACGAACATCGCATAGATCAGGCGGACCCAGGCGCCGCCGTCGATCCCGGCCGTGAAGGCGAGGTCGAGGAGGTCGACGATCATGGTGATCCAGGCCCAGGTCAGGTGGAGCGACCGCCCGGAGGGGAGCCCCCTCCAGGTCCTCCAGGCGGCGAGGAAGAGCAGGACGCTCAGCAGCGATTGCGCCAGGAGCATCACGAGGAAGAGGCCGACGACGAGCGACCCCAGCACCCCGACGACCGGGCCGAAGAGGAACCCGACCGCTCCCGCGACCAGGGCCAAGACCGCCAGGATGACGATCCAGACGACGTTGAGGAACGACAGCACGAAGCTGAAGAAGGAGAGCGGCCCGAGGATCCCCGGCCGGGGCGGACGAGCGTAGGACATTGTGGGTGCGACTCCGGGCTTCACGGGCGGGGGCGGCGGCGACGCATGCCGACCGGTCAGGATCGATCGGCCTGGCGCGATTCCTCGGCCAGGCTGGCGGGGATGCCGGTGCTGATGTCGGGATGCTCGGGCGTCCAGCCCAGGTCGGCCTTGATCGACCGATTGGACACGCGTTTGCTGGCATCGCCCCGGATCGGCCCGTCGCCCGAAGGCTCGGTGAAGCTCGGCGGGGGGGCGCCGAGGGCCTCGGCCAGGCGTCCGTAGAATTCGAGGCGCCGGACCGGCCGATCGTCGCTGACGAGGTACCGAGGGCCGGGCCTGGGGCTCCGCAGCGCGAGGACGGCGGCGGAGGCGGCATCGTCGATGTGCACCAGGTTCAGGAACGACTCGGGGTCGGCGGCGATCGGCGTCCCCGATTGCAAGGCCTCCCGGCGCATCAGGCGCCCGGGGCCGTAGAGGCCGGAGTACCGGAGGATCGTGACCGGGTACATCGAGACCTCGGCGAAGTCGGTCAGCAATTGCTCGGCCCGGAGGCAGGCCCGGCCCGATTCGGTCTGCGGATCGGCGGGGGTCTGCTCGTCGATCCAGGCCCCCCCGTGGTCGCCGTAGACGCCGGTCGAGCTGGCGTAGATCAATCGCTTGGCCCGCGAGGCGAGCCGGCCGATCGTGTGCCGGAGGCCGTCCACATAGAGCCGGTCGATGGGCACTCCCGCCGACCGATCGAAGCCGACGCAGTAGAACGCCCGCTCGACCGCCGGCAAATCGTCGAGCGACTCGGGGACGAGCACATCGGCGAGGATCGGCTCGATGCCTTCGCGTTCGAGGTCCTTCGCCCGGTCTCGCGATCGGGTCGTCGCGAAGACGCGATGGCCGGCCGCCATCATCCGGCGGGCGACTCGGATCCCCAGGTAGCCGCAACCGATGATCAGGGTACTCACGAATCAATCGTCCTCTTCGGGGTCGGAGGCGGGATCATCGAGCGGGGCGGGGGGGGAGTCCGAGTCGGGACAGCCGGCGTCGAGGAAGGCCTGGAGCAACAATTGCGCCGCGATCATATCACGCAGGGATCGCCTCCGGCTCGCCTTCACGCCCGAGGACCGCAATAATTCCTCGGCCTCGACGGTGGAATACCGCTCGTCGACGAACGAGACGGGGATCCCGGTCTGCTCGGAGAGCCAGTTCCCCCAGCGTCTCGCCTGCCCGGCCGAGTCGCCCTCGGCGCCGTGCCCGAGCAGGGGGAGGCCGACGACGAGCCGATCGATGTTGAATTCTGCGACCAGGGATCGAAAATAGGTCGCATCGAGTCGCTCGTTGCGTCGCTGGTACACGTCGACCGGGGAGGCCATGCGCCGATCCGGGTCGCAGACCGCGATTCCGACGCGACGAAGTCCGTAATCGAGCCCGAGGATCCGTTTCATTCCCGCGAGTCTAACGCAAGCCGGCGCGATCGAGGAAGCGGCCTTGCGAGATGTCCGGGAATGTCGGACGATCCTCCCCCCCCCACCTCCCCTGGGCGGTCGATCGGCCCCCGCCGGCCGGCCGAACCGCCGAGCCCTCGAGAGATCGCCATGGCAAGCGTCGGAGCATGGACGAATGATGCGGAACGAATGCCCAGCAGCGGCGCCTCGTCGGGGATCGTGTCGCCGGCCTGGGACGATTCGGCCGGGCCCCAGCCGCTCGGATTCGGCCCCGACGCCGAGCCGATCGTGCTCGACTGGTTCGGCAGGGGGGAGCCGGACCTGCTGGTGACCGCCCGGGGAGGCCCCGCCGGACGCCGGGCTCGCGTCTACCGGCCGGTCTCGAGCCCCGGAGAATCCCCCCCTCGGTTCGACGAAGGGGTCGAGGTGCCGGCGCTCGATGGCCTGCGGCTCCCTTGCGCGATCCCGAATGGCCAGGAAAGCCGGTTCGACCTGGTCGCGATCGGCGGCGGAGGGCTCGTCTGGCTGAAGAACTCGGGGACCGCGCACGAGCCCCGCTTCGGCGATCGGGTCGTGCTCGACCTGCCGGCCGACCTGGGACTCGGGAACGCCCGGGTCGCCCAGATGCTGCCGATCGACTGGGACGGCGACGGGCGGGTCGACCTGGTCTTCGGCGTCGACGACCTCGACGGCTACTGGCCCGATCCCAAGGTGCCGACCAACCAACAGGTCGGCCTCGACGAGACCGGGTCACACCCCGGCTTCGACCGGTCGGGCCGCTGGCAAGGCCGATCCCCGGTCGGCAGGCTGTTCTGGGCTCGGAATCTCGGCCCGGCCGAGGGCCCCCTCCGCTTCGATGCCCCCGAGCCGATCGACCCCAACGGGCCCCTGGCCGAGGTCGGCCCCCGGCCGGCCGGCCTGCTGGTGGCCTGGGGGACCTCCGCCGCCGTCGAGGTCGCGTCGGTCGATGAGGAAGGAACGCTCCGGTTCTTCCGCAACTTCGGCGGGCAGCTGCCGCCGGTCCTGATGGAACCTCGTCCCTTGATGCTCGAGGACGGGCAACCGTTCCGGTTCCCGGAGGATCGCACGGTCGTCTCGGCGGCCGACCTCGACCGCGACCGGCGGAGCGAGCTGGTGTTCGGGACCTCCGAGGGCCGCGTCTTCGCCGTGCATTCGGGGTCGAGGCGCGACTCGGGGCGGATGGTCGGCCCCGTGCTCCAGGAAGGCCGGACGCTCCGATTGCCGGGGGGGGCGGCGGTGACGGCCGGCGACCTCGACGGCGACGGCGGCCTGGACCTCGTCTCGGGCGATGCCTCCGGCCAGTTGCACTGGCTGATGGACCTCGGCGGGCCGGGGGATCACCGCTACGGCCCCCTGGAACCGGTGGAGGCGGGCGGGATCCCCTTCCGGATCGGCCCCGGGACCGAAGGCCGCCTCCTGGGGCCGATCGAACCGCCGATGGGCTCGTCCAGCCCGGTGCTCGTCGACTGGAAGGACAACGGGAGGCCCGACCTGATCGTCACCGGGCGGGGGGGCGACGTCCTCTTCCTCCGGAACAATGGCCACGCCACGCAGCCCCGGTTCGACCACGCCGAGCCGATCCGGTGCGAACGCCGCCCCCTGATCCTCCCGTCCCGGGTCCAGCCGGCCGCGATCGACTGGTGCGGCTCGGGGTTGCCCGACCTGATCGCCCCCGACTTCCAGGGCTTCCTCTCCGTCTGGAAACGCGTCGACACCCTGGACGTCGCCCCGCCGGAACCACTGGTCGACCGCTACGGCCGACTGATCCGGGTTGACGGGGCATTCGGCCTCGGCGGGCGTTGCAGCCTCTGGGCCGGCCCCTGGACGGAGTCCGATCGACCGGACCTGCTGCTCGGGCTGCCCCTCGATGCCCGATTCGTCGTGCCCGGGATGACGGGATTGTCGTATCGGTCGCTCGACGAGGCCCCGAATCTGCTCCTCCTGGAGAACCGGGGGGACGGAGTCGTGATCCCGAGGCCCCTCCACCTGGCCGACGGCCGCCCGCTGGTCGCCGGCGACGAGGGGGTCAGCCCGATCGGCGTCGACTGGTCGGGCCGAGGCTCGCTCGACCTGCTCCTCGGGTCGAGCGACGGCTCCGTGCAGGTCATTCCCCGGGAGTTGCTTCGGTGGTGATCGCGTCCCTGCCGTCCGACGACGTGCTCCCCAGGCGTTTGATTTGACACGGAGGGAACTGCCGATGCCCCGCCCCGACGACGACGACCGCGAGATCGCCGACGCCGCATTCCTGTTCCGGGATGCCCCCAAGTCCGAGCCCGAGCCCGAGACGGAGCCGGAGCCGGAGCCCTCGGCCCCGGGGGATGGCACGGGATCCGATGCCGAGGCGAGCCGACCGGATGATCCGGCACTGGATCTTGAAAGCTACGACCTGGTCGATCATCACCCTGCCGATCGACCCGAGCGGCGACCGCCCCCGATCGCTCCCGAGGACGAGCCGAGGATCGAGCGATCCGGGGCGGGGTCGAGCCGCCCGGAGGAACTGACCCCCGCCCCCGTGCTCCAACCGTGGACCCGATGGGCCGAGTGGGGGCCGACGATCGTCCGCCTCTCGCTGGCCCTCCTGGCGCTGATGGCACTGGTCTACGTGAGCTTCTCGGCCGAACACCTGATGCGGTCGTTCGCGATCTTCGGCCTCGGCGCGGGGGTCGTCATCCTGCTGAGCTATCCGATCGCGATCACGCTCGAACGGCCGGTGCGGATGACCCCGGAACACGCGGTCCGCGACTATTTCAGTGCGTTCTCCCATCACATCCCGCATCATCGCCGGATGTGGCTCCTGCTCAGCTCGGCGGGGCGATCGGCCCCCGAATTCGGCTCGTATCCCGCCTTCCAGGCTTACTGGAAGGAGCAGGCCCGATCCTTGAAACGCAAAAACGGGGCGGGAGGGTTCACCCCATTGAGCGTGCGGATCGACGAGTTCACGGCGGACAAGAGCGCCGGCCACGAGGCGGTGAAGGCCTCGTACCGGCTCTCGATCTTCCTCCGAGGCCAGGAGGACCGGAGTCCTCTCGCGTCGTCGATGGTCGACACCACCCTGTCACGCGGCCCGGATCGGATGTGGTACCTCGACGAGGGGCGATTGCCGACCCGGTAGGGCGATCGGCTTCGTTCCGCAACTCGCCCGGGGCGCCTCAGATCGTCATGCCCGCTCGCCACCAGCGCCAGCGGAAGGCCAGGTAGGTCATGACGTTCAGGAGCAGCACGATGACCGGCGTGACGGCGAGGAATGCCACCCAGATCGGCACCCGGGTGTCGCTCAGGAACGGTACGTCAACGGAAGTCGAGCCGAGGAACGAGGGGATGTAGGGCTTGCCATCGTCGGTCGACGGGATCGGGATGCTGAACGAGGCGGCGAACGGGCTGGTGATCGTCAGCGAGGACAGCCGCTGCTCCGAGAGCTGCGTGTAGCCCTGGAGGTACCAGACCAGTCCCACCGGGCCGATGAACAGGACGAGCAGCATGAGGTAGGTCATCACCATCGCCACCGACGTCCGACGGCTCAGGGCCGAGCAGAGCAGGCCGACCGAGGTGGTGGTGATGCAGGTCGCCGCGATCAGGGCGAGGAAGATGAAGAGGGTCCACCAGCGGTCTCGGAGTTCCGGGATCAGGATGTAGGCCAGCAGGATCTGCTCGGTGAGCAGGAACGTGAGGACCGTCGAGACCCGTGCCGAGGCGAGCAGCTTGGCGATGACGATGGTCCCGGGCCGGAGCAGGGTCGTCAGCAGCAGGCCGAGCGTCTTCCGCTCGCGCTCTTGCGTGATGCTCCCCGACGAGAAGACGGGGCCGACGAGCATGTTGAACACCAGGACGTAACCGACGTAGAACCCCGTCAGCTCGGGCCGGAGGAAGAGCAGGTAGGCCATCAGGGGGATCGACAGGAACATGCTCACCTGGATCACCAGGCGGAGCATCAACGTCCCCTGGCTGAAGATCTCGCTCCGCAGCTCCTTGTCGAGCACGGGATTGGTGCCGTCGGGCATCAGGTCGGTGCGCTTGGCGGGGGCGAACAGCATGTCGGGGAACATCTCCCGGTCGATCACCACCCCGACCGCGTATTTCATCTCCTCTTCCTCGTCGACGACCTCCTTCCCCTCGCTCCCCACGTCGGGCGGGTAGAGCAACCGGCGGTTGATCAGGAGGCCGACGATCACCCAGATGGCGATGCACCAGGGGGGGAGCACGGCGATCGACACCACGTCTCTCAGGACGACGTTGTCGGTCTGCGTCACCGTCACCGTGATCAAGGCCAGGGGCAGGATCACCAGGTAGCTGACCACCAGGGCCGAGCTCGTGCGCCCGAAGAAGCTGGAGCAGGCCACGCTGATCAGGCCGAACGTGCCGGCGGCCAGGATCAGGATGAGATACGCCCGGGTAATCTCCGACAGCAGGATCCCGCCGAGCAGGAAGCAGAGGATCATCAACGGCAGGCTTGAGAGGATCAGCAAGATGAGATACGTCGACGAACTGAGCAGCTTGCCGATCAGGATCGTCGAGGGTTCCAGGGGGCTGGCCAGGAGCATTTCATAAGTCTTCCGCTCCTTCTCGCCGGAGATGCTGCCGGAGGCGAACGTCGGCGCCACCAGGGCGACGAGGAAGAACTGCCCGAGGAAGAAGAGGTTGAACAGGCGCTGCGAGACCCCGGGCCCCACCTGATTGGTGGCCTCCGATCCCGCCGGCCAGGCGAAATAGACGACCACCCCGAGGAACGAGACGTACGCCAGTTGCAGCAGGAACGACCGCGACGAGCGCAGATTGACGAGGAGCTCTCGGGTCAGAACGGGATTCTCTCGGAAGATCATGATCCGATCGCCGGCCCCGGCAAGGGCCGCCTCAGTTGACGATGCCCTTGGTCACCGTCATGAAGACCTCGTCGAGCGTCATCTCGACCTCGGAGAAGGATTGCACGCCCACGCCCGACGCGACGAGGTGCTGCAGCAGGCGGGCCATCTCGGTCTCGCCCCCGTCGACCTCGGCGGTCAATGTATGGTCGTAGCTGGTAATGTCGTGAACCTTTTCGTCGGCCCTCAGGATCGCCTCGGCATGGGCGAGGTCGGGGTCGGTGACCCGGATTTCCAGGCGACGATGGGTGCGGAGCTGGCGCTGGATCTCCTGGACGCTGCCGGCCGCGAGGAGCTTGCCGCGCTCGATGATCCCGATCGAGGTGACGAAGTCGGCCAACTCGGGCAGGATGTGGCTCGACACGAGGATCGTCTTGCCCATCGACCGCAGTTCGGTCAGCAGGGCCTTCATCTCGGCCCGGGCCCGGGGGTCGAGCCCCGAGGCCGGCTCGTCGAGGATCAGGACGGGGGGGTCGTGGACCAGGGTCTTGGCCAGGCAGAGCCGCTGCTTCATCCCCTTGGAGAGGCCGTTGACGTAGTCGTCTCGCTTGTGCGTCAGGTCGAGCAGCTCGAGCACCTCGGCGATGATCTTCTTCCGGGAGGACCGGGGGATGAGGTACGCCACGGCGAAGAAGTCGAGGAATTCCCAGACCTTCATGCCGTCGTAGACGCCGAAGTCGTCGGGCATGAAGCCGATGACCTTGCGGACGGCCATCGGGTCCTCGGTCACCGAGTGGCCGGCGATGTACCCCTCGCCCGAGCTGGGGCGGAGCAGCGTGGCCAGGAACCGGATCGTCGTGCTCTTGCCCGCGCCATTGGGGCCGATGAAGCCGAAGATCTCCCCCTCGCCGATGGAGAAGCTCAGGTCGTCGACGGCCACGAACTCCGCGTAGCGTTTGGTGAAATTGCGCACCTCGATCATGACCGGTCGGACTCCGAGAGGGCTCAGTGGTGTTGCGCCGAGGCCGGACGCACGGAGGTGTAGATCGCCCCGTCGGGGGACGGCAGCGGGCCGTAGCGGAGATGGGCCACCACGAGCGTGACCCCCCGATGGCGGTCGACGCCCGGCTCGAGAACCTGGCCCGGCATCATGGCGTCGGCCCAGGCGACCAGGCGGAGTTCCCCGGCGTCCTCGGGTCGGCCCCAGTTGTACGAGCAGAGTTCGTCGAGGAATTCCTGCACATCGATCCAATCGGGCCTCCCCTCGGCCGCATCGCCCCGGGGCGAGGGCACCTCGGCGAACGAGGCATCGCCCGACGGCAGCGGGAGGGCCCCTGCCGGGGGGATCGTCCCGAGCGGGGTGTACCGGTTGGGCTCGCCCGCCCCCCCCACGTGCACGAGGACGGCATCGCGGAGTTCGAGCCCCGTCGGGTTGATCAAGTTCTCCGAGCCGTCCTCGGAGGGCTCCAGGGCGAGGCGGCCGGGGAGGTCGAGCATCTGCTCGGAGCGCACCATTGCCAGGCTCCGGGGCTCGACCCTGAAGTCGAGGAGCGAGGGGACGGGGGAGGCCTGCCAGGTGGAGGCGATCGTCTGCTCGCCCCGGATCCCGAGATTGGCGTTCAGGGGCAGCGCCAACGCGGACGGCTCGCCGGGGTAGGAGATCGAGAACGACTCGCGCCCGGTCGAGTAGAGGACCGAGAAGCGGCTGAGGTGGGCCCTCGAGGAGCCGGGCTGGAGTTCGAGGACGTGGACCTCGTCGCAGGCCCGGTCGTAGCCGGTGTCGATGGCCGCGGCCCGCTCCACCGCGATCGCGAAGCCGAACGCCAGCACCGGCACGATCACCCAGGCCAGTTCCCTCCTCCGCAAGACGTACCGGCAGAGGAGCCAGTTCAAGGGGACGAGGGCGATCAGGTAGGCCAGGATCACCCGCAGGACGAACGGGGCGCCCGGGACCTCGATGCCCGAGGCGGCCACCAGGCCTTGCCTGGCCAGGCTCGGCAGCTTCGCCGTGTCGAGCCAGGCCGCGACCGGCTCGCCCGGGAGCGCCTCCTCGAAGGGGTCGTCCAGGCCGAGGCCCCGAGGAGTGAACGGTTCGGACCGGGAGAATGCCGATCGCCGGGGCCTCGTGGCTTCCGGCTCGAGGTCGCGGCCCAGCAGGCGATACCAGCTCAGCTCCGGGCCGGAGAGCACGAACATGGCGTTGGGATCGAGCGGATTCCAGCGGTCCTCGGGCCTCCGGAACATGACGCGGCGGACCAGGGTGTCGTAGCCTTTCCAGCGCAGGAGGGAGGCCTCCTTGGGATCGAACGCGAGGCAGAGGATGCGTCCCCGACCCACCCGCCGCTCCACCCCGAAGCGGCGACCGTCGTCGTCGGTGATCCATTGCACGTCGTCGTGCAGCGGGGCCAACCCGGCCAGGAAGAAGGGCCGATCGGGGGGCAGATCGATCGGCTCGATCGGGCCGTATCGGGAATTCGGGCTGGTCCCCCGGACCGGGGACCGCAATCCCGGCAGGCTCCAGTCCCCTTGCGGGTCCTCGAGGCGCTCGATCCTCCAGACCGGAGGGGGGTATCGGCCCGCCAGCCCTTGCATCTCGGCCTCGGTCAGCGTGATCGAGTCGGCCGAGGGCTCGGCCGGGAGGTACGGGGCGAGGAAGCTCTCGGAATCCGCCAGCAGGGCGAGGGACGAGGTGGAGCCGCCGGAGACGATGAGCTGCCCTCCCCAGTGCAGCCAGTCGATCAGGGCCCGCTGCTGACCGACGTCCAGCTCGTTCGGGTCGAATCCGTCCCAGAGGACGTGGCTGATGGTCGTCCAGGTCAGCGGGTGCGTCGGCAGGTTCGGCTTGCCTGCTTCCTGAGGGATGACCAGCCGGTAGTAGCTGCTCCGCTCGACCTGCTGCTGGTCGCCGAGGTCGGTCGTCGCGGGGACGAGGGCCTGGAAGCGTTTCCAGTTGTCGAAGGCCGCCGGGTCGTTGGAGAGCACGACGCAGAGCATCTGGTGTGGCATCATCGGTAGGAGCTGGGCCTGGGTCGAATCGTCCGATCGGATCGACCCGGGGCGGACCAGTTCGATGTCGAGCGTCCGGAATTCGAGCGGGAGGAAGGCCGGCCAGCCGAGGCGCATCGGCTCGTCGTCGGGCAATCGGGCCTCCCTGCGGAAGGAGACCGAGCGGGGCATGTTCCGCATCGGGATTTGCGCGGTCCGCAACTGGCCCTCGTAGTCGGCCAGGTTGGCCTGCAATTCCTGCGAGAGGCTGGCCCAGTGGTTCGGCTTGAAGTAGGTCAGCACGTCGAACGGGGCCACCTGGGTCCGGTAGAACTCGAACGGGGGTCGGAGATCCTTCCGGGCCGGGTCGTCCTGGGCGCCGGGGTCGGTCAGCTCTCGAAAGCGGCGGACGGACTCGCTCTCGACCGGCTCGAGGTCGTCGTCGAGGCCGAGATCCTGCGCCTGGCCGACGGCGGCGGCCATCGCCACGAGCAGGGCCACCAGCCCCTTTCCGAGTTGCGGGATCGTCTGGATCACGATCAGATCCTTCCGAGGCGATGTGGTCCGGGCTCCGCGGAATTCGTCCCGATCGGCAAGATGCCCCATCACTGTACTCGGGCGAGACGCCCTCCGGAAGAGGTCGAAGAGCCCCGAATCCGAAGGAATTGAGAGAATCCGACATGCCCCGTCCGCCCCCGGGCCGGTCGGCCCCGGGCGCCGGAGAATGGAGGTGGACCCCCTATCGACGCCCCTGGGCAGACGGTATCGTCGGGCTGACCCCGGCCGAGCCGACCGGACAACGGCTCGTCGGCCGGGCCGGCCGACGCGACGCGGGCCCGATCGGCTACTCGACGATCTTGATCCACCCCAAGCCTCCGCCCCGGATCCTGACGGAGCGGCGGTCAGTGAGGAGACTCGACGCGATGATCGACATCCACCGCAGGGGATTTCTGGGGCGTGCCGGACTGGTCGCGGGGGCGTTGGGCCTCGGGAGCGCCCCCGTCTCGAAGCTCGCCGCGTCCCCGAGCGACGACGCGGCGGCGCCGCCGGCCGGCCCGGGCCGGCAACGCTACCCGATTGGCGTGTCCACCTATTCGTTCTGGCAGTTCCGGGGGGAACGGCTCGGCATCCTCGAATGCATCGACCGGGCCGCGGACATGGGATTCGACGGCGTCGAGCTGCTGCTCGTGCAGATGCGAGACACCTCGAACCCGGCCTTGCAGGAAATCAAGAGCCGGGCGCATTCCCTGGGCCTGGCGTTGATGGGCTTCTCCACGCACCAGGGGTTCGTCAGCCCCGATCCCGAGTTCCGCCGGTCGGAGGTCGAGAAGACGCTCGGCCAGATCGAGCTGGCCTACCGACTCGGCATCCCGACCATGCGGATCAACACCGGACGCTGGGGGACCAGCGGCAGCTTCGACGAGCTGATGGCGAACAAGGGGATCGAGCCGACCCTGCCGGGGCACACCGAGGACGAGGCGTTCGAGTGGGTGATCGCCGCCATCGAGTCCCTGTTGCCGAAGGCCGCCGAGTGCGGCGTCGTGCTCGGCCTGGAGAACCACTGGGGCCTCGGGCGGACGGCCGAGGGGGTGCTCCGGATCGTCGAGGCGATCGACTCCCCCTGGCTCCAGATGACCCTCGACACCGGGAATTTCCTGGAGGATTCCTACGAGCAGATGGGAGCGATGGCCGCCAGCGAGGTCCCCATCTCGCTCGTCCAGGCGAAGACCTATTACGGCGGCGGGCGTTGGTACGCGCTCGACCTCGACTACGCCCGGATCGCCTCGATCCTCCGCGACTCCGGATACCGAGGCTGGATCTCCCTCGAATTCGAAGGCAATGAGGATGCCGAGGTCGGGGTCCCCGAGAGCCTGGCCATGCTGAGAAAACACTTCTCGTGAGCCGCCCCGGCCGGATCCGGCCGGCTCACAAGGTCTCGCCGAATCCCGCCTCACCCAGGCCCTCGACGAGGGCCTTGAGGCGGTCGAGCTGATCCCTGCGCGCCACGAGCGTCGCGCCGCCCGATTGCACGATGACGAGATCCTCGACCCCCAGGGTCGCGATGAGCCGCCCCTCGTCGGCCACCACGATGCAGCCGGACGACTCGACCGCGTGGACCGGCCCCTGGATGGTGTTCCCCCGATCGTCGGGGGGGACCAGGGCGGTCAGGGCTCGCCAGTCGCCGACGTCGTTCCAGCGGTAGGGGACCTCCAGCACCCGGACGTTCTCGGCCTGCTCCATCACGGCCTTGTCGATCGGGATCTTCTCCATCCCCGGATATTCGCGTTCCAGCACCTCCTGGAACGCATCGGTCCCGAGCGACGCGGCCACACGGGCGATGGCCTCCGCCAGGCCGGGGCGATGCCGGGCCAGGGCATCAAGGACGGCCTGTGCCCGCCAGACGAAGATCCCGGCATTCCAGACGAACCGGCCTGTGCTCAGGAATTGCTCGGCCGTGGCACGATCGGGCTTCTCGCGGAACCGCTCGACCCGGTACAGGGGGATCCCCTCGGGGCGGCCGAGTTCCTCGGCCCGTTCGATGTAGCCGTAGCCGGTCTCCGGCCGATCGGGGGCGATGCCGAAGGTGACGAATGCGGTCGGGTCTTCGTCCACGACCGAGGCCGCGGCGCGGACCGTCGCCTCGAACGCCTCGGCCGGCTCGATGACGTGGTCGGCCGGCATGACGATCATGGTCGCCTCCGGATCCCGGCTCGCCACCAGCGAGGCGGCCAGGCCGACGCAGGCGGCCGTGTCGCGCGGGCACGGCTCGCCGACGACCTGATCGGCCGGCAGATCGGGGAGTTGCTCGCGGGTCGCCGCCGCCTGGTCGCTCCCGGTGACGATCCAGGTGCGATCGGGCGGGACGAGCGCCTCGATCCGCCCGAGGGTCTGCTGGATCATCGTCTCGTCGCCGTGCAGGCGGAGCAGTTGCTTGGGGCGATTGCGGCGACTCTTGGGCCAGAAGCGTGTGCCACTCCCACCGGCCATGATCACGGCATGGAGCACGATAGCGAACCTCCTGTCCGACGATCCGCCAGGCGAGCGAGGCGTCGGGCAATCCTTTTCGGTGAACGGAGACAGACGCGCAACCTATTGACCACGCCGACGCCCGGCGCCGACGCTTCGGGGCGTCACGCCGAGCGACTTCAAGGGCCTGCTCCCATCAGGGGCCGAGCACGATCGGCCGGTCGACGACCAGGCCGGGCTCGATCTTCTGCTTCAGCTCGGCGGCGTCGAGCGCGAACAGGGGGCTGATCTCGATCCCGAACGGGACCGAGCCGTCCCCGCGGCGCAGGACCTGGGCGCCGGCCTGCTCCAGCCAGTCGCCGAACAGGTCGCTCAGCCGCTGCCGGACGGTCGCAGGCGAGTCGGGCCCGGTGGCGTTCTTCAAGGGCTCGAACTCGATCGCGCGTTCGGTCTCGACGATCGACCAGCGATCGGCCAGCGGGAGGGCGTCGAAGATGAACGTCTCGAACTTGACCGCGTTCGGCCCCTCGGGCTCGACGCGTCGCCCGGAATCGCCCAGATGCGGCACCTTCTTGAGCGCCCGATGGACCGGGAGTTGCCCGCCGCCGGAGACGAGCCGTTCGAGGAAGGCCCGGTCGAAACAGTGGATCGCGATGCTGCCGGCCCAGAGCTGGAGGCCGCCGTCGGGCTCCCGACGCTCGGCCAGCTCGGTCGGCAGGTCCGAGTACTCGATGACCTGGGCATGCCCGTCGACCTGGACGACGACCCCGACCTTCTCCTCGGGGCGTTGCTTCTCGACGACCTTGAAGGAGATGTCGGCCTCGGCCATCAGGTGCAGGCCGAGGTAGGCCGGGTCGCAGATCTGGACGAGCGGGTTGTCGACCTGGAAGTAAAAGAGGGTCTGGATCCCTCGATCGCTCATGTCGTCCAGGCAACTGGCCTGATCGGGATGGTCCCTGGCCGCCAGGGCGGTGATGGTGCCGCCGTGCCCATCGGGACTGAGGGCAAGCGAATCCTTCGCGGCCAGCAAGAGCTTGCCGCTGGCGGCGTCGACCGCGGGCAACTGCCCCTGCACGAAGAACCGGACGTGATCGAGGCCGAACTGCTGATGCTGGGCGAAGAACGAGGTGGTCGCCTCGTGATTCTCGGGGCTGGTCATGATGTAGAGCGGGATCGGCTTGCCGAACCGCCTGCCGAGCGCCACCAGCTTCTCGGCATGCATCTGGAAGAGACTGGCACCCGAGACCGGGCCGATCGGGTAGGTCCCCTTGGGGGCATCGAACCCGAGTCGGGTCCCCTGGCCTCCGGCGACGAGCACCGCCGCCACCTCGCCGGCCGCCAGGGCCGCCTCGCCGCGTTCGGCCGCTCGACGGCGGATCACGCGCTCGGAATCGGTCTGGGGGACCCGTCGGACGTCGACCGGTTCGACCTGCTGCGGATCGATCGCCAGCGCCTCTTCCTTCGAGGGGCTGAGGACCAGGCGATCAATCATCTGGGCCAATCGCGGCAGGTCGAGCCGCTCCAACTGGCCGATCAGTCGATTCCGACCCTCGGGATCAAGCTCATCCCAGAATCGAAGCACGTGATCCTGACCGAACTGGGCCAGGCGGTCGACCAACGCGGGGTCGGCGGGCATCGGCAATCGGCTCCTCATCGCAACGCAAAAAGGGGAAAAAAGGGGGACAGCCATCGGCCTCGGACGACCGAACGACCGCGTCCCCGGCTAGCCAACGTCGGGCCAGGGCTTCGTTTCGATCGCCCCTCAGAAGGGGATCGCGAGGCCATCGTAGGCCAAGCGGACGCCGGGGGGCAAGCGTTCCTCGGCCGGGCCGTGGTCATACGAATGAGAGAGATGGGTCAGGAAGGCCCGGCGCGGGCGGAACCGTTCGATGGCGGACAGCGCCTCATCGAGCGAAAAGTGGGTCGGATGCGGCTCGGGGCGGAGGGCGTCGAGGATCAAGGTATCGAGCCCTTCGAGCTTCGCGAAACTCTCCTCGGGAATCTCGGAGACGTCGGTGCAATACGCGAGCCCGCCGATCCGGAAGCCGAGGACCCGGAAGCGGCCGTGGTGGAGCCGGATCGGCGTGATCTGCTCGCCGAGGGCCCAGAACGACTCGTCGGGGCCGATCCGGGAGAATTCGACCTGCGGTACGCCGCCTCTCGGGATCCGCATGGCTCGCTCGTCGAAGGCGTAGGGGAAGGCCCGTCGGATGGCCTCCTCGACCTCCTGCTCGCAGTAGATCGGGACCGGCCCGCCGATCATCTTCGGAAAGAGCCGGGCGTCATCGAGGCCGAACAGGTGATCGGCGTGGGCGTGGGTGTAAAGGATCGCATGGGCCCGGTGGATTCCCTCCCGGAGCAATTGCAAGCGAAGCTCCGGCGGAGTATCAATCAACAGGTCGCCCGCGGGAAGACGAACCAGGACGCTCGGGCGGGTCCGGGCGTTCCGAGGGTCGTCGGACCGGCAGACCGGGCAATCGCAGCCGAGGACCGGGACCCCGGTCGACGTGCCGCTGCCCAGGACGATGAGACGGCGAGAGGCCCCGGCTGCCTCCTGCGATTCGGAATCCTCCACGAGACTTCGGCGCTCCATCTCAGGGGGTGCGGGCGGTTCGATCCGATCCGCGACGGGACCAATCGGATCGCAACGATTCTAACGCCAGGCCCCTCGCGCCGCGAGTCCGGCCTCTCGGCACGTCCTATAGTGCTAGGACGAGTCGGTCAAGCCTCGCTTGACCAGAAAACCCGATTTCAATAAAATCTTTTCATTATTGAAGTTAGAGCGGCACACCCTTTTCCGCGGGAGGCGGTCAACACTCATGGAGGCGACGGTTCTTCTCAGCGATTTGTGGGACAAGACCACCAACGCCCTGAATGCCTTCAGCGAAGGGGTTTCCCACGGCCTGGTCCGGGTCTTCGGGAACTCCAACGAGCGTCAGATCCGACGCCTGCAACCGATCGTCGCCCAGATTAACGACCTGGAGCCCATCGTCGAGCGGCTTTCCGACGAGGAGTTGAAGCAGAAGTCGACCGAGTTCCGCCGTCGGCTCGCCTCGGGCGAGACGCTCGACGACCTCCTGCCCGAGGCCTTCGCCGTCTGCCGCGAAGGGGGGCGGCGGTTCCTCAAGATGCGTCACTACGACGTGCAGCTGCTCGGCGGCATGGTCCTGCACGACGGCAAGATCGCCGAGATGGTCACCGGCGAGGGGAAGACCCTGGTGGCGACCCTGGCGGCGTACCTCAATGCCCTGGAGGGCAAGGGGGTGCACGTCATCACCGTCAACGACTACCTCGCCCGCCGCGACGCCGAGTGGATGAGCCCGCTTTATAATGGCCTCGGGCTGACCGTCGGCGCGATCCAGTCGCAGATGGACCCGCGCCAGCGGCAGAAGATCTACGGCTGCGACATCACCTACGGCACGAACAACGAGTTCGGCTTCGACTACCTGCGCGACAACATGAAGCCGTCTCGGGAGTCGCAGGCCCAGGGGCCGCTCCACTACGCGATCATCGACGAGGTGGACTCGATCCTCATCGACGAGGCCCGGACCCCCTTAATCATCTCCGGGCCGGCCTTCGACGACGTGAAGAAGTACGCCGAGGCCGACCGGATCGCCCGGCAGCTCCGCGAAGGGGAGCACTTCGAGGTCAAGGAGAAGGAGCGGACCGCCCACCTCAATGAAGACGGGATTCGAGAGGCCGAGCGCCTGGCCGGGGTCGAGAGCTTCTTCACCCCCGGCAACATGGAGTGGCCGCACCTGATCGACAACTCGCTGAAGGCGCACCACCTCTACAAGCGCGACCGCGAGTACGTCGTCAGCGACAAGGGCGAGATCATCATCGTCGACGAGTTCACCGGCCGCCTCATGGTCGGACGGCAGTGGTCGGACGGCCTGCACCAGGCGGTCGAGGCCAAGGAACGGGTCAAGATCAAGGAAGAGAACCAGACGCTCGCCACGATCACGCTCCAGAACTTCTTCAAGCTCTACACGAAGCTCTCGGGCATGACCGGCACGGCGATGACCGAGGCGAACGAGTTCTGGAAGGTCTACAAGCTCGACGTCGTCGCCATCCCGACCAACCGGGGCCTGCAGCGCGTCAATGAGCCGGACGTGATCTTCCGGACCGAGAAGGAGAAGTTCCAGGCGATCATCGACGAGATCCGCGAGGTCCACCCGACCGGCCGCCCGATCCTCGTCGGCACGACCTCGATCGAGAAGTCGGAGCTGCTCGCCGAGATGCTCAAGCGTTACGGCATCCCGCACAAGGTGCTCAACGCCAAGTACCACGAGCAGGAGGCCGAGATCGTCGCCCAGGCCGGCCGCAAGGGGCGGGTGACGATCGCCACCAACATGGCCGGCCGAGGCACCGACATCATCCTCGGCGGCAACCCCGAGTTCATGGCCTGGGCCGACCTCGGCCGCCTGAAGAACGAGGACGGCCGGCCGCTCTACCCGACCCGGCTCGAGGTGCCGCCCGAGGTCTGGAAGGAGACCGTCGACCAGTACGAGCCGGAGATGAAGGCCGAGGGGCGCGAGGTCGCCGAGCTGGGCGGCCTGCACATCATCGGCACCGAGCGGCACGAGTCGCGCCGGATCGACAACCAGCTCCGCGGCCGGTCCGGCCGGCAGGGGGATCCGGGCAGCTCCCGCTTCTTCCTCTCGCTCCAGGACGACCTGATGCGGAAGTTCGCCGGGGAGTGGGTCTCCGGCGTCCTCGAACGGCTCGGCATGCAGGAAGGCGAGGCGATCGAGAGCAAGCTCGTCTCCCGTCGCATCGAGGGGGCCCAGAAGAAGGTCGAGGAGCGGAACTTCGACGCCCGCAAGAACCTCCTCGAATACGACGAGGTGATGGACACCCAGCGCAAGGGGGTCTATTCGTTCCGCCAGAAGCTGCTCGACGGGGCGCCGACGAAGGACGAGATCCTGACGATGATCGATCGTCAGATCGACGCCGCCGTGGCCGAGTTCCTCGACCCCGACTACGGCCTGGCCAGCTTCGCCGCCTGGGTCGGCCAGCGGCTCGGCGTCGAGTTCGAGGCCCGGGACTTCCGGGGCGACCCGTTCGAGGAGGCCGTCGAGCGGGCCCGCGACCGCGCCGAGGGGCAGGCCGCCGACGCCATCGACGAGGCGATCGAGGAGAATCTCCCCTCCGAGGCCGAGTCGACCGAATGGAACTGGCTCGCCCTGACGAGCTGGGCCAACGCCCGCTACAGCTTGAATCTCAAGGATCGCGACTTGCGGCGGTTCGTCCGGACGGTCGACGGCGAGACCGAGGTCGATCGCATCGCCCTGGCCGAGTTCATCCGGGAGCAGGCCGTCGAGACGATCCGCAAGACCGACCTGGAACCGGCCCGCGAGTTCGTCGGCCGCGACTGGGGCATCCGGTCCCTGGCCGGCTGGGTGCATCGCAAGTTCGGCCTCACGACCGACCCGGCCGAGTGGTCGAGCAAGTCGGCCGAGGAAGTCACCTCGGAGCTGAAGCACCAGGCGAGGGAACTGTACGCCCGCAAGGAAGCCGAGTTCCCGGTCCGGGTCGGGATGAGCCGTTTCCTGGTCGAGCCGAAGCCGGGCCAACCGGCGAAGTACGACCGCGACGGGCTGGCCGCCTGGGCGTCGGAACGCTTCGGCACGACGGTCGACGTGGAAGCGCTGAAACCCTTGCTGCGTCCCGAGATGGAAACCCTGCTCGTCCAGGTCGCCCACGAGCAATACGCCGGCGCCCACCTCTACGACGAGCTGCAATCGAAGGTCGACGCCGCCTTCGAGGACGACGGCGACACCGACCCGGCCGCCCTGTCCGAGTTGTCGAACTGGGCCCGGCAGGAGCTCGGCGTCGAGACCAGCCCCGAGGAACTGAAGGAGCTGGGGGCCCAGGGTGCCCGCTCGAAGCTCATCGGCGCCCTCGACGCCCGCCATCGGCCCGAGATGCGCGAGATGGAGAAGGTCCTCCTGCTCCAGATCCTCGATCAGAGCTGGATGGAACACCTCCGGACGATGGACCACCTGCGCAGCTCGGTCGGCCTCCGGGGCTATGCCCAGGTCGACCCGAAGGTCGAGTACAAGCGCGAAGGCAAGCGCATCTACGACGAGATGTGGCAGAGCGTCTCGGACAAGATCACCGACCTCGTCTTCCGCATGGAGCAGGTCGACCCGGACTTCCTCTCGTACCTCGGGGCCCGCTGGCAGCTCGATCGGGCCCGCTCGATCAAGGAAGACGTCGCCTCGACCGCCTCGGGGGGCGAGGCGGTCGGTGCCGTCGGCGGCGACGGCCGGACCATGCGAGCCCAGCAAGACGCCGCCATCGCCGCCAGCCAGCGGCAGGGGGAGACCACCAAGGTCGAGCCGGTCCGCAAGGTCGGCAAGAAGGTCGGCCGGAACGACCCCTGTCCGTGCGGGTCAGGTAAAAAATTCAAGGCATGCTGCATGAAAAAAGGGGGGGACGGCGCCCCCTTCTGACCGATTCTTCTCGGGCCCGGCGATCGTTCCCCGCGCGGTCGCCGGACCGTAACCCCCTGAAGGCCCGGGGATTCGGCGCGTTCTCGGTCAGGGCTGCCGGGTCGAGAACGGACAAACCGCCCCGGAACGCCACGCGACTGGCATCCTGCTTGCTTGAACGACTCGACAGATCGGCCCCCCGGTGAAACAAAGGACGTTGCCGGGTCGTGTCCGAGGGTTGGTAACGACCGCGAAGCGTTGATCGCCCGGTCCGGGCGAGGCGGGTCAGGAAAGGATGCCTCGATGCCCTATCTGCTTGATGCGGCTTACGTCGTCTTGCTCTCGATCTGTTCGCCGGTCTTGCTGCTCCGAGCCTGGCGAGCCGGGAAGTACAGGGACGGCTACGCCCAGAAGCTTTGGGGACGGGTCCCGAGACGGTTGGGCAACGCCCCTTGTCTCTGGTTCCACGCCGTGAGCGTCGGCGAGGTGCTCCTGCTCCGCCCCTTGATCGCCGACCTGCACCGCCGGCGGCCCGACTGGGAGGTGGTCATCTCCACGACCACCCCGACCGGCCTGGACGTCGCCCGCCGGACCTTCCCCGACCTGGTGACCTTCTACGCCCCCCTCGATTTCTCGTGGGCCGTGCGCCGGGCACTCGGCCGGGTCCGGCCGACGGCCCTGGTGCTGGTCGAGACGGAACTCTGGCCGAATCTGATCCGGGCCGCCTCGGACCAGGGCACCCGGGTGGCGGTGATCAACGGCCGGATCAGCCGACGGAGCCATCCCCGCTATCGTCGCTTCCGGAGCCTGCTCGGCCCGACCCTCCGCAGGCTCGACCTGGTGGGGGCCCAGTCGGAGGAATCCGCCTCGCGGTTCCGGGACATCGGCATGCCCGCCGACCGGGTCACGGTCACCGGCTCCATCAAGTACGACGGCTTGGAATCGCTCCGAGACGCGCCCAAGGTGCGCGCGATGCGCCGGTCGCTCGGGCTGGACGATGCGGCCGGGCCGGTCTTCGTGGCCGGCAGCACGATGGAAGGGGAGGAAGCCGTCGTGCTCCGCTCCTATCAGGCCGCCCGGGCCGAGCATCCCGGGCTCCGGCTGGTGATCGTCCCCCGCCATCCGGAACGAGGCGCCGACCTCGCGCGCTGGATCGAGGGCCAGGGGCACCCGGTCTGGCGTCGGAGCGTCGATCGCGAGCCGCCGGCCGGGCCGGCCCCGGGAGCCTCCCCCCCGGTCCTGCTCATCGACACCGTCGGCGAGCTGTCGAGCATCTGGGGGATGGCCGACCTGGCCTTCGTGGGCGGCAGCCTGTTCCCGGGCCGGGGAGGTCAGAACATGATGGAGCCATCGGCCTTCGGGGCATCGGTGCTGTTCGGCCCCCACACGAGTAACTTCCGCGAGGCGGTCGAGGGCTTGCTCGATCGCCGGGCGGCCCGGGTCGTCCGGGACGAGGCCGAGCTGACCGAGGCGCTTCGCTCCGACCTGGCCGATTCGCCCTCGGCCCGGGCTCGGGGCCAGTCGGCCCGGGGCTTCGTGCTCGCCCAGAGGGGGGCGACCGGGCGGACCCTGGGGTTGCTCGACCGGCTCGTCGGCCGGCCCCCTCGCGAGATGCAACGCCACGCCGAAGCCCTCCGACTCGGCCCCGAATCCGCCTCCTCGGCCGCGTGATTGGCCGGAAAAGGCATTGATCGACGGCGACGCTTCCGTCAGACTGGCGGCGCGTCGGGGGCATTCCGCTTCCGGGCAGGCGCAGGGCTGCGCGGCTCGGCACCCGGATCCCCCAATCGGATTCACCCGATGTGGGGTGATCGCCCGCCTCTGACGTCCCAAGTCCGCCAGGCGGTGATGCGACCCCCGACTGACCGTATCCCTTACGGATTCCATCCGAAGCATTAAGGAGTATGCCATGAGCAGCGGCGAAGGAGCGGGACCGGAAAAAGAAGGCCAAGCAGCGGCACAGGGCCAGCCCCAGGGCGCGACCACCGAGGTGTTCGTCGATGATACGAACACGGTGCCGTCGTATTCCAATTTCTGCCGGGTCACGGCGACTCCGGAAGAAGTCATCCTCGACTTCGGCCTCAACCCTCAGCCGTTCGCCACGGGTCGTCAGGACGTCAAGGCCAATCAGCGGCTGGTGATGAACTTCTACACGGCCAAGCGGCTCCTGACCGCGCTGGGCATGACCATCCAGCGGCACGAAGGGACCTTCGGCTCGATCGAGCTGGACGTCCGCCGCCGCGCCGGGGCCTTCCAGGCGCAGACCCGGCCCCAGGGGGGCGGGACCGGCCCTCAGGGGGTTGTCGGCTCTCCTGGGCCCTCCTCCGAGTAACGGCCTCTTTGATCCTCGCCTTGCAATCGAGGATCGTTCGACGCAAGACGCCATCGCCTCGCCGGGGTTGTCCGTACGCGGACGGTCCCGGCGTTTTTTCATGCGCGGAGTCCAGGAAAGGAGGCCCGGTACCCGGCGGTGACAGCTGGTGCTTCTCCTCCGGGATTCGACCGGAATGGAAATCCCGCTCGGTGCCTTTGATTCGGGTTGACTCATGCCGACCCCGTCGATCGTCCGATCAAAACGATGAGTCTGAATGAGCGGCCTGCGCCCGCTAATCGCGCCGGTTGCTGGAGCCGCCGGTGACGATTCGAGATTTGCTGAGATGCGGGCGCCCTCGACGCCGATACCGAGGGGCGCCGGGCGTTTCGGCCTCGGTCCAGGATGGTCGAGTCAGCCCTAAGGAGAGAACCGAATGTCCCAGCCAAACCGCTCGCGGGCGCGGGCCCAGAAGCCTCGGAGCCGTCAACGCCTTCAGATCGAGTCGATCCAGCAACTCGAGACGAAGCAGCTCCTCGCGCCCTATCTTCCGACTGCGGCGCGTATCGCGGTCTTCGACCCCTTCGACGAGCAGGCCGACAACGTCAATCGCGGCGTGATCACGGTCGAGCCGGGCGACACGTCCGCGTTCAGTGCCGCGCCGTATGTCTCGGTCTCGCAACTGACCCCGACCGCGGCGTTCGACAACAACATCGTCCGGATCGAGGCCGGCCCGGGGGGCGACTTCGGCAAGAACGTCTACGCGATCACCCGGGGGAACAACGACGCCGGCCCTCCGATCGAGACCGGAGGGCGCCCGGGCGTGATCTATCGCATCGACCCGGCCACGGGCAACGCGAACGTCTTCTTCGACCTGAACACGGTCCTGAACCAGATCTCGCCCGGCACGACGGCCGAGAACTCGGCCGGGATCGAGACCGGCCTGGTCAATTGGTACGACATCACCTTCGATACCGAGGGGACGTTCGACGGCCTGCCGTCGATGTTCGTCGCCTCGGTCGACCGCACCGATCCGCTGAAGAACGCGATCTACCGGATCGGCCCCGACGGGTCCTTCATGGGCCTCTACCTCGTCTTCGCCGAGGGGCAGGACACCGGGAACCTGGTCCGACGCCCGAGCGCCGTCCATGTGCCCCCGGCCCAGCAGCAGGACTTCCTGCGGGGCATGTTCGCCGGGTCGGGCACGAACGCCCCGGGCTTCACCGCCCTGTTCTTCGACGCCAACCAGATGCAAGGGGCCCAGGTCATCTCCGGCCCCCTGCCGCAGGGGGTGAGCGACACCCGATTGACCTTCGGGCCGCAGGTCGGGCTGACCTCGGCCAATAACGACTACATCTCTCAGGTCTACTCGGCCTTCACCGACTTCGGGACGCCCGGCATCCCCGGCTTCAGCAACCCCGACCCGGGGGTCAGCGGCATCCAGGGGACCAACGGTGACCTGCTGATCCGCAACAACACCGGCCCGGGCAACAACGTGATCGTGGCGAATGCCGGGATCCAGGGCCTGGTGCTGGGACCTTTCCCCGAAGAGTTGGTGGAGCTGGCAACCACCCAGGCCGACGCGACGAACCCCTCGGGCATCGACCGCCTCTCGGCCGTCGGGACCCCGTTCCGCCGCTTCCAGGACATCGCGTTCGACGAATTCGGCTTCTTCTCGTACGGGACGACCGTCGAGGGCGGCGGCGCGGGGGCGTTGCCGGTCATCGGCGACCCCACCTTCGCCGGCAGCATGTTCGTCGCCGACCTGGCCTCCGGCCTGGCGGTGGGCGTCGACATCCCCGGCGTCGACGGCGCGCTCGAAGGGACCCTCGTCCTGCCGGTCCAGGGCGGCGGCACGGGCGGGATCGTGGTCGACCCGGCGAATCCGTCTCAGTTGACCGTCGACGTCCCGGGCAGCAACCTCGGCGGCCGGGTCGTCCGGGTGCTGCCCGACGGCACCGTGACGCCCTTCGCCGAGGGCTTCAACACCTCGGGCGAGCGGGGTTCGGGCAGCTTCGTCGAGTCGAGCCTGAGCATCACCTTCTCGGCCGACGGCACGACGCTCTACGTGGCCGACAACGACGGCATCTGGCAGTTCAAGTCGACCCTGAGCCTGGCCCACTCCACCGCGGGCGAGCTGGTCGGCCTGGGCGACCTCCGGACGCTCGGCGTGCCGTTCCAGGGCGAGGGGACCGCGGTCGCGGTGGTCGACACGGGGATCGACGCCCAGACCCCTCAATTGCGAGGCCGGGTCGCGCCGGGCCGGAACATCTTCACCGGGGCGGCCGGGAACGACGACCTGGGCGCGGGCAACGGGCACGGCACGCTCGTCGCGGGGGTGATCTCCCAGTTCGTCCCGCAGGCCACCTTGCAGCCGGTCAACGTCTTCAGCCCGCTCGCCTCGGGCACGACGAACCAGGCCTTCTACGACGCCATCCGATACGTGGCCGACACCCCCTTCGTCAACGACCCGGTCCGCCCGGGGCGGGTCGACCGGGTGGTGGCCTCGAACTTCGGCTTCGGGACGACCACGACCTTCGACACCGAAGGGACGGCCTTCCGCCAGAACAAGCAGCTCGTCATCGCCCTGAAGAACCAGATGCAGCGCCTGCTGCACCGGGGGATCACGCCGATCGCCGCGTCCGGCCAGTTCGGCGACCCGAACACCCCGGAAATCGGCAACATCAACGGCGAGCCGATCCCGGCGATCCTCAACGAGGTCATCTCGGTCACCGGCTCGTACGCGTTCCCGTTCCGGAACGGCCCGACGACGCCCCCGACCGACCCCGCGCCCGGCCCGCTGGGGAGGCTCTTCCCGCCCGCGGCCTTGGCTCCGGACCTCACCACGCTGCCGGCCATCGCCGCCAACGACCTGACGATCTTCGCGGATCGCCTGCTCTCGGCCGCGAACCGGACGCACACGACCGACTTCGCCGCCCCGGCGATCGGCGTGCCGACCTACCGCCGGACCTTCGTCGGAGACGGCAACAGCCACCTCGTTTTCGACGAGACGGGGACCTCGCTCTCCTCGGGCATGGTCACCGGGTCGTTCTCGCTGCTGGCCTCGGCCCTCGACTACTACAGCAAGCTGTCGGCGAACACCTCGACCGTCAGCGCCTACCTGACCTCGCCGGTCGGGTCGACGGCCCTCGACTTCGGCCCCGGCATGATCCGGAACCTCGAAGCCTACGCCAACCCGCACGGGATCAACTCGATCCTGCAGTGGACCGCCGTCCCGGCCGAAGACGCCGACATCCCCGGCGACGAGGTGGTCGATCAGCTCCAGCCGTTCTCGCTCGGCACGCCGGCCTTCTATCGGGAATTCTCCCGAGTGGATGTCGGCAACGCGGTGGCGGCGATCGAGGGATCCATCGCCCTGCCGTACCTGTTCAATACCGGGGCGATCGACCTCATCGACTCCAATAACAACGGGTTCATCACGGCCCAGGAGATCGAGAACTTCGTCTCGAAGTCCAATACCATCGGCATGCCCGAGGCCGGGGCCATGGCCCGTCTGCTCGGCGGCACGGCCCGACCGCCCGGGGAAGACCCGGTGGAAGGCCCCCGGAACTTCATCAGCTCGGTCGTGCTGACCGACGAGGTCGCCCCCCTGGGCCTGACCAGCCAGTTCGAGCAGCCGGGAGAGCTGAACGTCTATCAGCGGCGGTTCAACTTCTTCGACTACTCGGCCGACGGGAAGCTCGACGGCGTCGTCTCGGTCCAGCAGTTCGAGATGCTGGCACACACGCTGCTGCCGGCCCCCGACAGCTTCGTGATCAACGATCGCCAGCGCGGTTCGGCCGGCGGTTACCTGATCGACGGGACGCCGGTCCGGAACTGGACCGACCTGCAGCGAATCCTGCCGACGTACGCCTTCGTGCCCCCGCAGATCACGCAGCGGTTCCGGAACTACACCCCCAACCGCTTCGGCATCAACCGGGGCGTGGGGGTGAACGATCCGGGGGCAGGGCCGTTCTACGCCCTCTTCCAGACCGAGCCGGGCCAGCGCCCCGAGCGATCTCCGGGCCGCAACCGGCCCGAGACTCCCCAGGCCCCGACCAACCCCGGCCCGTCCCAGGACGACGTGGCCACCCCGGTCGCCCCGCCGGCGGCCGCCCCGACCCCCGACGCCCCCCGGCCTCCCTTCACGGCTTCGGAGGTCAACATCGGGTCGTTCTACGATCGCTACCTCAACGTGGCGCAGCGGACCATCCGGACCCCCGGATCGCTCACCACGGCCGCCTCGACCACCGAGGAGGCCGAGGCGGCCGCGTCGACCGCCCCCCAGCGGGATCCGAGGGCGTACGACCTGATCCTCGGCCAGTTCGGCGAGGAATCCGGGAACCCGAGGGTCAAGTCGGCCCTGTCCCGGCTGCGGCCTGACCAGGCCTGACCCGGGGGGCTCAGCCCCCTTGATCAGCAGCACGAGCGAGCCGGCCGGCCCCTCCCACGAGGGCCGGCCGGCTCGCCCCCGTTTCGGCCACCCGATCGATTCCGGACTGGCTTCTTGACCGGACTCCGTGGCGAACCGTCTGATAGAGCCGCTTGACCGCCGCCGGACCTGGTCGCATGCACGGAAGTCCTGGCACCGAGTGCTCGAAGACCGCCTCCGATCATCCCGCCGAACCCAGGCCAGAACCCTCGATGAACCCGACTGACGAACCGTTGAACGCCGACGTGTCCGACTGGGCTGCCCGCGTCAGGCAAGAAATCGACAAGGTCTACGTCGGCCAGCAACCGCTGGTCCGAGGGGTTTTGATCGCCTTGCTCGCGCAGGGGCATGTCCTGATCGAGAGCGTGCCGGGCCTGGGCAAGACCCTGCTCGTCAGGGTCCTCGGCCGGGTGCTCGGATGCCACTTCAACCGCATCCAGTTCACTCCCGACCTGATGCCCTCAGACATCACGGGGACCTCGATCTACGAGGAACACACCGGCGCCTTCCGATTCCGACCCGGCCCCGTCTTCACGCAGCTCTTGCTGGCCGATGAGATCAACCGCTCCCCGGCCAAGACCCACGCGGCCTTGCTCGAAATCATGCAGGAAGCCCGGGTGACGGTCGATGGCCAGGCCCATGTCCTGGAACCCCCGTTCCTGGTCATGGCCACGCAGAACCCGATCGAGTCCGAGGGGACGTACAACCTGCCGGAAGCCCAGCTCGACCGCTTCCTGTTCAAGCTCGTGGCCGACTATCCGTCGCTCCGGGAGGAGGCCGACATCCTCCGCCTCCATACCGAGGGACGCAGCCCCGACTCGATCCTGGCCGATCGCGTGGCGACCGTGACCACCCCGGCCGAGGTCCTGGAGATGCAAAGGCGATGCGGCGAGATCCTCGCCGACGATCGCCTGATCGAATACATCACGGCCATCGTGCGGCGGACCCGGGAGTGGCCGGCCTTCTCGATCGGGGCCTCGCCGCGGGCCGGCGTGGCGATGCTCCGCGGTGCCCGGGCCTCCGCCGCGCTCGAAGGGCGCGATTATGTCATCCCGGATGACGTGATCGACGTCACCCTGCCCGCGCTCCGCCATCGGGTGATCCTGACCCCCGAATCGGAGATCGAGGGCAGGCGCGTCGATGACCTGCTGGGCGAGTTGCTGCGATCGGTCGAGGTCCCGAGGGAGTGACCGCCTCGACTCGACGCGCGAGTCCCCCGGTCACTCGCGCTCGGGGCCGCTCATCAGGGCCGCCACGCGAGCCTTGGCGTCTCCCCACTCGTCCGAGACGGGTTGACCGAGGAACGCCCGGGCCATCCGGTCGATGAAGGCCCCGAAGGCCGGGGTACACAGTTCCTCGGCCGAGTGGGCCATGATGACCACCTCTCGGAAGCCGGCCCCCGCGAAGCCCGCCGAGACCCGAGGCGCATCGCAGACGACCGGGGTTTCCAGGTCGTCGAACGCCTTGAGCCCCAGCTCGTCCTGGATGCGGTCGAGCGGCTGGGCATGTCGCATCGGGCTGCGGAAGCGAAGCGTGACGACCCACTCCTGGCCCGTGCTCGCCTCGAAAAAGGCCGGTGTCATCCGGGAGGCGCCGGGCACAGCGACCCGCACGAGGGTCCGCTTCGACCAGTCGGGGGCCTCGAATCCGCCGAGCCCATCCAGGCGATCGACGATGAATTCGAGGATGCGGCCGTCCCATCGAACCGGCTTGCCGGTCCGGGTGGAACGATCCCGGGTATGCCATCGCCGCCCGTCGCTCTCCCAGGGAGGGGCGATCGCCTCGACCTCGCCAAGGGTTTCGGCCGCCCGTCGGGCATCCTCCAGTTCCTTCCGGGCCTCGGCCACGGCGTCATAATGTGGCCGGGTCGCGAGCGGCCCGGCCTCGAGCACCGGCCGGAGCTCGGCGCCGGTGAGGCTGTCCGGGGTGGAGACGATCGCCTCGGGGGGTCCGACCGCGACGATGGTCCCCCCTTGCTCGCCGGCCTCGGGCCCGAGGTCGATCACCCAGTCGGCGGTCTTGATCACATCGAGGTGGTGTTCGATGACCACCACCGTGTTGCCCAGGTCCGCCAGGCGGTGGATGACGTCGAGCAGCTTCCGGACGTCGTCAGCATGCAGGCCGGTCGTCGGCTCGTCCAGGACATAGAGCGTCCGCCCGGTCTGGGGGCGGGCCAGCTCGGCCGCGAGCTTGATCCGCTGCGCCTCGCCGCCGGAGAGCGTGGGGGCCGACTGGCCGAGCGAGACGTAGCCGAGGCCGACGTCGTGCAGGGTCTGCAAGACGCGCCGGATCTTGGGGACCGCGGCGAACAGGTCGAGCGCCGCGTCGACCTTCATGGCGAGCACGTCGGCGATCGACTTTCCCCGATACGTCACCGCGAGCGTCTCGCCGGTGAATCGGGCCCCCCCGCACGACTCGCAAGGGACCCAGACATCGGGCAAAAAGTGCATCTCGATTCGGGTTTGACCGGCCCCCTCGCAGGCCTCGCAACGGCCGCCGGGCACGTTGAAACTGAATCGGCCGGGGCCGTAGCCGCGAATCTTCGACTCCGGCAGCTTCGCGAACAGCTCCCGGATCAGGTCGAACACGCCGGTATAGGTCGCGGGGGTCGAGTTGGGCGTGCCCCCGATCGGCGTCTGATCGACCCCGATCATCTTGTCGATCGCCTCGATCCCCTCGATCCGATCGTGCAGGCCCGGCACCACCTGCGACCGGTGCAGGTGCTGGGCGCACGCCTTCATCAAGATATCTTCGACCAGGGAGCTCTTCCCGGAGCCGCTCACCCCGGTCACCGCCGTCACGACACCGATCGGGAACCCGACATCGATCCCCTTCAGGTTGTGGTGCCTCGCGTTGCGGATCACCAGGGCCGCCCCCCGAGCATCCCGGCGGTTCGACGGGACCGGGATCGAGGCCCGGCCGCTCAGGTAACGCCCCGTCAACGACTTCGAGGATTTGCGGACCTTGCCCGGCGCCCCGTGCGCGGTGATCCGGCCGCCGAGGTCGCCGGAGCCGGGCCCGAAGTCGAGCAGGTGGTCCGCCGCCTCGATCACCTCGCGGTCGTGCTCGACGAGGACCAGGGTGTTGCCGAGATTCCTGAGATGTTGCAGGGCCCGCAGGAGCCGGGCGTTGTCCCTCGGGTGGAGGCCGATCGTCGGCTCATCGAGGACGTAGAGGACGCCGGTCAGGCCGCTGCCGATCTGACTGGCGAGTCGGATGCGCTGGCTCTCCCCGCCCGAGAGGGTCGGGGTGGATCGGGCAAGCGAGAGGTAATCGAGCCCGACATCGACCAGGAACTTCAGCCGATCCCGAATCTCCCGGATCAGGTCCCCGGCGATGTGACGCTCGTCCGTGGAGAGTTTCATCCCCTGGAAGAACGCGAACGCCCGGCCGAGCGGCCAGTTGCTCATCTGATCGATCGTGAACTCCTTGAACCGGACCGCGGACGCGTCGTCGCGCAACCGCCCCCCCATGCAGGTGGAGCAGGCGGTCTCGGCCACCATCCCTCGCAATTTCGCCCGGTAGAGGTAGGAGAGCCGGCCTGCCTCCTCCAGCGAAGGGAAGAGCCCCTTGTACTGGAAGCGGAACCCGACAGCCCCGTCGGCAGGTTGCACGTCGAACCACTGGGTATCGGTCCCGAAGAGGATCATCCGGCGATGGCGGGCCTCGAGGTCGTCGAAGGGAGTCTCCAGGTCGATCCCCAGGCGATCGGCCATGCCCGCGATCATCCGGGCGAACAACGGGTTCGACTCGAACGGGGGCCAGACCGAGACCGCCCCGCCTCGGAGGCTCTTGCGGCCGTCGGGGATCAGGGCCGCCGGATCGGCGCCGAGCTGGACGCCGAGCCCCTCGCACGAGGGGCACCAGCCGAGCGCGCTATTGAACGAGAAATGATGGGGTGACAATTCTTCGAAACTCCGGCCGCAGCCGTCGCAGGAACGGTGCTGGCTGAAGCGCTGGATGGGCCAGTCGGCCTCGTCGGCTTGCTCGGAAACCCTGGCGACGTGAATGACCCCTCGCCCCAGATCGAGCGCCGCCTCGACCGCGTCGGCCAGCCGGGAGCGGGTCGATCGCCGGACGAGACCGCGGTCGACCACGACCTCGATCGCATGCGACTGGCGACGATTCAGCGTCGGAGGGGAATCGAGGTTGTGCGAGACGCCGTCGACACGCACGCGCACGAAGCCGGAACCGCGGAGATCGTCCCAGAGGGTCTCGTAATCCTCCCCCTCTTTGCGATCGAGAGGGGCCATGATGTAGATTCGAGTCCCTTCGGGGTGGTGCAGGAGCTTCTCGACGATTTCGTCCGAGGTCTGTGTGCCGACCGGGATCCCGCACGACGGGCAGTACATCTGCCCGAGCCTCGCGAACAGGATGCGCAGGTAGTCGTGGATCTCGGTGACCGTCCCGACGGTCGACCGGGGGCTCTTGCTGGTCGTTTTCTGCTCAATGCTGATGGCCGGAGAGAGCCCCGTCACCCGCTCGACCTTCGGCTTCTGCAAGGGGGCGAGGAACTGGCGGGCATAACTCGACAGGCTCTCGACGTATCGCCGTTGCCCTTCGGCATAAAGCGTGTCCATCGCCAGCGAGCTCTTGCCCGAACCGCTCGGCCCGCTGCAGACGGTCATCTGGTTGCGGGGGATTCGAACGTCGATCCCCTTGAGATTGTGCTGCGACGCCCCTTCGATCGTGATCGTGCTGAGTTCGCGGGCCGCCCGGCCGTTGCCGTTTTTCTTGCGCGACGATCCATTTTTCGAAGACGCCGCACGCGCCGAATCGGGCCAGAGGACTCGGGCAAGGGCCTTGCCGGTGTGGCTCGCTCGGACCCGGGCGACCTCCTCCGGCGGTCCCTCCGCCACGATCCGGCCGCCGCCGGAACCGCCTTCGGGACCGAGGTCGAGGATCCAGTCGGCGGTCTTGATCACGTCGAGGTTGTGCTCGATCACCACCACCGTGTTCCCTTGCTCGACGAAACCGTGCAGGACGTCGAGCAGGCGGCGGATGTCCTCGAAATGCAGGCCGGTGGTCGGCTCGTCGAGGACGTAGAGCGTCTTGCCAGTCCCCTTGCGGACCAGTTCTCGGGCCAGTTTGATCCGTTGGGCTTCGCCGCCGGAAAGCGTGGGGGAGGGCTGCCCGAGTTTCAAATAGTCGAGGCCGACGTCGTGCAGGGTCCGGAGCATCGCCTCGATCTTCGGCACGTTGGCGAAGTGTTCGAGGGCCTCCTGGACGTCCATCTCGAGCACGTCGCTGATGCTCTTGCCCTTGAACCGGCAGTGAAGCGTCTCCCGGTTGAACCGCTTGCCCTCGCAGACCGGGCACGTGACCCAGACATCGGCGAGGAAATCCATCTCGAGCTTGTTCGACCCGTTCCCCTGGCAGGCTTCGCAGCGCCCGCCGGGGACGTTGAAGCTGAACCGTCCGGGCTTGTAGCCCCGGGTCTTCGAGTCGGGCAGCCTCGTGTAGAGATCCCGGATCTCGTCGAAGAGCTTGATGTAGGTGGCCGGATTCGACCGGGGCGTCCGACCGATGGGCGACTGGTCGATGTCGATGATCTTGTCGAGGCGATCCACCCCCTCGATCCGATCGTGCAGGCCCGGCTCGGTCTTCGCGCCGTTGAGGTCGCGCGCGAGCGTCTCCCGGAGGATATCGCCGATCAAGGAACTCTTCCCCGACCCCGACACCCCCGTCACGCAGACGAATCGCCCCAGCGGGACCGAGACATCAATCGTCTTGAGATTGTTGTGACGAGCGCCAACAATGCGGAGGGCGTGCTCGGCGATCCCGCGGCGATGGGTCGGGACGGCGATCGACTTCCGCCCCGAGAGGTACTGTCCGGTCAGGCTCTTCGGATTGCGGGAGATCGTCGCCAGGCTCCCCTGGGCGATCACCTCCCCCCCCTTGATCCCCGGGCCGGGCCCGAAGTCGACGATCGTGTCGGCCGCCCGCATCGTGTCTTCATCGTGCTCGACCACGACGACGGTGTTGCCGATGTCCCGAAGCCGCTGCAGGGTGGCGATCAGCCGGTCATTGTCGCGGGGATGCAAGCCGATCGAAGGCTCGTCGAGGATATAGAGCACCCCGACGAGCCCGGCCCCGACCTGGCTGGCCAGCCGGATGCGTTGCGCCTCTCCCCCGGAGAGGGTCGGGGCCGAGCGATCCAGGGTGAGGTAATCGAGGCCGACGTCGGCCAGGAACCGCAATCGCCCTCGGATCTCCTTGAGCAGCTCCTCGGCGATCGTCATCGACCGGGCGGTAAGCGGCTCGGGGTCGTTCGGCCCGTCGGCGACGCCCGCGCCGCTCAGCCGCTCGAACCAACGGGAAAGCGTACCGAGGTCCAGCGCCTCCAGCTCGGGCAGGGAACGCTCACCGACCCGGACGGCCCGGGCCCTCGGGTTCAGCCGGGCTCCCGAGCAATCCGGGCAGGTCATGCTCCTCATATACGGCTCGAGCGCCGCGCGGTGGGGCCCTCCCTTGGAGTGCTGGTACTTCTCCAGGAGTTCGTTGGCGACCCCTTTCCAGGTCCCCGGGTGCGACCACTGGCGATTGCGGGTCTTCCATCGGTACACGATCACCCGATCGCCGGTCCCGTGGAGCCAGGCGTTCTGGTGTTCGGGGCTGAGTTTTCCCCAGGGGGTCCGGAGCAGCGTCCCTTTCTTCAGGCCGCCCTCGTCCGCCTCGAGATTCGCGGCGAAGCCCTCGAAGAGGTGCCGCTTCCACTTGCCCACCTTCTTCAAGGGGCCGAGCGGGGCGATCGCCCCCTCCCAGATCGACTTCGACGGGTCGGGCACGAGCAGGTCCGCGGCGAAATCGTGGCGGATCCCGAGCCCATCGCACGAGGGGCACATCCCCTGCGGGCTGTTGAAGCTGAAGAGCTGGGGGCTCGGGGCGTCGAAGCCGATCCCGCACGGGACGCAGGCATACCGGGAGGAGAGGACCAGATCCGGCTGGTCCTCGATCGCCACGATCACCGTCTCGTCGCCGAGCTTCAGGGCCGATTCCACCGCCTCGGCCAGGCGCGATCGGGCCGACGGCCCGAGCTTGATCCGGTCGATCACGACCTCGATCTCGTGCTTGACCTGGCGGTCGAGGGCCGGCGGATCGCTCAAGGCGATGATCCGGCCGTCGACCCTGGCCCGGACGTAGCCGGCGCGGGACAGGTCGGCGAACAGGTCGCGGTGTTCCCCCTTCTGCCCCCGGATGACCGGTGCCAGCAGGGTGATCGACGCCCCGGCCGGCTGGTCGAGGATCTGGGCGGTGATCTGCTCGCGGGTCTGCGCCGAGACCGGCTGCCCGCACGACGGGCAATGCTGCCGGCCGACCCTCGCGAACAGGACGCGGAGATGGTCGTGGATCTCGGTGATGGTCCCGACCGTGCTCCTCGGGTTCCGCCCCCCGGTCTTCTGCTGGATGGCGATGGAAGGGCTCAGGCCGTCGATCCGGTCGACATCCGGCTTGGGCAACTGGCCAAGAAATTGCCGGGCATAGCTCGACAGGCTCTCGACGTAACGCCGCTGCCCCTCGGCATACAGCGTGTCGAAGGCCATCGAGCTCTTCCCCGATCCCGACACCCCCGTGAAGCAAATCAAAGCGCCGCGAGGCAACTGCAAGGAGACGTCTCGCAGATTGTGCTCTCGGGCGCCCCGGATCACGATGTCGGAGCTGGCCATCCCTGCAGGTTCCTTAGGTCTTGTCCGATCCCTGGTGCGTTCGTCCGAAATCCACGTCGAGGCAGGATCCGAGTGTAGCGGGCCCGAGAACGCCTGTCCAGGACCCTGCCCGTCGAAAAAACCCACCCAATCGGCGTGCCACGTCGCATGCAATCATCAGGAGTTGAATCGTCGCGACACGAACCTGCCGATGCGAGCGATCCGCTCTATGGTTCTTCGGGCGGAGCGATCATCGGGAGGGATCGCCGATCCGGACCGTCCCGCGGCGATCGCGCCCGATCGACTCGCCATTTCCTCAGACTCGATGGCCGGCGGTTTTGATGAAAATCCTTGTGGCAGAAGACGATCCGGTCAGCGCCACCCTGATTGTCGGTGCGCTGAGGCGGCTTGGTCACGAGATCACGGTCGTTGCCAACGGCCTGGAGGCCGAGATGCGCCTGGTGGCCGATCGGTCGATCCGGCTGGTCATCTCCGACTGGATGATGCCCGGCCTGGATGGCCTGGGCCTCTGTCAGCGGCTTCGCGACCGCGCTGGGTCGCTCTACACGTATTTCATCCTGATCACGGCCCGATCGGGCGTCGAGGCGAGGCTGGCCGGCTACCGGGCCGGGGTCGATGACTTCCTCAGCAAGCCGCTGAACATCGACGAGCTGATCGCTCGGGTCGAGATCGCCCGGCGGATCCTCGAGATGCAGGAGGAGCTGGTCCGCCGCTCCGACGAGCTCGAGGCCCTGAAGCAGGAACTGGAGCTGCGCAACGAACGCCTGGCCGACATGGCGATCACCGACGCCCTGACCGGCCTCCGGAACCGTCGCCACTTCCATCGCCTGTTCGAGTCGAGCTTCACGCTGAGCAACCAGTCCTCCCAGCCCTTGACCGTCATCCTGCTCGACGTCGATCGCTTCAAGCTCTACAACGACTCCTTCGGCCACCCCGCCGGCGACGAGGTCCTGATCGGCGTGGCGGACGTCCTCCGGGCGAATGTCCGCGACCGGGACCTGATCGCCCGATACGGCGGGGAGGAATTCGTGGTCCTCTTGCCCCGCGTCAGCGCCCCGGAGGGGATCGCCCTGGCCGAGAGGCTTCGACGCTCGATCGCCGACCGCGTCTGGCGAGGGACCCCGATCACGGCCAGCTTCGGCGTCGGGACGTCGGGGCCATCCGCCTCGACGCCGGACGTGCTGCTCGATCAGGCCGACCAGGCGCTCTATCGCTCGAAGCAGCGGGGCAGGAACTGCGTCACCCATTTCCGAGAGCTGACCCCTCGCCACGACCGGTCGGCCATCGTGCACAACGCGGCGATCCGGGCCCCGATGCCGATGCCGATGAAGCTGCCCCCCACCGGCACGCACTGATTCGGTGGCGGCGGTCGGGCCGGGCCCCGTCTCGGTTAATACGCCAGTGCGTCCGAGAGGAATCGGCGGGAGGGACACCAGCTCGCCCCGCGCCGGCCCGTTGCCCGGCGGCCCGGGCTCGACTAAGTTCGAGGGTTGCCACCGGCCTTGAGGCGAGCAGGGCCGGTGCGCTCGCTCCCGATGTCTGGTGAGCCAAGCGGATTCTGCTCGCCTCTCCCGGAGCCGATCCATGACGCGTTCTGATCGCAAGACGAGGCCCGAATCGTGGGCGCTTGGCGCCGCCGTGTTGCTGGCGTTGCCGTTCCTCAGGCCGCCGACGGCCGAGGCCCAGGAGGCGGCGTCCGCCCCGTACGACTCCTTGGGCACGATCGAGGTCACGGACGACCGCTTCCGGGACCTGATCCCCGAGGATTCGAGGCTTGAGATCCTCGCGTCGGGCTTCGAGTGGACCGAAGGGCCGGTCTGGTGGCCCGATCGGCAGACCGTCCTGTTCTCCGACATCCCGCGCAACACCGTCTTCGCCTGGACGGAGGACGGGGGGCTGGAACCGTTCCTCAAGCCGAGCGGATACACCGGCACCGACGCCTTCACGGGCCAGGAGCCCGGCTCGAACGGCCTGATCTTCGACGACGAGGGCCGCCTGCTGCTCTGCCAGCACGGCGATCGCCGCGTCGCCCGCCTGAACGACGACCAGACCTTCGAGACGCTCGCCTCCAGTTACGAGGGCAAGCGCCTGAACAGCCCGAACGACGCCGTGTTCAAGTCCGACGGCTCGCTCTACTTCACCGATCCCCCCTACGGCTTGCCGCAGAATGTCGACGATCCGGGGAAGGAACTCCCGTTCCAGGGGGTCTACCGCCTCGCTCCCGACGGGACCTTGACCCTCCTGACCGACCAGATGACCCGCCCGAACGGCATCGCCTTCTCGCCCGATGAATCCACCCTGTACGTGGCCAACTCCGACCCGGAACGGGCGATCTGGATGGCCTTCCCCGTCAAGGACGACGGCACGCTGGGCGAGGGCGAGGTGTTCGCCGACGTGACCGACCGGGTCGGCCGCGAGAAAGGGTTGCCCGACGGCATGGCCGTGGACACGGACGGCAACCTCTTCGCGACCGGCCCCGGCGGCGTCCTGATCTTCGCCCCCGACGGCACCCACCTCGGCACGCTCAAGACCGGCGAGGCGACCGCCAACTGCGCCTTCGGCGGCGACGACGGCACCGTGCTTTACGTCACGGCCGACATGCATTTCTGCCGCATCCAGACCGCGACGAAGGGCCTCGGATTCGACGATTGAGGTCGACGTGCCCCCGATCGGGCCGAGGGACCGTTGCCGAATCGAAGGTCCCTCGGTCAGCGGCCCTCGACCGCCCCGCCCTCGGGATGGTCGTCCTCCGGGCCGTCGACGAGGGGGGCCGGCGGGCCGGAAGCCGCCCGCCCGGCCATCACGGCCAGACAGGACATCACCCGCGGTTCCAGGTCGTCCAGCAGTTGCTCGAACCGTGCCCGGGCGGGGAATTCCGAAACCCGGGAAGGATCGGGACGGGCCTGGTCCTCGAATTCGAGCGAGCCTTCGTCTCGGACGATCGTCCAGCCGAGGTCCTTGAGCCACCGGACCACGACCCGATTCTCCGGCAGGACGTGCGCGGTCAGCGTCGAGATGCCCAGCATCCGGGCGCGGAGGACGAGGACCGCGAGCAAGACCGTCCCCAGGCCGTGCCGCTGCGCCGCGTCGATCACCGTCACGGCGACCTCCGCCTTCTCGGGGTCGCCCGGATCGCGGATCAGGCGACCGCTGCCGAGGCCGTCGAAGGGGGGATCGGGCAGGTCGAGCGCGCACCAGGCGACGTGATCGACCTGATCGACCTGGATCAGGCGCTGGATCTCGGCCTCGCTGAGTCGGTCGCGTTGTCGGAAGAACCGGAAGACCCGCGATTGGTCGGACAGTTGCTCGAATCCGGCTTCGAGCCGATGGCGATCTCCCGGGAGGACGGGCGTCAGGAAGACGCGCCGCCCGTCCCGGAGCCGGTGCTCGAATCCGGGGCGGTCGTGCGCGGTCGCTCCCGGCCGATGCTCGGCAGGATCGTCCGGGCCGAGGAGCCCGCCCCCCGACGACCGCCCCCAGGGCACGGCAGGAACGCGAGGGAATCTCATCATTCTCACCTGCCTTGATTCCAGGCGATGGGTCCGATCGACCGGTTCCACCGGGCCCGACTCCCGCGCGATCGCCCGGGCATTGCATCGGGCGATCGGTCACCGCGCCCCATCGCGGCCGAGGTGCGTGTCGGCGAACTCGATGAAGACCTCCCAGTCCCGATCGGTCACGTCGTGGCCGCCGGGACGGATGTGGTAGCCCACCGTGCTCGCGATCAGGTCGTTCAGGCCCGGCATCTCGTCCCGGGCCATGCCATCGGTCCCGAGCAGTTCGTACACGGGGCCCGCGTGCCTGGCCGAGAGGAACTCGCCCCGGGGATCGGCCCACAGGTCCTCCTCGGCCGAGCAGACCAGCACCGGCCGTGGGGCGATCAGGGCAATGAGCATATGCTGGTCGACCGGCAAGGCATCCTCGTCGCCATTATACTGCGTGAATCGATCGGTGAACCAGTGGGGGAACGAGGTGTTGATCCGTTCGACGGTCTCGCCGAACCGGCGTCGGCTCAGGGCCGCGCCGCCGCATCCCGAGTCGTTCGAGATGACCAGGGCGAAGCGTTCGTCCTGGGCCCCGCTCCAGAGCGAGGTCTTGCCCAGCCGCGAGTGGCCCATCACGATCACCCGGGAGCCATCGACCTGCTCATCGGTTTCCAGGTAGTCGAGCGCCCGGCTCAGTCCCCAGGCCCAGGCGCCGATCGATCCCCATTCCCCCGAGCCCGGCTCGGATTGCCCCTCGGCATAGGCGAGGGGGTGGACCCCATCGTCCCAACGATCCTTCACGTCGGCATCGATGTCGTAGTACCAGATGGTCGCCAGCCCGTAGCCGTTCGAGACGATCGTGTCGACCGGCCATCGCCCCCGCCGCTCCCCCCGGACCGACTCGTCCCCGCCCTCGGGTAATCGGATCGCGGGGTCGGGGAAGACCGTGTGATTCCCGCGGAAGTTCAGGCCCAGGAAGGTCGGGACCGGCCCGTCGGCGTCGGCCGGGGTGTAGAGGAGCAGGTCCATGCGAGGGCCGTCGTCGTCTTCGGTGAAATAAATGCGCACCTGCTTGCGCCTGGCGAGCCCGCCGATCGCGTCGTCGGCCGCGTCGAAGACCTCCCACCGCATCGCCTCGGGCCGGCCGATCGGCGTCTTGCCGTAGACGTGATCCTCGAAGAGGCGGAGCACCTCGGGGCGCCGTGACTGGCGCCAGGCGTCGGCGGTCGAGACCTTCGAGCCGTCCTCGGCGACCAGCGGGTCGGGCAAGGAATACTCGGGGACCCTGGATTCGTCGTAGTTGAACCCTTGGGGCTGGGCGATCGCCCCGGGGGCGATGACCAGCAGGCCCAGCGTCAGCGACGCGGTCCAGCGGAGCAGGGCAGGGGCGTTCATCCCGGAGGTCCCTCAATCTCAGGTAGTGGTCGATCTCGATGCAAAAAAAGGGCCCACGACCGGCCGAAGCCAGCCGAGGGCCCTTGAGCATGACCGAGGACGCTCAGGCGAGCAAGGCCGGAACCGGGCCGTGATCCTCGACGCCCGTCAGCCGCATGTCGAGGCCCTGGAACTTGTACGTCAGCCGCTTGTGGTCGATGCCCAGGCACTGCAGGATCGTGGCGTTCATCTCGTGGATGTGCACCGGGTCCTGGACGACGTTGTAGCTGAATTCGTCCGTCTCGCCGTGGACGACGCCCGGCTTGATGCCGCCGCCGGCCATCCAGACCGTGAAGCAACGCGGGTGGTGGTCTCGGCCGTAATTGTCGCGGGTCAGGCCGCCCTGGCAGTAGATCGTCCGCCCGAACTCGCCGCCCCAGATCACCAGGGTGTCGTCGAGCAGGCCGCGCTGCTTCAGATCCTGGACCAACGCCCAGCTCGGCTGGTCGATGTCCTTGCACTGCTTCGGCAGGTCGCCGGCGACGTTGCCGTGCTGGTCCCAGCCGCGATGGAAGAGCTGGACGAATCGCACGTCACGCTCGGCGAGGCGCCGGGCCATCAACGCGCAGTAGGCGAAGGTCCCGGGCTTGTGGACGTCCGGGCCGTACATGTCCAGGATGTGCTTCGGCTCGTCGGCCAGGTTCATCAGGTCGGGGACCGAGGTCTGCATCCGGAAGGCCATCTCGTACTGGGCGATCCGGGCCTGGGTCTCGGGGTCGGCGAACTCGTCGAAATGCTTCTGGTTCAACGTGGCCAGCGAGTCGAGCATCCGCCGCCGGTGCGTCGAGCTGACGCCCGGAGGGTCCGACAGGAACAGCACGGCGTCGCCATCGGTCCGAAGCCGGACCCCCTGGTGCTTGCTCGGCAGGAACCCGGAGCCCCAGAGCCGGTTGTAGAGCGCCTGGGCGTCCTGCCGGCCGGTCCAGCTCGGGGTCATGACCACGAACGACGGCAGGTTCTCGTTCATCGAGCCCAGCCCGTAGCCGAGCCAGGAACCCATGCTCGCCCGGCCGGGAAGCTGGTGACCCGTGCAGATGTAGGTGATCGCCGGGTCGTGGTTGATCGCCTCGGTGTTGATCGATTTGACGATCGCCAGGTCGTCGACCATCTTCGCCGTGTGCGGCAACAGTTCGCTGACCCAGGCCCCCGAGTTGCCGTGCTGCGCAAACTCATAACGGGACGGCGCGATCGGGAACCGCGTCTGGCCGCTGGTCATCGTCGTCAGCCGCTGCCCCTTGCGGATCGACTCGGGCAGGTCCTTGTCGAACCACTCGTTCATGGTCGGCTTGTAGTCGAACATGTCGAGTTGCGAGGGGCCGCCGGACATGAACAGGTAGATGGCCCGCTTCGCCTTCGGGGCGAAGTGAGGCAGCCCGGGGAGGCCGCCGGGGGAGACCGCCGGGCGGCCTTGATCCGCCCCGGTGGCCCGGGCGGCGCGATCGGGCAGGAGCGAGGCCAGGGCCGCCGTGCCCAGGCCCACGGCCCCCCGGCCGAAGAAATGCCGCCGCGTCATCGTCTGGATGCGCTCAAGGATCGGATCCATGCTCGCGTTCCTCTCGATTCGAGTGTCTCGGTTTCGTGCGATGAACTGCGTCAAAGGGCCGGGGGGAATCAGCCCTTCACGATCACCTCGTCCAGGTTGAGCAGGGTGTTCGCGATGATGGTCCAGGCGGCCAGCTCGGCCGGGTCGAACGCCGGGTCGGGTTGCGTCTCGCCCACGGCGATGAGGGCCCGGGCCTCCTCGACCTCGCCTCGATACGAGGCGAGCACCTCGTCGAAGGCCGCGAGCAGCTCCTGCCGCTCGTCCGATTCCGGATGCCGAGCGGTCGCCAGGCGGAACATGTGGGTCAGCCGCTCGTCGGCCGACGGGCCCGCCTCGCGCAGCGTCCGCTCGGCCAGGCCGCGGGCGGCCTCGACGTACTGCGGGTCGTTGAGCAGGAGCAACGCCTGGAGCGGCGTGTTCGTGCGTTCCCGGCGGACCGTGCACGACTCCCGGGACGGGGCGTCGAAAGTCGTCATCTGCGGCGGCGGGGCCGTCCGCTTCCAGAAGGTGTAGAGGCTGCGGCGGTGGACCTTGTCGCGGCCCGAGTCGGCCTTGAACTTGGCCGTGTTACTACTGGTGTAGCCGACCGCCTCCCAGAGGCCCGACGGCTGCGGCGGCTTGACGCCCGGCCCGCCGATCTGCTCGACGAGCAGGTCCGAGACCGACAACGCCTGGTCGCGGAGCGTCTCGGCGTCGAGCCGGAATCGAGGCCCCCGGGCGAGCAGCACGTTCTTCGGGTCGCGGGTGTTCAGCTCGGGGGTGGTCCGAGAGGTCTGGCGGTAGGTGGCCGACGTGACCATGCGCTTCATGAACGTCTTCATGTCCCAACCGTCATCCTGGAACTGGACGGCGAGCCAGTCGAGCAGTTCCTCGTGGCTGGGCGGATCCCCCTGAGAGCCGAAGTCCTCGGAGGTCTTCACCAGGCCCGTGCCGAAGACCTGCTGCCAGAGCCGGTTGACGGCCACTCGGGAGGTCAGTGGGTTCGAGCGATCGACGAGCCAGAGGGCCAGCCCCATCCGGTCGAGGGGGGCACCGTCGGGCAGCTCGGGCAGGAACTCGGGGGTCGCGCGGCCGACCTGCTCGCCGCGCTCCTCGTACTCGCCCCGGTTGAGGATGAACGCCGGCTTCGGTTCGGCCAGCTCCTTCCAGACGAGGGTGGTCGGGATCGCCTCTTCGAGCGTCTTGCGGGCCGATTCGGCCGAGGCCAGCTCGTCGAGCAGGGGGCTCAAGGTCGACCGGGCCGGGGCGTAGGCGAACCGGACGAAGTGGTCGCGGAGTTGCTGGGCCTCGTCGTCGGAACGATCGCCCGGGGCTTTCTCGACGATGGCCCGGATCGGCCCCGGCAGGCCGGACTTGTCGCCGAGGATCTTCTGATCACGCACCCAGGCCGCGAGGCTCGTGTAGGTCTTGCCCGGCTGCGGCGTCCAGGTGCGCAGGCCGGCGGCGTCCCAGCGGACCGTCCCGCCGTGCTGCGTGAAGGCCATGCCGGTGATCGTCGTCCCCGGCGCGATGCCGACCTCGGCCGCGGGCACTTCCAAACGAACCCATTCGCCGGTCGTCGGCAAGGGACCCTTGGCGAATCGCTCGGCGGTCCCGTCGGCGCCGTAGTCGATCAGGTTCTCTCCCCAGTAGGCCCGGTGCTTCCATTCGCCGGTGTTCCACTGGAGCATGATCTCCTTCGGCGGATTGAGCGGATCCAGGAAGACGTGGGCGAACAGGGTATCACCTTCCCCGACGAGCAAACCCTGCGACGCCTCGGTGAAGAAGTGCTGGCTCTGCCCCTCGGCGGATCGCACATGGGCCTTCTCGCCCAGGAAGACGGGGTGGTTCGGCTCGGCTTCGAAGGACCAGTCGGCCTCGGCCGAGGGCTTGGCCCCCGGTGGCAGGGCGTCGTCGACCCAGACGAAGTCGCCGCGACGGACGTACTCGCCGCGGTCCTCGTCGCCGGCGGGGTCGTACTCGATGGCGGAGACGGCCTCGGAGATGCGTCCCGAGATCGCCGCGATCTGCTCGTCGAGCCGAGCCCGCTCGGCCTCCTGCTCGGGGGAGGGGACCTGGATCACCGGCGGGTGCGCCTTGGCATTGCCGTCGAGGGGCTTGCCGTCGATCGAGTTGAAGAAGGCGAAGAGCGAATAATAGTCCTTGGCCGAGATCGGGTCGAACTTGTGGTCGTGGCATCGGGCACACGCGACGGTGAGCCCCATGAAGACGGTCCCGGTCGCATCGACGCGCTCGACGACGTTGCGCACGTAGATTTCTTCCTCGATCGAGCCCCCCTCGCTGGTGGTCACGTGGGCCCGATTGAACCCGGTGGCGATGAGCTGATCGCGGGTCGGGTACGGCAGGAGGTCGCCGGCCAGTTGCTCGATGACGAATTGATCGTAGGGCAGGTTGCGGTTGAAGGCGTCCACGACCCAGTCGCGGTAGGGCCACATCTCCCGGTAATTATCGAGGTGCAGGCCGTGCGTGTCGCCGTAGCGGGCCGCGTCGAGCCAGAAGCGGGCCATGTGCTCGCCGTATCGGGGCGATTGCAGGAGCCGGTCCACGAGCTGCTCGTAGCGGTCGTCTCGCTCGTCGGCGAGATAGGCGTCGACCTCGGCCGGGGTCGGGGGCAATCCCGTCAGGTCGAGGTAGACCCGACGGACCAGGGCCTCGGGAGTCGCCTCGAGGGACGGTTCGAGCCCTTCCTGATTCAACCGGTCGAGGATGAAATGGTCGATCGGGTTGCGGACCCACGGGTCATCCGCCAGCGCCGGGGGCTCGGGCTTCGTGGGCGGGACGAACGCCCAGTGCTCCTCCCACTCGGCCCCTTGCGCGATCCAGGCCCGGATCAGCCCGATCTGCTCGGCCGTCAGGGCCTCGTGCGACTCCGGCGGCATCCGGTCGAATTCGTCCTCGCTCGTGATCCGATAGAACAGCTCGCTCGCCTCGACGTCGCCGGGGACGATGGCAGAATATCCCCCCCGATCGGCGAGCGCCTCGTCCCTCAGGTCGAGCCGCAGGTCGGCCTTCCGGGTGGCCGCGTCCGGCCCATGGCAGGCGAAACAGGCATCCGAGAGGATCGGCCGGATTTGCTTCCCGAAGTCGATCCGACGTCCAGGGTTCGCGTCATCGGCGGCCGGCAAGGGCCCCGCGGCGAACAGCGCCCAGCAGGCGGCCAGGACGAGGGATCGCGTCGTCGCGCGTTTCGGCGGTCTCATCGATTCGGCTCCCGAGTCGGCTCGGTGGTGATTGGCGGCGGGGAACTCGGCCGAAGGCGTTCGGCCCGAGACCTCACATGAGGTCCGGAAAGGCAGGGAGGAATGGGGATTGCTCGCGAGGCGGAATGTATCCTGGTCGAGCCTTATCGTTGCTCCTCGAATTCCGGGCAACAAGAACGATTCCCACCGTCTCCAGAGCGAGGAAATCCGATCGCTCGGCCACCCATGCTTGACGGGTGATCGAGGGCGAATTCACCTCACAGATCTCGACGTTCGCACGGTTTCACGATGCTCATCTCCTCATTCTACGCCCGAACGACGCGCTTCGTTCGACTCTTTCGGGGCATGTTGAACAGAGAGAGTATAAAGCTCAAACCCGGGCCTGCCAGCCTGTCGTGCAGGCCCGGGTCCGCGATTCCTCGGAAACGGCGGTGTCCCAGGGCACCGACGCCGGCCGGCTCAGAAGGCCTGGGGAGACTGGACCACGAAGGTCCGGCTCATCAACTTTCGGAGCAGCGAGATCTCGCCGCTGTGGCGGGCCTCGTCGTGCAAGCCGTGGGCGATCGCGTAGCGCACCGTGCGGTTGGGATTGCCGGGCTCCTTGGCGCTCAGTTGTTCGGGCGTCAGTTCCGAAATCACGCTTCGGAGCCGTTCCTGCTGGGCCTTCAGGGCCGCGACCACCTCTTCGAGGGGCGGCCAGTGATCGGGGGAGATGTGCGCCGGGTTGCTCTCCCAGCTGAACATCTTGAACCAACCCTCGGGAACCTGGGGCTCTCGTCCAAGGGCCTTCATGGTCAGGAACTCGGTGACCACGTAGGAGTGGCCGGCGTGCCAGAGGCACGAGTTCTGGAGGCCGGGCGGGGCCCATCGGGCATGGGTGTCGTCGAGGTTCTGCAATTCCTTGAGCGTCTTGCCGCGTACGTCGTCGAGCAAGTCCAGGAGCGTTTCGTCGGCCATTCTTACGTTCTCCGCCCGCAACGACGGCGAGCGATCATCACAATGTTGGACACGAAGGAGAGAGACTCACGCCCCTGAATTATCCCGTAGAATCCGTCGTCGTCGCAACCGCTTTCCCGGAGACTCGGCCGGCCGGGCCGATCGTTCCGGTCCCGTCACGCCGATCGACACCGAGAGACGCGCCAAACGCTGGCGCCCCCCCGGGCGTTCCTTCGCCGCAACCGATTGCCCCTTGCCCCCCGAATCCACGAACGGACGAAGTCATGCACGCATATCCAGACATACCCCGAAGCGATGCCCGCGTCGATCGGCCCCCGTCCCGTGGGAGGCGTCGAAGGGGGATCGGACCGGTAGAGGTATTGGTCGTCCTCGTCGTCGTGGGCATCCTGGCGCTCCTGCTCATGATGGGCCTGACGAGGAGCCGGGAAGTCGCCCGATCCGCCACCTGCTCCCGGAACTTGCAGCAAATCGGCCTGGCGCTTCAGGTTTATGAGCAGGTGACCCGGTTCGTCCCGTACGTCCCGCCGCTTGAGGGGCCGGAGCGATCGTCGCAGGGGCCGCTGGCAACCATCCTGCAGCAACTCGGCCGGACGGAAGTGACCGGGCTCGACCTCCAGGCCGGGTCGGAACCCGGCCCCCCGCTGGCCGAACCGCTTGCGGAGCGTTACCTCCCGGAGTTCGTCTGCCCGTCCGATCCGATCGCCACCTCCCGGGTCTTCCCCGCCCCGGTCAACTACCGGGCCAATACGGGGGACCGGACGGAAGGCCGACGAGGCCCCTTCGCACCGGGCCTCGCGATCGGATTCGATGAGGTCGAGGCCGGCGACGGCGCCTCCTACACCGCGGCCTTTGCCGAGCGGCTCGTCGGCACGGCCGGGAAGTCTCGCGAGACGGCCCGAGATTACCACCTCGTCCCCGGCCCGATCCCCCAGGGAGGCTGTCCGGCCGTCCCCGAGGCCCCCCCCCAGACCGACGCGGGTCGATCCTGGCTGCAGCTCGGCTGGCGATCGACGCTCTATTCGCATGCTTCCGTCCCCCAAAGCAGCCGATCGTGCATCGACGAGCAGGGCCGGACGGCCGTGATGGGGGCATCGAGCGGGCACGTCGAAGGGGTCCGCGTGCTCCTGATGGACGGCAGCGTTCAGGTCTACTCCCGGTCGATCGACCCCGCCGTCTGGGCCTCGCTCGGGACCTATCGGACCGACATCCCCGACGAGGACGAAGAAGGCCCGGAGGCCCCGGCAGCACCCGACGAACCGGCCGGACCCGAGGCGCACTCACCCTGATCGCGTGTGACGAGCCTCGATCAAGACGTCCTGGACGATCATCACCAGCATCGCCGCGAAGGCCAGGACCGTCAGCGGGGCTCCCGGGCCGAGGCTCGCCCTCGATCCTCCCCAGAACAGGAAGACCATGGCCCCGGCGTGAGCGACCCCGTAGAGCGTGAACGCGATGGGCAACGCCGCCGGGATGCGGCCGACGCGCACGGCCCGCAGCCAGGAGCACCAGCAGACGATCCCCGAGGCGAACACGACCATCCAGTTCGGCAGCCAGAACGGGCCGACGATCAATCGGCCCGCCCACCCGGTCGTCTCGAATTCACCGATCCCGCCGCCGAGCGTCCCGGGGATCGACATGGTGTGCCCCCCCCAGTTCAGGCCCGCCGCGCCGATCACCCCGGCCGTCGCCAGGGTCACCACCACCGCCGTCAAGACTCGGGAGGAAATGCGGGGCATCAGGCATTCCGATCGTGAACGGACTCTGGATGACGCGAGGCCGGCGACGCCCATGCTAACACGCCGAGGACCGCCGGTCTGCCGGGTCGAGAGCTGACGTGGCCGATCGTCGAGGGTTGCGATACGATGCGCCCGCCCTCGCGAGGCCGCGAGGCGGCGATCACCCCGACCGACCATCCCACCGCTTTCGGAGAAGGGAACCAAGAATGCCCGCCAAGGCCCGCTCGCAATCGCAATGGGTTCCCCGGACCTTCGGCGCCCACATGAGCATCGCCGGGGGTCACGACCGCGCCGTGCGGGCCGCCGCGGCCCTGGGGATGGATTGCGTCCAGGTCTTCACCAAGAGCAACAACCAGTGGAAGGCCAAACCACTCGCCGACGAGCAGGTCGCCGCCTTCCGCCGGAGCCTCGCGGAGACCGGCGTCGGCGATCCCGTCGCGCACAATTCCTACCTGATCAACCTGGCCAGCCCCGACGACGAACTCTGGCAGAAGTCGATTGACGCCATGGTGATCGAGCTGGAACGGGCCGAGGCGCTCGGCATCCTCCACCTCGTCAGCCACCCCGGCGCCCACGTCGGCAGCGGCGAGGAGGCGGGGATCGCCCGGATCGCCTCGGGCCTCGACGAGATTCACCGGCGTACGAAGGGCTTCCAGGCCCGGATCGCCCTGGAGACGACCGCCGGGCAGGGCAGTTGCCTCGGGCATCGCTTCGAGCACCTGAGGGACATCCTCCAGCGGGCCCGCGAGGCCGATCGGCTGGAGATCTGCGTCGACACCTGCCACATCTTCGCCGCGGGCTATCGGCTGGAGACCCGGGACGAGTACAATGAGACGATCGGGGAGCTGGATCGGATCGTCGGCCTCGACCGGGTCCGGGTCTGGCACCTCAACGACAGCGTCAAGGCGTGCGGGAGCCGCGTCGATCGCCATGCCGGGATCGGTCGCGGCCAGCTCGGCCTGGGGCCGTTCGGCCACCTCGTGGCCGACCCGCGGTTCGCCGCGCTGCCGATGATCCTGGAGACGCCCAAGGGGACCGAGGGCGGCGAGGACCTCGACGCGATCAACCTCCGAGCCCTCCGCGACCTGGAGACTCGGGCCCGACTCGACGCGACCGATGCCTCCCGGGCCGCTCGGGCCTCCTGACCCTTTGGCGAGGAAGGCACGCCCGCGATGTCCGAGCCCACGCGATCCGAGACGATCCCCATCCCCTACGCGACTCCGGAAGGGGTTCCCGACGGCCTCGCGCTCGACTCCTCGCTGTTCATCAACCGCGAGCTGAGCTGGCTCGACTTCAACGAGCGCGTGCTGGAAGAGGCCCGGGATCCCTCGGTCCCCCTGCTCGAACGCCTCCGCTTCCTCGCGATCACCGCCTCGAACCTCGACGAATTCTTCGAGGTCCGCGTCGCCGGCCTGCAGGCGCAGATCTACGAACAGCTCGAGCCGCAGGATCCCCCGCCCGACGGCCTCAGCGCCTTGACGCAACTGCTCGAAATCGGCCGACGATCCCGCGATTTCGTCGCCCGGCAGTACGAGACCTGGATCGACGACCTGCTGCCCAAGCTCGCCTCGGCCGGGATCGTGGTCGTCAGCCCCGACGCCCTGACCGACGACGAGAACACCTTCCTCGACGCCTACTTCGAGACCGAGGTCTACCCCGTCCTCACCCCGTTGGCGATCGACCCCGCCCACCCGTTCCCGCACCTGCACAACAAGAGCCTCAACCTGATCCTCCGCCTCGAACGCCAGGAACGCAACCGCAAGCGGACCGACTCCCAGGCACCCCGGCAGCTCTACGCGGTGCTCCAGGTCCCGGCGGTCCTCAGCCGACTGGTCCGCCTCCCCTCCGAGGAGGTCGGCCAGCATCGGCTCGTCCTGCTCGAGGACGTGATCGGCCCCCGGCTCGACTCGCTCTTCGGCGGCTTCCGCGTGGTCGCCCACGCCGCCTTCCGCGTCACCCGCAACAGCGACCTGAGCATCCAGGAGAGCGACGTCAAATCCAGCCTGCTCTCGATCATCCAGGAGAATCTCCGCAAGCGGATGTGGGGCGACGCCGTCCGCATGGAGATCTCCGATCGGGCCGACGAGACGTTCGTCTCCCTGCTCCAGAACGCACCGACCCTGGACCTCGACGACCGAGACGTGTACCGGGTCCCCGGCCCCGTCGCACTCTCGGCGCTGGCCACGCTGTGCAAGATCGAGGGGTATCGGGAGTTCAAGGAACCCCCCTGGGAGCCCCGGCTCCCGTCGGCCCTGGCCTCGAACGGGAATATCTTCGAGGCGATCCGGGATCGGGACATCCTGGTCCACCACCCCTTCGAGTCGTTCGACGCCGTCGTCCAGTTCGTCGAGCAGGCGGCCGTCGACCCCCAGGTCCTCGCGATCAAGCAGACCCTCTACCGGACGGCCGAGGACAACCCGATCATCGACGCCCTCGCCCGGGCCGCCGGCAACGGCAAGCAGGTGACCGTCCTCGTCGAGATCCAGGCCCGGCTCGACGAGGAGAACAACATCGTCAAGGCCCGGATGCTCCAGAAGGCCGGCGTCCACGTCGTCTACGGCATGGTCGGCCTCAAGACCCACTGCAAGGCCGCGCTCGTCGTCCGCAGGGAGCCCGACGGCATCCGGCGTTATATCCACCTCGGCACCGGCAACTACAACCCGACGACCGCCCGGCTCTACACCGATCTCGGCCTCTTCACCTGCCGCCCCGATTTCGGCGACGACTCCTCGGCCCTGTTCAACCTCCTGACCGGCTACTCCCAGGGGCACGACTGGCAGAAGCTCGTCGTCGCCCCCTATCACCTGGTCGATCGCGTCCTGGAGATGATCGACCGCGAGCGCCAGCACGCCGAGGCCGGGCGACCGGCCCGGATCATCGCCAAGATGAACTCGCTCGTCGACCCCCGCACCATCGCCTCGCTCTATGCCGCTTCTCAAGCAGGGGTTCAGGTCGATCTGATCATCCGAGGGATCTGCTGCCTCCGCCCCGGGGTCCCCGGCATCTCGGAGAACATCCGGGTCGTGAGCATCATCGACAAGTTCCTCGAACACTCCCGGATCGCCTACTTCCAGAACGGCAACGACCCGGAAGTTTATCTCTCCTCGGCCGACTGGATGCCGCGCAACTTCAACCGCCGCGTCGAGCTGATGTTCCCGGTCGAGGACCCCCGACTCCACTCCCGGATCGTCCGCGAGCTGCTCGGCGTCTATCTCGTCGACAACACCAAATCCCGCCTGCTCCACGCCGACGGCACGTACGAACGGCTCCAGCCCGAGCCCGATGCCCCCGCCCTCCGCGCCCAGACCGCCCTGCAGGAAGAGGCCGTCCGTCGCGAGTTCCCCGAGGCCATGCGCGAGGCCCTCTGCCGCCTCGCCTTGCCCGACCGCTCGGCCTGACCCGCGCACGATCCCCCGCAACCGCCCTCGCCGCGACGCGTCGCGAGCATCCCCGTCAGGGCTTCAGGCGTCGCAAGACCCGGGGCGTCAGCAGCCATTCCATCGCGTATCGCCCGGCCTGGTCGACCTGGAAGCAGGCCAGCCCGCCCTTCTTCAGGTCGGTGACCCGGGGCGTCCCCGGGCCGAGCGGCAGGACCGAGATCAGCTCGGAGAACGCCGGGTCGTGGCCGACGATCATCACCGAGTCGCCCGGCAGCACGTCCAGCCACCGGCGGATCGAGGCCGACGACGCGGCCGGCCGGAGTTGTTGCACCAGTTCCAGGCGATCCTCGATGCCAAGCCCGTCCGCCACGAGCTCCGCCGTCTCCCGGGCGCGGGGCAGCGGGCTGCTCAGAATCCGATCGGGCGACACCCCGAGGGCCTTGAACCCCCGGATCTGCTCCTTCAATCGCTTCCGGCCCTTGGGGGTCAACGGCCGCTCGTCTTCCTCGTATCCGGGAGTACCATGAGCCACGGCGATTCCATGGCGCAGGACGTAGAGCTGTCGCACGGGGGGAGGCCCTTTCGGAAGTTTGCTCACACGCGGATCGGTTGTGTCAGACGGCCGCCGATCGATCCGCGGCCGATCGCCACCGGGCGGCATCCTCGCCGTCGAGCCGGAAGGTCAGGCACTTGGCGCTCCCCCCGGCCTTGATGAATTCGGTCAGCGTCAGGGGGATCGTCCGGTACCCGTGGCGTTCCAGCGCCTTCGCCAGCTTCGGCGCCCCCTCGTTCAGGAGCACCGAGCGGCCCACCACCACGGCGTTGCAACTGAACGAGAACGCCTCCTCGGCCGACACCTCGATCAGGGTCCGGATCCGATCCCTGAGGACCGATCGGCCATACTCGTCGAACGCTCCAGGAAAAAAGACGGCCGCGTCCGGGGCGATCGGGCAGAAGCAGGTGTCGAGGTGGTAATACCTCGGGTCGACCAGCTCCAGCGGCAGGACTTCCACGCCGATCCGGTCGCCGACCCATTGCATCGTCCTGGCATCGGAGCGGAATCGGTAGCCGGCGAACAGGGTCTCGCCGCAGAAGAGGGCGTCGCCGGCCCCCTCGAAGTGGTGCTCGTCGGGCGTGTGCTCGACCTCGAATCCGTGCTCGGCGAACCAGCGGTCGAAGACCGGCGTCTCGCCTTGCCGCTCGCCGTACCGGAATCGCGAGCTGAGGAACAGGTCACGGTATACCAGGCCCGCGTTCGCGGTGAAGACCAGGTCCGGCAGCCCGTCGACGGGGTCGAGCAACTCGACCGTCACCCCCAGGCCGACCAACGCGTCGTGCAAGGCTTGCCACTGGCGCGCCGACTCGCCCGGATCGCTCCCGACCCGCCGGTTCATCCAGGGGTTGATCTCGTAGGCGATCCTGAAATAGGTGGGCCGACACATCAAGATCCGCCGCATCGAGGCCATGGCGAGCACTCCCGATCGAGCAGCCGGGCGGGACGAACGAACGACCGGCCGGCCGGCCGGCCGTCACCTCACGCCCCCGTCAGTTCCAGGGCGAGCGACCGGAGGAACGGCTCCACGTCGGTCACCATGCCGATCGTCTGGAACGTCCCGCGGTCCGCCAGCTTGGTCACGGTCGCCGGATTGATGTCGACGCAGACCACCTGGACCGACGCCGGCAGGAGGTTCCCGGTGGCGATCCCGTGCAGGGCCGAGGCGATGAGCAGGGCGAAGCCGACCCCCTTGCTCGCGGCCCGCATCGCCCGCTGCGCGTCGAGGGTGTCGGTGATGACGTCGGGCAAGGGGCCGTCGTCCCGGATCGACCCCGCGAGGACCACGTCCACCCCCGCCCCGACGCACTCGAACATGATCCCCGAGGTCAATCGGCCGGCCTCGACCGCCCGGCGGATGCCGCCGAGCCGTCGGATCGTGTTGATCGCCCTCAGGTGGTTCTCGTGCCCGTGCTCGATCGCCTCCCCTTGCTCCAGGTCGACGCCGAGGCTGGTGTTGAAGAACGCCTGCTCGATGTCGTGGGTCGCCAGGGCGTTGCCGGCGAAGAGGGTCTGGATCCACCCGTCCCGGATCAATCGCGCGACGTGCCCCCCGGAGCCCGTGTGGACGATCGCCGGCCCGCCGACCAGCAGGACCTTCTTCCCGAGCCTCCTCGTCTCCCGGATCGACTCGGCCACGCTCCGCAGGCTGACGGCCTTCGGCTTCTCGCTGGAGACGCTCGAACTCATGAAGGCGAAGGGGCTCGACTCCCTCGGCCGTTCCATCGGCAGGACGCGGACGCCGTCGTAGCCGACCACGATCGGCATGCCGAGCGCGACATCCGCCATCGCCACGCATCGCGCGGCGGCCCCCCCCTCGTCGACGGTGATCCCGCAATCCATCTCCTGGTCGGCCACGTCGATCCAGCGCCCGCCGAGCCGGACCTGCGTCGGCTGGTTCGTCGTGCTGTAGAAGCCCTCGGGAAACGCCCCGGCCACATCGGCCGATTCAACCCGGGCGTCCTCGGGGTGCAACGGCCAGGCACCGTGCTCGATCAGGTCGCCGACGATCGCGTCGAGCCGATCGGTCGTCGAGGCCCGGACCGCGATGACGGCCCGGCTCGGGTCGACCCGGCGGGTGCCGATCGAGCACTCCCGGATCTCGAACGTGCCGCCCATCTGGAGGATGCGGTCGAGGATCTTGGGCAACAGGAGCGAGTCGACGATATGGCCCCGGACCTCGATCTCCTCGATCGGCCCGGCATCTCCCGGATTCGGCTCGGTGTGATCCATGACCGCAATCCTCCCCCACGTTCCCGGGACACCCCGACGCCCCCGGGACGGACCGGGAACGGGGCGGGGTCCCGGATTGCGACGCCCGGAGGCGGCATTTTCCCGGGTTTTCGAGCCGGACCGTCACCCCGGCCGGCATAACCGGAATCAAGCCCCCGAAAACCTCGGGCCCGGGGCCCGAGGACCATGGATTTCGATGGAATCGTTCAAGCAGGTCGGAAACGCTCAACGCCCCGATCACGTCGTCTCGAAGATCTCAACCCGTCCCGCAGAACCGACGAGGAGTCGCGCCGATGAAGCTTACCGAACTGTATCAAGAGGTCGCCCGCCGGGCCGACACGCCGAAGGTCCAGATCAATGCCGCCGACGTCAGTCGGGTCCTCTCCGTCATGTTCGACATCCTGGAGGATCTCAAGCCGGCCGAGGCCATCGACCTGGTCTCGAAGGGGCTGGCCTCGGCCGAGAAGCGGCGCCGATAAGCCGGCCGAGCGTCGCGGCCGAGGCTGCCCCCGGCGAACCGCTCGGCCGCGCCCTCGCATCCTCCCAATGCCCCCGAAGGTCGGTCACTTCAGGAGGCTGCGGCGGAGCACCTCGCCGGCCCGCTCGAACTCCGGCTGCCAGTGGATTTCCGGCTCGCCGTCCCTCAGGCAGTCGCGGAGCTTCTCCAATGTATTCCGCGCCATGTGCGGGCAGAGATTGCACGCGCAGGTGATGCCCGGGGCAGGCAGGTAGGTGTGCCTCGGCACGGCGTGCTGCAGCTGCCAGAGCATGTTGGCCTCGGTCGCCACGATGAACTCGGTCGGCCCGGCGAAGCCGTCGACGAAGCGGATCATGGCCTCGGTCCCGCCGATATAATCGGCATGCTCCCGAATGTTGACCGGACACTCGGGGTGGGCGATCGTCTTCGCTTCGGGCTTCCGGCGCTTGATCTTCAGCAGATCCCCGACGCTGAAGACCTCGTGCACCATGCACGCCCCCTCCCAGAGGATCATCTCCCGGCCGGTGACCTCCTCCAGGTACGACCCCAGGTGGCGGTCGGGGGCGAACAGGATCTCGACGTCTGCCGGGATCTTGCGGACGATCTCCTCGGCGTTGCCCGAGGTGACGATCCAGTCCGACAAGGCCTTCACGGCCGCCGAACTGTTGATGTACGTGACCGTCTGGAAACGCCTCCCGGCGGCCCGAAGCGCCTCTTGCCGACGCTTCAACAGCGGGGCGGGGCAGCTATCGGCCAGGCTGCAACCGGCCTGGAGGTCGGGCAGCAGGACACGCTTCTCGGGGTTCAGCATCTTGGCCGTCTCGGCCATGAAGTGGACGCCGCAGAAGACGATCGTCCCCGTGTCGACGGTGGTCGCGGCCCGGGCGAGCTTCAGGCTGTCGCCGGTGAAGTCGGCCAGCTCCTGGATCTCGCCGTCCTGGTAGTAGTGCGCCAGGATCGTCGCGTCCTTCTCGGCCTTCAGGGCCTCGATTTCGTCGTAAATGTCGATCGATGTGGCAGGCAAGGTTGGATTTCCTTGTTTTTTACGTGGCGGAGGAAGAACCCACGAACCGGCCGGTCTCAACGTCCCGGCGGACAGGTGTTCCAACTTCTACGACACCCGGGGGTGCTCGGTTCATTATGGGCGATGGGAAAAGCCCGTGCGAGGTCTTTTCCTCCTCGCCTCCCCGCCCGACTCGCCCGCACCGGGCCGCATGGCCGGGCGCCGATCGGTTCGGGAGCGTCGTCCCTCGGTCCGCGCCGGGACGGCCCCGAGCGCCGGGCGAATGTGCTGAATTCCGGGAATCAACCCCAATCCGGGGTCGGTTGTTCGGGTCGTACGGGCCTTCGGGTTGCCCGCTCGAAACCGCCGCGTCCGGGGCGAAAGCCGGTCCTCACCAGGGACGATCTCTAGCAACAATCACGACCGATCGTGTGAGCGGATCGGCGAATTCCCCCATTGAGACCCCCAGAGAGGACCACCAACGTGCTCTTGCCCTGGATGAAGCGGCGTTGGATGTTCTGGCTGTTGGTGACGACGGTCGGAGCGTTGGCTTGGGACGCGTCGGCCGCCCCCGCGGGCTCGACCTCCCGTCGCACGCCTCTGGTCGAAGCGATCGAACGGTCGCTCCCGGCGGTCGTCAACATCACCAGCGAGAAGCGAGCGGCCTCGAATAGCCGATGGCCCTTCTCTCCCGAGGAAAACCGCCGGCCGCTGGTCAGCGGCATGGGGACCGGGGTCATCCTGGACGAGCGCGGCTTCATCCTGACCAACCAGCACGTCGTGGACAAGGTCCAGGACATCCGCGTCTACCTCTCCGACGGCTCCTCGTATCCGGCCCGGGTCCTCCAGGAAGACCGGTCGATGGACCTGGCCCTCCTGAAGGTCGACGCCGGCCGGTCGCTGCCGGCGATCACCATCGGGACCTCGGCCGACCTGATGATCGGCGAGACGGTCATCACCATCGGCAACGCCTTCGGATACGAGAATACGACCTCGACCGGCATCATCAGCGCACTCGGCCGGAACGTCACCCTCGCCGACGACCAGATCTACCGCAACCTGATCCAGACCGACGCCGGGATCAACCCCGGGAACTCGGGGGGCCCGCTCATCAACATCGACGGCGAGCTGATCGGGATCAACGTCGCCACCCGGGCCGGCGCCCAGGGCATCGGCTTCGCCCTGCCGATCGACGACGTCAAGCCGGTCGCGGCCGAGATGCTCAGCACCCGGAGGATCGCCGGGTCGTGGCACGGCCTCGTCACCGCCGAGCGGATCGTCGACGGGGTCCGCCGGGTCGTCGTCTCGACGATCGAAGGCGGCAGCCCGGCCGAGGAAGCCGGCCTGAAGCCCGGCGATCGCCTCGTCCAGGTCAACAAGCTCGCCGTGACGAACCCGATCGACCTGGAACGGGCCCTGCTCGACGCGGGCCAGAACGCCCCCACGGCCCTCGTCGTCGAGCGGGGAGGCAACCGCCAGGAGCTGGCGATGAAGCTCCGGCCGCTGGCCCAGGCGAGCCGTGAGCCGGCCGCCGCGCCCAGCGCCGAGGATCAGCTCTGGCGTCTGCTCGGCCTGAAGACCCAGCACGTCTCGGAAGAATACGTCGCGATCGCCTCGACGAAGCTCCGAGGCGGCCTCTACGTCCGAGAAATCCTCCCCGGCGGCCTGGCCGACCGCGCCGCGATCCGCCCGGGAGACATCCTGGTGGGCATGCACGTCGGCGACCGCCACCTCGAGACGATCCGGCCCGACAACATCCTCTACATTCTCCGGCAGGCCGAGTCCTCGGGATCGCAGGCCGTCCCGTACTACATCGTCCGCCAAAGCATCCTCCACCAGGGGACGCTCAGCCTGAGCGAGGTCTACCAGGCCCAGGCCGAGGGATCGACCCTGCGGTAATTGCCGACCGCCGGTTTCGTCCGCTATCCGAAACGCCGAGCGGCGGGAGCCTGTCAAGCTCCCGCCGCTCGGCGTTTTGCTTGGAGCGGCGCCGCCGATCGGCTATGGTTGAACGCCTGATCGACCCCCGAGACGTTCCCATGGACATCGTCATCGCCCCCGATAAGTTCAAAGGCAGCCTGACGGCCGTCGAGGCCTCCCGGGCCATCGCCCGCGGGGCGATCCGGGCGTGCCCTTCGGCCGCCCTCGACGAGATCCCGATGGCCGACGGCGGCGAGGGGACCGTCGAGGCCCTCGTCACCGCCACCCGAGGCACCTTCCGCACCGCTCCGGTCACCGGGCCGCTCGGGCAGGCCATCGAGGCCCGGTTCGGCCTCTCGGGGGACGGCCGCACCGCCTTCATCGAGATGGCCGCCGCGTCCGGCCTCGTCCTCGTCCCCGAAGCCGAGCGCGATCCGACCCGGTCGACGACCCGAGGCACCGGCGAACTGATCCGGGCCGCGCTCGACCTCCGTGTCGATCGTGTCGTCCTGGGGATCGGCGGCAGCGCGACCAACGACGGCGGCTCGGGCATGGCCCGGGCGATCGGCTTCCGTCTTCTCGACGCCGACGGCCGGGAACTCCCCCCCGGGGGCGGCCCGCTCGGTCGCCTGGATCGGATCGACGCATCCGACCGCGACCCCCGCCTCGATCGCGTCGAGCTGGCCGTGGCCTGCGACGTGACCAATCCCCTCTGCGGCCCCGAGGGCGCCTCGGCCGTCTACGGTCCCCAGAAAGGGGCCGACGCGGCGATGGTCCGGCAGCTCGACCGCAACCTCGCCCGCCTTGCCGAGGTCATCGCCCGCGACCTCGGCCGATCGGTCGCCGACCTGCCCGGGGCCGGCGCCGCCGGCGGACTCGGCGCCGGCCTGGTCGCCTTCGCCGGGGGGACCCTGCAGCGAGGCGTCGATCTGATCGCCCAGACCGTCGGCCTCGCCGATCGCCTCAAGGGTGCCGACCTTTGCCTGACCGCCGAAGGCTCGCTCGACGCCCAGACGGCACACGGCAAGACGATTGCCGGCGTGGCCCGCTCCGCGGCCGAGTTCGGCTGTCCGGTCCTTGCCATCGCCGGCGGGATTCAGCCCGGGGCCGAGGTGCTCCTGAATCAAGGCGTCTCCGCCTACTTCAGTCTTTGCGACCGGCCGATGAGCCTCGCCGAAGCCCTCGAACAGGCCCCGTCGTTGCTCGAACGATCGGCCGAGCAGGCCGTCCGGGCATTCCTGGCCGGACGAAGCCGCCCTTTGAGAGGCTCCTGAGCCATGCCCAACGCACCGATCGGCGAATTCGAGATCATTCGGCGGATCCAGGAACGTGCCTCAAGTCATCCGGGGGTCATCCTCGGCATCGGCGACGACGCCGCGATCCTCCGCCCGCCCGCAGACGACGCCCCCATCGTCGTCACCACCGACATGCTGCTCGACGGCCGCCACTTCACGCTGTCCGAGCACGGCCCCGAGGCGGTCGGCTACAAGTGCCTGGCCGTCAATCTCTCGGACATCGCCGCGATGGCCGCCCGGCCCGTCGCGGCCTTCGTCTCGGTGGCCCTCCCGCGCCAAGACGCCCCGTCGATTGCCGAAGGTCTGATGAGCGGGATGGCCCCCCTGGCCGATCGCTTCGGCGTCTGCCTCGCCGGGGGCGACACGAACGCCTGGGACGGCCCCCTGGTGGTCTGCGTCACCGTCACCGGAGAGGCGGTCCCGCCCGGCCCGATCCGACGGTCCGGGGCCAGGCCCGGCGACGCCGTCCTCGTCACCGGCCCCCTCGGCGGCAGCCTGCTCGGCCGCCACCTGCGCCCGGAGCCGAGAATCACCGAGGCCCTCGAATTGATCAAACGCGCCCCCTTGCACGCCCTGATCGACCTCTCCGACGGCCTCGCCTCGGATCTCGTCCATATCCTCGATCGAAGCGGCGGCCTCGGCGCGACGATCGACGCCGACGCGGTCCCGATGCACCCCGACGCCCGGGCCCTCGCCCTCCGCTCCGGCCGTCCTCCCCTGGACCACGCCCTCGCCGACGGTGAGGATTTCGAGCTCTGCCTGGTCGTCGCCCCCGAGGTCGCGGAGGGCCTGCTCGCCTCCCCGCCTGCCGGGGTGTCGCTCTCCCGGGTCGGGACCATCGAATCCGAACCCGGCCTGAGGCTGCGACGCCCCGACTCCCGCATCGAGCCGATCCGGCTCAAGGGCTTCGATCACCTCGCCTCCGAGGAGTGAACCCCTCATGCCGATGCACCGCGACGCGGATGCCCTGATCGTCGAACTCTCCTCGGAAGCCGAGACCGAGCACCTCGGCCGGGCCATCGCCGAGGTCGTCTCGCCCGGGACGGTCATCGGCCTGATCGGCCCCCTCGGCGCGGGCAAGACCCGGCTCAGCCGCGCGATCGCCGAAGGGCTGGGGGTCGACCCGGGGGCCATCGCCAGCCCGACCTTCGTCCTGATCCACGAATACGAAGGCCGCTTCCCCGTCTTCCACGCCGACAGTTACCGGCTCGACGACCCGGACGAGTTCGACGCCCTGGGCCTCGTCGACGAATTCGGGGGGCCGGGGGTCTGCCTGATCGAGTGGGCCGACCGCGTCGCCGACCGGCTCCCCGAGGGCACCTGGTGGGTCGAGATCGAGCCGACCGGCGCGGCGTCCCGACGGCTACGGGTCCGCGCCCGGCCGATCATCCTCGACCAACTCGCCGACCGCCTCGGCCCCGGGAATCCACCACTCCACGACTGTTGACCCGGTCCCGATCGCGACCTAGGTTTCTGCCGAGAACCCGAGTGCCCGGCGAGATCAGCAGGGAATCGGCCCGCGCTTCGGGCGTTTCGGGCCCGAGTCGTCCCCCCTTCGCGGGGGACGACTCGGGGCGAGGGTCCGACGGGTGCGGACGCCCCTTCCATCCCCACCTGGGTCACTCCATGTCCAAGCTGCGACACTTCGCGGATTTCGTGGTCGATCATCAACAGTTCGACAATCTGGCCGACCGTCGGCAGCGGGTGCGCCACGCCTCGAACGGGAACGAGTGCTGGATCGGCTGGTGGCAGGAAGGGACCTGGCGCCTCGTGAGCGCCGCCCTCCGCGACATCAGCCAGGGCGGGGCGGGGCTTCGCGTCCGGCTCTCGCCCCCGCCGCGGTCGGCCATCTGGTTCCGCCCGAAGGACGTCGGCCAGGACGCCTGGATCGAGGGGACGATCGTCCGGGTCTCCCGCCCCGGCCTGATCCGGTTCGTCATGGGATGCCCGACCGACATCGGGCTCTACTTCCGAGAAGAGTGTCCCTGGGAAACCCTCCGAGCCGCCCTGTTCGGCCTCGGCACACCCCGCAAGGAGGAGTCGGTCGTTGCTCCTCCCTCGCCTCGATTGGGAGGAACCCCCTCATGAGTGCCGGACCCAGTACCCTCCCGTCGTTCGAGTCCCCGGCCGGCGACCGATTCCGGCCGAAGGTCGTCACCGACTTCGCCTCGGCCGGGCTGAACCCCGCGATGGTCGAGTCGCTCGTCCTGAAGTTCCTGCTGGGGGTCGGCGTGTCGTCGGGGCGTCGGATCGCCGACGAGCTGGGCCTGCCCTTCGGGCCCTTCCCCGAGTTCCTCCGCGGCCTGAAGGCCAACCAGATCGTCACCTACACCGACACCGCCGCCGCCAACGACTACTACTTCTCGCTCACCGACGCCGGCCGATCCCGGGCCCGGGGCTACATGGAAGAGTGTGCCTATGTCGGCACCGCGCCGGTCCCGTTCGCCGATTACCTCGAATCGGTCGCGGCCCAGACCATCGCCACCGAACACCCGAAGGAGGCCGACCTCCGCCGCGCCTTCTCCGACCTCCTGATCTCCGAGTCGATGTTCAAGGTCCTCGGCCCCGCGATCAACTCGGGCAAGGGGATGTTCCTCTACGGATACCCCGGCAACGGCAAGACGAGCATCGCCGAGCGGATCACCCGGTGCTTCGGCACGACCGTCTGGATCCCCCGGACGATCCTCGTCGAGGGCCAGATCCTGAAGCTCTTCGACCCGACCAATCACGAGCCGCTCGAAGCCCGGCGCGGCGGCATCCTCCGCCAGGACGACCAGGATGACCGCTGGGTCGAGATCCGCCGCCCCACCATCGTCGCCGGCGGCGAGCTGACGATGGAGGCCCTCGAAATCTACTACGACAAGGACAACAAGATCTGCGAGGCCCCCTTGCAGATGAAGGCCAACAACGGCACCTTCCTCATCGACGACTTCGGCCGCCAGCGCATGGCACCCATCGAGCTGCTCAACCGCTGGATCGTCCCCCTCGAGAAGCGCTACGACTTCCTGCGCCTGCCCAACGGCAAGCAGATCCAGGTGCCGTTCGACGAGCTGATCCTGTTCTCGACGAACCTCGAACCGAAGGATCTCGTCGACGAGGCCTTCCTCCGCCGCATCCCCTACAAGATCAACGCCGCCGACCCGACCGAGGACATGTTCCGCAAGATGATCGCCATCTTCGCCCCGAAGCTCGGCTTCGAGACGATTAACGAGGAGGCCGTCGACTACCTCATCGCCCAGCACTACACGCGGGTCAATCGCCCCTTCCGCTGCTGCCAGCCCCGCGACCTCTTGCTCCAGATCCGCAACTACTGCATCTACAACGAGCTTCCCCTGGAACTCAAGCCCGAGTACTTCGACTTCGCCGCCGGCAACTACTTCACCGTGCTTTGACCCGCCTCCGTCGGCCCGCTCCAATTCGGCCCGGCGCGGGGTGCGATTCGCTATAATGCAACGCGAATCCGACCCCCGCGACCGAGGCCCCTTCCGTGAGCGATCCCGACTTCGATGTTGCCATCCTCGGCGCCGGCGCCGCCGGCCTCTTCGCCGGCTTCCGCGCCGCCGAGCGGGGCCGCCGCGTCGTGGTGCTCGAGAAGAACCGCCGCCCCGGCGTCAAGATCCTCATGTCCGGCGGCACCCGCTGCAACATCACCAACGCCCGGGGCCTGAAAGACCGCTCGGTCATCTCCGGACCGATCGACCCCGCCTTCAACCCGAAGGAGGCCCGCGGCGCCCGGAGCATCATGGACGCCTTCGGCCCCAACGGCCGCTTCCTCGCGCCCGCCCTGAAGGCGCTCAGCGTCGAGCAGACCGTCCGCCTGTTCGAAGGCGAAGGGGTCGCCACCAAGATCGAAGGCAACGGCAAGGTCTTCCCCGTCTCCGACAAGGCGATCGACGTGCTCGACGCCCTCGTCCGACGCCTCGCCCGCAGCGGGGCGGAGCTGCGCACCCAATGCCCCGTCCAGTCGGTCGAGGCCGAGGGAGACGCCTTCCTCGTCCACCTGCCCGACGGCCCCCTCCGCACCCGCCGCGTCATCCTCGCCGTCGGCGGCCAGTCGTATCCCGGTTGCGGCACCTCGGGAGACGGCTACGGGATTTCCCAGGCATTCGGGCATACGATTCGCCCGCCGAGACCGGCCCTGGTCCCGCTCCGCATCGATGCCGACTGGGTCCGCGACCTGAAGGGGATCACCGTCCCCGACGCCCTCGCACGGGTCCTCGACCCCGGCGGCCCGAAGCTGGCCGACCGTCGCGAGGCCGTCCTCTTCGCCCACTTCGGCCTGACCGGCCCGGCCATCCTCGACGTCAGCGGCCCGGTCGCCCGGTTCGACGGGCCGGGCCCGCTGACGCTCGAACTCGACCTCCTCCCCGAGCTTCGCCTCGACGCCCTCGACGCCCAGCTCCAGGCGGGCGCCCGATCCGGCCGCCGACTCGTCGCCAACCTGCTCCCGGACGAGCTTCCCCGCCGCCTGACGACCGCCCTCATGCGGGCCTGCGCCGTGCCCGACGACCGGATCGGCCCCGAACTCTCCCGGGACGAGCGCCGCCGCCTGCTCGCCGGGCTCAAGTCCCTCCGCCTGCCGATCGCCGGGACGCTCGGCTTCGCCAAGGCCGAGGTCACCAGCGGCGGGGTTTCGCTCGACGAGGTCGATCCCGCCACCCTCGAAAGCCGACTCCGGCCGGGTTTCCACCTCATCGGCGAGGTCCTCGACCTCGACGGCCGGATCGGCGGCTACAACTTCCAGGCCGCCTGGAGCAGCGGCTGGCTCGCGGGCGAGTCGGTCTGAGGGCGTTCCATCTTCATCTCAAAGGATGTAGCGGCTCAAATCCTCGTCCTCGGTCAAGGGGGCCAGCACCGACCGCACCCGGTCCGCGTCGATCACCTCGCGCTTCCCTCTGCGATCGGGGGCATCGAAGCTGATCTCCTCGACCACCCGCTCCAGGATCGTGTGCAGCCGCCTGGCCCCGATGTTCTGCGTCGATCGGTTCACGGCGAAGGCGATCTCGGCCATCGCGTCGATGGCATCCTCGGTAAATTCGAGCTTCAGGCCCTCGGTGCCGAGCAAGGCCTGATACTGCCGGACGAGCGACGCGCGCGGCTCCCGGAGGATCCGGCCGAAGTCCTCCTGCGTCAGGTCGTTCAGCTCGACCCGGATCGGGAAGCGGCCTTGCAGCTCCGGCATCAGGTCAGACGGCTTCGCGCGGTGGAAGGCCCCGGCGGCGACGAACAGCACGAAATCGGTCCGGACGGGGCCGTACTTGGTCGTCACGGTCGTCCCCTCGACGATCGGCAAGAGGTCGCGCTGCACCCCCTGGCGAGACACGTCCGGCCCCCGGCTCGACCCTTCGTCGCCCGCGATCTTGTCGATCTCATCGAGGAAGATGATCCCCGACTCCTCGGCCAGGGCCACGGCCGCCCGGTTGATCTTCTCCGGGTCGAGCAGTGCCTCGGCCTCCTGCTCGATCAGGAGCGGCCGGGCGTCTCGCACCGCCATCCGCCGCGTATGACTCGGCTTGGGCATGAGCTTCTCGAACATCCCTTGCAGGTCCATCTCCATCTGCTCGGTATTGCCCGCCCCCAGGATGGACACCGGCGCCATCGACCGACCCGGGATGACGATCTCGACCTCGGCGTCCTCCATCTCCCCGGCGGCGAGCCTGGCCTTCATCTTCTCCCGGGTCCGTTTCCGACGCTCGGCGGCCTCGTCCACCTCGCCGGCCGGGGTCGCGGACCAGGCCCCTCGCGGGGGGGCCGGCACGTCGGGCAGGAGCAGGTCGAGCAGCTTCGCCTCGGCCCGCTCCCGGGCTTCCGCCTCGACCCGATGCCGCTCCCCGGCCTTGACCAGCAGGATGCTCGCCTCGACCAGCTCGCGGACCATGCTCTCGACGTCTCGGCCATAGTAGCCGACCTCGGTGAACTTCGTCGCCTCGATCTTCACGAACGGCGCACCGACCAGTTGTGCCAGCCGCCGGGCGATCTCCGTCTTCCCCACGCCGGTCGGGCCGATGAGCAGGATGTTCTTCGGCGTCACCTGCCGGCGGATCTCCTCGTCCAGCTGCCGACGCCTCCAGCGGTTGCGCAGGGCCAGGGCCACGGCCCGCTTCGCGTCGTGCTGGCCGACGATGTCGCGGTCCAGCTCGCTCACAATCTGGCGGGGGGTCAAGTCGTCGCTCATCGAGGGGACCTCCGATGATCCAGAGACAGGGAAGGGGTGCGTGCCGATTCCTCACACACGCTCAAGATCCCGGGAGTTCCTCGACCGTGAGGCTCTCGTTCGTGTAGATGTCGATCCCGGCGGCGATTTTGAGCGATTCCCGCACAATCTCCCCCGGCGAAAGATCGGTATGAGCCACCAACGCCCGGGCCGCGGCCAGGGCATACGCCCCCCCCGACCCGGCGCACAAGATCCCGTCGGTCGGCTGGATCACGTCCCCCGAGCCGCTCAACAGCAGGCTGTGCCGCTCGTCGGCCACGATCAAGAGGGCCTCCAGCCGCCGCAGGGCCCGGTCGGTCCGCCATTGCTTGGCCAGCTCGATCGCCGCGCGTGGCACGTTGTTGGGATAGTCCTTCAGCTTCGCCTCGAACCGTTCGAGCAGGGCGAAGCCGTCGGCCGCGCTGCCGGCGAAGCCGACGAGCACCCGGCCGTCGAGCAATCGCCGCACCTTCGCGGCGTCGGCCTTCATGATCTGGTTGCCCAGGGTCACCTGGCCGTCGCCCCCCAGGGCGACGCGATCCCCGCGTCGGACGGTCAGGATGGTGGTCGCGTGCCAGGTCATCGGGTCGGATCTCCTCCGGCGTCGGGTCGATTGACGGACGTTCGGCACGCGGGGTGCGGAACGATGCCAGGCATCGTATGCCCCCCGGTGCCCGCTCGCCAAGGGCGGTCGCCTCCTCGTCCTCGATGGGACAGCAACTCCGTCCCCGATTGCGAGACCGAGGCGAACCCCTGTAGGTTAAGGGCCAGAAACCGCCCATCATCCCCCATCGCCCATCCGAAAAAAGGGAAATCGATGTCCGACGAGCCTCGATCGAAGACTCCCGTCTCGCACTGGCGCCCCTCGATCGGGGCCTGGCCCGAAGCCGATGGGGTCCGCTTTCGCGTCTGGGCTCCGAAGGAAGAGGCGGTGACCCTGGTCATCGAGGGCGACTCCCCCCGCGAGGAACCCCTGGAGCGGTTCGCCGACGGCACCTTCGGCGCGCTCGTGCCCGGCGTCGGCGTCGGCGCCCGCTACCGCTACCGGATCAGCACCGGGACCTTCCCCGACCCCGCCTCCCGGTCCCAGCCCGAAGGGGTCCACGGCCCGTCTCAGGTCGTCGACCCCGACCATTTCCGCTGGACCGATCGCGGCTGGGGCGGCATCACCCTCGACGACCTGATCGTCTACGAGCTGCACGTCGGCACCTTCTCGCCGGAGGGGACCTTCCGCGGTGTCCTGGATCGCCTACCCTATCTGCGGGACCTCGGCGTCACCGCCGTCGAGCTGATGCCCGTGGCCGACTTCCCCGGCAACCGCAACTGGGGATACGACGGCGCCGCCCTGTACGCCCCGGCCCGCTGCTACGGGTCGCCCGATGACCTCCGGCAACTCGTCAACGAGGCCCACCGCCTCGGCCTCGCCGTCCTGCTCGACGTCGTCTACAACCACTTCGGCCCCGACGGTTGTTATCCCCCCGCCTTCAGTTCCTACGTCTTCTCCGAAACGCACAAGAACCCGTGGGGCCAGAGCCTCAACTTCGACGGCCCTCACAACACGCTCGTCCGGCAATTCTTCATCGAGAACGCGCTGCACTGGATCCACGAATACCGCTTCGACGGCCTCCGGCTCGACGCCACCCACGCGATTATCGACGACAGCGACCGGCCGTTCCTGGCCGACCTGGGCGCCCGGGTCCGCCAGTCGGTCGCCGACCGCGAGGTCGTGATCGTGGCCGAGGACCACCGCAACCTCGCCCCGATGATCCGCCCCGAAGGGCAGGGGGGGTGGGGCCTCGACGGCGTCTGGGCCGACGACTTCCACCACATCGTCCGCGTCGCCCTCTGCAACGAATGCGAAGGCTATTACCGCGACTTCACCGGCAGCATGGACGAGCTGGCCACCTGCATCAACAACGGCTGGCTCTTCACGGGCCAGCACTCGGTCAATCGCGACGAGCACCGCGGCACCGACCCGACCGGCATCCCCCCCGCCCGCATGGTCGTCTGCACCCAGAACCACGACCAGATCGGCAACCGGGCGATGGGCGACCGCCTCCACCACTCCTGCGACCCCGCCGCCTATCGCGCCTCGTCCGCCTTGCTCCTCTGCGTCCCCGAGACGCCGATGCTCTTCCAGGGGCAGGAATGGGCCGCCTCGGCCCCCTTCCAGTTCTTCACCGACCACACCGAGGACCTCGGCCGATCCGTCACCGAAGGCCGGCGCGAGGAATTCCGCCACTTCGCCGCCTTCGCCGACCCGACGGCCCGCGACCGCATCCCCGACCCACAGGCCGAATCGACCTTCACCGCCAGCAAGCTCGACTGGTCCGAGCTTGGCCGCGAGCCCCACGCCTCGACCCTCCGCCTGTTCCGATCCCTGACGAACCTCCGACGCTCGGAACCCGCCCTGCGGAACGGGCAGATGCACTCGGCCCGCGCCGTCCCCGTTTCGGAGCAAACCTTGCTCCTCCGCCGCGACGCGATCGAAGGCCCGTCGCTCCTCGTCTGCTTCCATCTGGGGAAGTCGGCCGAGGTGTCGCTCGACGGCCTCTCGGGACTGGAAGGATTGGCCCTCGATCGTTGCCAGTTGGTGCTGACCACCGACGACCGCCCCTTCCTCCCCGACGGCCGGGCCCCGACCGTCGATCTCGACGGCCCGGCCCCTTCGATCCGCTTCGAAGGCCCCGCGACCGTGATCCTCCGCGCCTGGCCGTCCTGATCCCACACCCCCGGCCCGTGAAAAAAACCGGGCCGGTCCGGCCGCGCAAGGCGTGCGAATCGAGCCGGTTCCGGCGATGATGGGGGCGTTCGCGTTCCGTATCACGTGGGAACGCCCCGCCCCGATCTCCGTCCTTGGGAATCACCCACAAAGACTTGCCATGGCGATCCGATCCAACCAGCCCCCCGTCCGCATCGCGATCATCGGTGCGGGGGCCGTCAGCGATTACCACCACGTCCCCGGCATCCGCATCGACCCCCGCGCCGAGCTGGTCGCCGCCTGCGACAGCGACCCCGCCCTGCTCGAACGCCGCAAGGCCGAGTGGGGCATCGACCGCGTCTCGACCGACTACGAGGCGATCGTCAACGACCCCGACGTCGACGCCGTCGTCATCGCCACCCCCAACTTCACCCACCGGCCCATCAGCGAGGCCGCCGCCAAGGCCGGCAAGCACATCATGTGCGAGAAGCCGCTCGGCCTGAATGCCGGCGAGGTCCGCTCCATGTACGAGGCGGCCCGCGACGCCCGGGTCGTCCACATGACCGCCTTCACCTACCGCTTCGCCCCCTCGATGATCTACCTGAGGCACCTGGTGAAGTCCGGCGCCCTCGGCGAGCCCCGCCACTTCCGCTCGCAGCGCTTCCTCGACTGGCCCGAGACCAGCTGGGGATGGCGCCAGTACACCGACACCGCCGGGGCCGGCGACCTGTTCGACATGACCATCCACCGGATCGACTTCGCCATCGACCTGCTCGGCCCGATCGCCCGCATCTGCGGGGCCGTCGCCCGCTTCGCCCCGCGTGACCGCACCGCCGACGGCTCCCCTTGCCCCCCCTCTCAGGTCGACGACTGGTCGAGCATCCTCGGCGAGTTCGAATCGGGCGCGACCGGCGTCTGGGAGGGGACGACCCTCGCCAAGGGGTACCACCGCGACGGCTTCGGCCACGAATGGGCCGAGATCAACGGCTCCGAGGGCTCGGCCGTCTACCGCCTGCACGAGCCGAACACGATCCTCATCGGCCGGACCGGCCACGACCTCGCCCCCGAGCCGGTCCCGCCGCACTACCTCAAGCCCGCCTCCAGCCCCCGAGACCCGAACGAAGGGGCCCCCGCCACCATCTTCCGCTACGACCTGATCTGGGAGTTCGTCTCCGCCATCATCGAGGGCCGAGACGCCGTCCCCTCCTTCCTCGACGGCCTGAACGCCCAGCTCGTCGCCGACGCCACACTCCGCTCCCACGCCGAGCGGACCTGGATCGACACCCCCCTCGCCACCCCCTGAACCGCCCCTCGACCCGCCCCACCCTCTTGACAACTGTCGGACACCGGCGACAATCGTCCTGGTGAGACAGTTGTCAGGGGCAGGAGAGGGGGTGTCGTGATGCGGGCGAGACCGCGACGCTGGTGGGCCGTTTGGCTCATGCTGACGATCGTCCCCGCCGCCCTGGCCTTCGCTCATCGAGCGGCCCCGAGCGAAGGGCCCGCCGACTGGACGGGCCGGGGCAGGGGGGTGGTCCGGGTCGAGTCGGTCGGGACGACCTTGATCCAGTCGGGGGTCGTCCGGGCGGCCACGCAGACGACCGTGAGCCCGAAGGTCGAGCTGCTCTCGGGCGTGGCCTATGGCTTCGGATCGCTCGGGGTCACGCTCCCGACCCGGATCATCGAGATCGTCCCCGAAGGCGCGACCGTTCGCGAAGGCGAGGTGATCTGCCGGTTCGATCCGAGCGTCTACGAGGAACAGGCCCGACTCCAGCGGATCGAGGTCGATCGCTGCCGGTCCTCCCTCGCCGAGGCCGACCGCGAGCTCGCCGTCGCCCAGGCCGAATTGATCGCCTTCCGCGAAGGGGATCGCATCCAGCAGGAACGATTCCTCGAAACCGAGCTGGCGATGGCTCGGGTCGATCTGTCTCGGGCCGAGGATTCCCTGACCTGGTCGCAGCGCATGGGAAAACTCGGCTACCTCTCGTCCGCCGACCTCGCCGAGCAGCGCCTTGCTCGCCTCCGCGCCGAGATCACGCGAGACAACGCCGAGGTCGCGCTCCAGACCTTCCTTGACACCACCGTCGAGAAGCTACTCCGCGACCTCGAAAGCCGCGTCGAGCGTGCCGAGACCCATCGGGCCTACGCCACCGAAGCCCTCCAGGCTGCCGAAGATCGCCAGGACCACCTGGACGAGCAGGTCTCCCACTGCACCCTGACCGCTCCCCACGACGGCACGGTCCTCTATGCCGACACCGCCTGGCGCGAATATTACCAGGTCCGCGACGGGGCAGAGGTCTACCCGCATCTCCCCCTGTTCATCCTCCCCGATCTCTCCCGCTTGGAGGTCGAGATCCAGGTCCACGAGCGATTCTCGTCGCAGATCGCCGAGGGCCAGCAGGCCACCGTCTCGTTCGAGGTCTTCCCCGGCCGCTCCTACCCGGCGCGTGTCACCGCGCGCGACCTGCTCCCGACCCCCGACTGGTACCACTTCGGCGCCTGGCAGCAGTTCCGGGTCCGGCTCACCCTCGACGAGGCCCCCACCGGCCTCCTGCCCGAGATGACCGCCGAGGTGGCGATCGCGACCGGCGCCGCCCGCCCGGCGATCACCGTCCCCTGCGAGGCCGTCGCCTGGGACGATCATCGTCCGTACTGCGTCGTCGAAACCCCTTCGGGACCGGCCCGACGACCCGTTCGCGTCGATCGCGGGTCGATCGACCGCCTCGTGGTGCGTGACGGCCTCAAACCAGGGGATCGCGTCTTCCTCCTCCCAAAACACCGTGATCCGATCCCGCGAGTTCACCCATGACCACCCGATCGTTGATGCAAGGGATCGCCGGATTCGCGGTCGTGCTCTGGCTCCTGGTCACCATGTTCCGCACCGTCCCCGTCAGCCGACACCTCCGCCCCGACCCCGCAATCCCCGGCGCCTTCCTCCGCGACGGATCCTACTGCGATCGCCGCCCCTTCATGGCGAAGTTCCTCCACGTCGTCGCCGGTCAACCCTGGCCGGGCCAGTACACCTGCCCGGACCATCCCGACGACCCTTACGTCATCGACCCCGACGTCTGATCCCGCTCCGTTGAGCAGAAACAGCGGCCGGGGACGATGCGATCCCATCCGATCCGATCAATGCCCATGCTGCGCGGCGTTGACGATCGGCTGCGTCCCCCGGTCGCTGCAGAGCACAACCAGGAGGTTGCTGACCATCGCCGCCTTCTTCTCGTTGTCCAGATCGACGAGTTTCTGGCTCGCCAGCATGCCGAGCGCCATCTCGACCATGCCGACCGCCCCCTCGACGATCTTGGCCCGGGCGGCGATGATCGCATCGGCCTGCTGCCGCTGGAGCATCGCCCCGGCGATCTCCGGAGCATAGGCCAGGTGGCTGATCCGGGCCTCGATCACCTCGACGCCCGCCTTGAACAAGCGGTCCTGAATCTCGGTCCGCAGGTGCTCGGCCACCTCGGCCGTATTGCCCCGGAGCGACAGCTCATCTTCGATGTGGGCGTCGTAGGCGTATCCGGTCGCCAGGTTCCGCAGGGCCGCTTCGCTCTGGACCTCGACGAAGTGCTCGTACCGATCGACGTGGAACAGCGCCTCGGCCGTGTCCACGACCTTCCAGACGACCACCGCGGCGATCTCGATCGGGTTGCCGTTGCGGTCGTTGACCTTCAGCTTGCCGCTCTCGAAGTTCCGCACCCGGGTCGAGATCGCGACCTTCGAGTAGAACGGGTTCACCCAGCGCAGGCCCGGCCGCCGCACCGTCCCCTTGTACTCGCCGAACAGTTGCAGGACCTTCGCCTCGTTCGGGCTGACCGTGAACAGGCCGGTCAGACCCACAATTGCCGCCACGATCCCGGCAATCGCCGCGACGACGATCACCCCGATCTCGCCGCTCACTCCCACGACCAGACCGAGGAGCGACGCAATCAGCAGGACCAAGAACCCCGTGAGCCAGGCAAACCCCGACACCGGGTCCACCTCGAACTCGGTCATCGGCATCTCGGGTTTGCGCGTCGGATCGTACAGCTCTTCCATTTCATCCTCTCCGGGGGCCGGTCGGCCCGTTCGACGATTCGTCAGGGAATCGGCATCCGGAGTAGGTTCGTTCCTCCCTCCCGTTCATTAAGGGCGGAGTTCAGATCGTGCTGCCAGGCAGCCACTCCCGATCATCCTCACCTCCCGTCAACGCCCCAGTCCGAGCCGTCGGCGGTGATATTCGAGCCGCTGGGCCACATCCATCCGATTGAAGTCGGGAAGCCCCCCGTCTCGCGTCGGGAACCCATTGCGGTCCACGTCGCCGTTCGATCGGTGCGTTGAAGAGGCCGGCGAACCTTCACACGTTCCGCACCCGCAGTCACAACTCCCCTTTGACTGGGCGACGACTCCCGGTGCCGGGATGTGCGTCGCCACTCCGTTCGACGCCGCCTCCTGCTTCGGCGGGACCACGACCGAGGTCGATCCCCCCCCGTAGCTCATCGAGGTCGCCATCGGCTTCAGATCGTCCTCCAGGCGGCGGTGCGGCCGGATGCCCAGGTGGTCGAGCACCGCGTGATAGGCCCGAACCGCCTCGGCGGCCCCGATCTCCCCATCGGCGATCAATCGCAAGAACTGGATGAACGCCAGTTGATTCTCCGCGTTGTTGATCTTCCGACCGTACAGCGCCACCTTCGCGCCGTACTTCTTCGCCTCGGCCAGCAGATGGAACGCATCGAACGTCGTGCCCGCCGATCCCCCCAGAATGCCCACCACCAGATGCGGGTCATACCGCACCAGTTCTTCCAGCGCCTTCGGCCCGTGGTAGACAATCTTCAGGAAGACCGGCCGCCCCGACCCGGCCACCCCGGCCAGCATCCGCGCGATCATGTCGTTCAGGAAGTGTGGCAACACGTCCGGGTCGATCGTCCCCGGAACATTCGGGTCGAAGACTTCCAGGAAGTACCGAAATCCCTTGCGCTCGGCCTCCTCCCGGAACGCATGGAAGCGTTCGAGCGTGCGGAAATCCTGCTCCGGGATGTTATTGAACGTGACGCTATAAAGGCCCAGGTCGGCCCCGCGCGATCGTTCTTCCGGCGCGCAATCGACATGCCCGCACATCGCGTGATCGAGCAGGGCCGACCGGTGCGGCTGGGCCGGATACTCGGCGTAGCGCGACCCCCTCGCCAGGTGCACGTCCGTCGTGTCGTTGGCCCGGATCGCCGGGGTCACGTGCGACCCGTCGAACAGTCGTTCTTCCAGCGTGAGTTGATAATTCGTGCTGGCCGACATCAGCATGATGTCCACCAACCCCTGCCGCGTGTTCAGCCGGATCTGCTCGCGGTATTCCTGCAAGGTCCGGAATCGGACCTCCCCCGCGTGATTCTCGGGAGATTGCCCCGGCGCGCCGATCCCGAACGCCATGTCCGCATCCTTGGCGTCGGCCAGGATGAACTCGCGACACCCGTGCGGATCGGCGTGGATCGCCGCCAGCTTGCGATCGAGCGACTTAGTAACCACTTCGTCCTCCGCCCGACTGCCCGGAGATGGTCACGCGAGGCCGCGCCGTCACGTTCCCCCCGCCGCTCCCCATCGTCACCCGGGCGGCGTTCCCATTCGACGAGGGGAGACCCCCGGCCGCCGGCTTCGCCCCGGCCCCGCTCCCCGAGGCCGCCCTGGCCGCGCCCGGATTCTTCTGCAGGACCATGTCGATCGTCTCCCGCAGGACCCGAGACGACTGTTGCAACGCCGACACTTCCTTCGGCCAGAGCTCGATCTCCAGTTGAGCCCGCACGCCCCCGCGTCCCACGACGGTCGGCACCGACGTGCACACGTCGCTCATCCCGTACTGCCCGTTCACGAGCGAAGAGACCGGGAGGATCCGCCTCGAATCCAGGGCGATCGCGTGGATCACCTCCCGGATCGAGATGCCGACCGCGAAGCCGGCCCCGCCCTTGAGCTTGATCACCTCGGCACCGCTGCCCTTGGTCCGCTTGAACAACTCATCGCCCGTGGTCGGCGTCCAACCCGGGAATTTCTCCAGGGGCAGCCCCGCCGCCTGCGCCGCCGACCAGATCGGCACCATGCTGTCGCCGTGCTCTCCCAAAATCGTCGCCGTCACCTGCGTGGCCGGCAGGCCGATCGCCTCGGCGATCAAGCCACGGAACCGCGACGAGTCGAGCATCGTCCCCAGCCCGATCACCTGCGACGACGGCAGGCCGGTGCGCTTCGTCGCGAGATAGGTCAAGACGTCGACCGGATTGGAAACCACCAGCACGACTGCATCCCGACGCAAGCCCGCAGCCATCACGTCGTCGAGGATCTTCAGGAACAGCTCGACGTTGCGGTTGATCAGATCCAAGCGGCTCTCGTCCGGCTTGCGCCGCAACCCGGCCGTGATGCAGACCAGATCCGTCTCGGGGATCGCCTCGTACCCGGTCGCCCGGATGCGCTGATCGGCGACCAGCGGGGCCCCGTGTAGGATGTCGAGCGCCTGCCCTCGGCACAGGTCGCCGTTCACGTCGATCAGGTTGATCTCGCTGACCACCCCGCCGCATTGCAGGGCGAAACCGGTGCAAGACCCCACAAGGCCGCCGCCGCCGACGATGCTGACTCTCATATCTCCACCCTTCATTTTCGCTCGTTCGCGAACCTGTCGACTCGTGACCCGTGGGAGGAATGCCCGACGCCCCAGCCCGCGCCGAGTTCAAGTCAGCACGACCCCGCGTACGACCCCGACCCGCCCGCCTGCCCGTTGCCCATCACCCGCATCACCTGCTCGGTGATCGCCTGGACCATGGCCTCGAATTCGGCCCCGTCCGCCTTCGCCGGGGGGTTCGGCATCGCGCAGGCCGCCTGCTGCACCGCCGCTTGGAATTTGTCCGGGATGAACGCATGCGGCTCCGGCTTGAACGACTCGCTGTACCCCTCGCGGAAGAGGCTGTTGCCGCAGAGGTCGCAATTCTCGAGCCCCAGCTCCAGCCGCACGTCCCGCACGCCGATCCCCGGCTTCAGGCGGATCAGCTCGGCCGCCTTCGCGTCGTTGTAGTACTTCGGCCCGCCCAGCGGCTTGGTCAGGATCAAGATGCGGCAATAGGCGTCGATGATTTCCGTCTTGAAATAGGCATCCATCAGGTCGCTGCCCGCCGTCACCGTGCCGTGATTGGCCAGCAGGATCGTATCCGTGTCCTTGATATAAGGGATCACCGTGTCGGCGAACGCCTGCCCGCCCGGCGTCTCGTAAGGGGTGATCGCCACCTCCCCCAGGAACACCTCGAACTCCGGCATCGTGCACTTCGGGATCGGCTCCTGCGCCACCGCAAACGCGGTCGCATGAGGCGGGTGGCAGTGCACCACCGCCCGCACATCAGGCCGCTGCTTCATGATCGTCAGGTGCAGCAGAATCTCACTCGATCGCTTCCGCTTCCCCGAAACCTGGTTCCCATCCAGGTCGACGATGCACAGGTCATCCGGCTTCATGAACCCCTTCGAGACCCGGGTCGGCGTGCAGAGCACCCGGTTCTCGTCGAGCCGGTAGCTGATGTTCCCGTCGTTGGCCGCGGCGAACCCCTTATTGTAGACCCGGCGGCCCACCTCGCACATTTCCTCGCGGAGCTTCCATTCTCCCATGAAATTCCCGTTGACTGCCATCTTCAAACGCTCCTCTGTGAATGGGACCGCGCTCGCAAGTGATTTCAGACGTTGATTCGATCGAGCAGGCAGGCGCAATACGCGTCGATCGGGACTCTCTCGCTCCAGAACGCGTTGGCCGCCTCTCCCCCCTCGCTGATGCCGATGATCGCCCCCCGGCCCGCCCCCAGCTCATCGAACACGACCAGCTCCTCCCCTCGCCCGGGAGAGCCCCCGGTGATCGCCTCCCGAGACATCGGGACGACCACCAAAAATCGCGGATTCCGCACGCTCGGGTGCAGCCGAGAGCAGGTCACGCGGCCGATCACCTCGCCGATTCGCATCGCCGGTCCCCCCATCAATCCAGTCGGGACATTCGGGAGCCCCCGACTTCCGGAACACCTTCACGCAGTGCAGCAGCGACGGGATCGAATGCCCCGCCGGCTCCAGCACCAGCAGGTTCACCCCCAGGTGCTCCACCGCCCGGGCCACCCCATCCGCATCCCCGGCCGCCGCCGATCGCACCCCGGGGACCTGCGACGCCAGCCAGCACGCCACCGACCCTTGCTCCGAGAAGACCACCGCGCCCCGACCGTCCTCGGCCGAAACCCAGTGGGCCGCCTCGATCAGCTCGTCCCCCAGGTCGTGCCAGCCGCCCTCCGCGGCGAGCAGCGATCGCCGCAGGGCGTCCGCCATCACCGCCCCGTCTTCCAGCACGAATCCCCATTCTCCGATCCGAGCCGCCAGCCGCTCCGAGACCCATCGGATCAAGATCCCTCGACGCTTCAACAGGTCGCGGGCGATCGGCGTGATGACCGTGTTCGGGGCGATCCGGATCTCCCGGATCTCCTCCCCCAGCCCCTCAACTTGGCGTTGGCCGAGCAACCGCCCCGCGAACACGCCGGACGATCGGCGATCGGGCCGGGGTGCCCGGCGCAAGCCCGCCAGCACGGCCCTCACGGCATCATCAACCTGTCCGATCGTCGGCACGATCATGAATCCGGCAACCCCAGCACGCTCCACCGGCCGGGTGTATTCCGGCCGAGCATCCCCTGCAACACCTTCCCGTCGCTCGTCAGGATCACCCGATCCCCCTTCCCGGCCCCGAGCCGGTCGAACGCAAGGACCGGCTCGCCGTCGTCCCGCCCGTCGGTTCCTTCGAGCTGCACCACGACCAGCCGCTCCCCTTGAAACGTCGGGTGCTTGATCGTCGATGTCGCCGAACCGAGCACGCGGCCGATCTGCACGGGTCGATCCTCCGAGCAAGTGAAGGGTGAGTGAGTCGCGGTCAGATGAACCGCATCCCGCCGATGATCGCCGTCCGCCTCTGTCGGGTGAAGGTCAATGGGGTCGTCACCCCTTCACCCGTCGGCCCGGCGATCGAGTACGAGCCGACCCCTTCGCCCCCCGTCCCGAGCCCCGCCACGCAGGCCCCGTTGACGACGAAGATCGTGCAGTCCATCACCCGGCCCATCTTGTCCATCACGGTCGTATCGCGCGAGTGCAGGATCGCCGTGTGGCCGTAACCGTGCTCCGACTGCTTCGCCAGTTCGATGGCCCGGTCCACGTTCGTCACCCGCACGAACGGAATGAACGGCATCATCTGTTCATGTTCCACGAACAGGTGATCGGCCCCGGTTTCCCCGAACAGGATCTGGGTCCCCGCCGGGATCGTCGCCCCCGCAGATCGGGCGAGCACGCCCGGGTCCTTGCCCACCAGATCCTTATTGACGTGGAACTTCCCGTCGTCCCCCTTCACGAACGCCGCCCGAGTCAACGCTTCGATCTGGTGCGGATCGAGCCGATAGCCGCCCGATCTGCCCACCGCATCCATCAGCTTGTCGAAGACGTCCGCCGTGGCGAACACTTGCTTCTCGCCGATGCAGAGCAGGTTATTATCGAAGGCGGCCCCCGCGATGATCGACTTCGCCGCGTTGTCGACGCAGGCCGTCCCATCGACCACCACCGGCGGATTCCCCGGCCCGGCCACGATGGCCCGCTTGTTGCTCGCCAACGCCGCCCGGGCCACGACCGGCCCCCCCGTCACCACCAGCAGCTTCACGCCCCGGTGCTTGAACAGGGCGTCGGCCGACTCGATCGTGGGAGGGTTGATGATCGTCAGGAGGTCGTCCAGGCCGATCGCATTCCGGATCGCCCGGTTAAACGCCTGCACCCCTTCCGCCGCGATGTTCGCCCCCGACGGGTGCGCGTTGAAGACGACCGTATTGCCGGCCGCGAGCATGTTGATGGCATTGCACGCTAAGGTCGGCAGGCTGTGTGTCACCGGGGTGATCGCGCCGATCACGCCGAACGGGGCGTACTGCGTCAGGGTCAGTCCGTTGTCGCCCGCGTTGTTCTCGGTCCGCAGGTATTCCACCCCCGGGATCGGCGGGATCGCGTCCCGAAGCTTGGCGATCTTGTGGTCGAGCCGGCCGATCGTCGTCTCGTCCAGCTCCTTGCGGCCCCACTCCTCGGCCCGCTCCACGCAGAGCCGCTTGATCTCCCTGACCGCGCGGTCCCGATCGGCCAGCGGACGCAGGCGGAAGGCCCGGAAGGCCGCCTCCGACGCCGCCACCGCGGCATCGGCCGTCGGGTACACGCCGTCGTTGCCGCTCGGGCGCTGCCCGCCGGTGCTCGCGGGCGAGCCGTTGCCGCCCATCTGCGACAAGACTTGCTGCACCACGTTGCGAATCAGGTCCTCGGTCATCGGTTGCATGGCGATCACCCCGGGAAGGGAAGGGCTCGGCCCAGTCCGGGCCGCGCCCGGCATCGGCCGGTCGATCAGATCGACCCGGCCAATGGCCTACTGAATCAGGTTATCGACGGTTCTTGATCCGAAACGGAAGGCGGATGGCGATCGCGGTCAACCACCCGTAGACGAAGCAGGTCATCCAGGCCAGGGGCAGGAGCATCAGGTTCGTGATCCCCCCCGCCGGCGCCCCCGCCTCGGCGGCGACCACACCGAGCAGCCGCATCGGCGGCCACCAGTACATCGCGAAGAGGACCCGGGCCGGTGCGTTCGGCGGCAACGAAAGCACCCGCGGCCACCATCCCGAGACGTGCCAGGCCACCGCGGAGTGGACCAGCGCAAACAGGATGGCCAGCATGATCTCCAGGCCGCATCCGACTCTCCCCCGAGATCTTGAATTCCGACGATTGAACATCAATGGTCACGGCCATCGTCCCGGCCGGAGAAGACCACCGAGCCGCCGATATCGACCGTGTCCACCAGCCCGATCACCACCGCGTCGATCGGCAGCTTCTCCGTCTCCGGCGTCAGGCGGGCGCTCGACCCCTGGCAGATCAGGACCATCTCGCCCAGGCCCGCCCCCAAGGTATCGACCACCACGAACGTCCGGCCGGTCGGGACCAGTCGGGTGTTCGACTCGGGATCGACCCGGTACGGCTCAACCGTCAGGAGCTTGTGCCCGGTCATCGACGCGACCTTCTGGGTCGCGACCACGGATCCGGTCACTCGGGCAACAAACATCGATGCGCTCCGATTTCCTGAAGGTTGGTTCCCACGACGACCACCATCTCACGCCGAACCCGCCAGCAGGTCTCTCGCCTGCCGGGCCACGATGATCTCCTCATTCGTCGGGATGACCCAGACCTCGACCTTGCTGTCCGCCGTCGAGATCTTGTGCTCCCCGCCGACCGCCTCGTTCAGCTCAGTGTTCAAGTGAATGCCGAAGAACCCGAGATCCCGGCAGACCATCGATCGAATGCGGGACGAATTCTCACCGATGCCCGCCGTGAACACGATCGCGTCCGTATCCCCCAGCTCCACGAGATAGGCGCCGAGGTAGTGCCGGATCGAGGTGACGAACATCTCCAGCGCGAGCTGCGCCTTCGCGTCCCCCGAATCGGCCGCCGCCTCCACGTCCCGCAGGTCGTTCACCCCGGAGAGGCCGAGCAAGCCCGACTGCGACGCCAGCACGTCGAGCGTCTGCTCCAGCGACATCCCGGTCGCCCGCATCACCGCCGGCAGGGCGAACGGATCGAAATCCCCCACCCTGTTGTTCTGGAAGAGGCCCGACTGCGGGCTCATGCCCATGCTCGTGGCGACCGACTTCCCGTCCTTGATCGCGCACAGGGAGGAGCTGCCCCCCAGATGGCACGAGATCACCTTCAGGCCGGGCCGCTGGATCAGCTCGGCCGACCGCTCGGCGATGTAGCGGTGGCTCGCACCGTGGAACCCCCAGCGCAGCACCCCGTGCTCGGTCGCCCACGCCTCCGGGATGGCATAGCGCCGGGTCCGGTCGGGGATCGTCGCGTGGAAGCCGGTCTCGAAGGCCGCCACCAGGGGCATGCTCGGGAACCGCTCGGCGAGCATCCGCATCGCCTTCACGTAGGGAGGGTTGTGCGCCGGGGCGACGTCGTTGAACGCTTCCATCGCGGTGAGCAGGTTCGCATCAACGCGCTGGACTCCGCTCACCCCCTTGGCATGAACCGCTTTGAATCCGATCGCCGCGACCTCGTCGGCCGAAGCGATCACGCCGAGGTCCGGGTCGGTCAATTGCTCCAGGCAGAGCCGCACCGCCTCCCCGTGGTCGGGGATCGGCTGCTCGCCGTCGGTCTTCCCCTTCGACGAGCTGTACGCGACCTTCGACTGCGGCGCACCGATCCGATCGACCGCCCCCCGGGCGAGCATCGGCTCTCCCGGCGCCCCCAGGTCATACAGGCGGTACTTGAAGCTGGTGCTGCCGAGGTTGGCGACCAGGATCTTCATCGCGCGTCCCTTTCAATCGCCCGGGTCACTTGCCGACGAAGGCGGCGACCACGGCCGGGTCGGGCCGGGGAATCACATGGGCCGCATGCAGCTCGCCGCAGCGCGCCGCGGCCTCGGCCCCGGCCTCCACCGCGGCCCGGACGCTGCTCACGTCCCCCCGGATGATGCCGCTGACCACGCCGCCATCGAGCTTGATGACCGGCGTCGCCACCTCCACGTTTGCAGCCTTGAGCATCGCGTCATACGCGTAGATCAGGCCGATCAGCCCTCTCGTCTCGATCAGGCCCAGCGCCGAGCCGTTCATGGATGGTTCTCGATCATGGAATGGGTTGAGCGGAGCGATGCAACGTGCGGGAGGGTCGACATCCCCTCCCGCGCCTTGCCCTGAACGATCAATCGGCCCGGTCGGTTTCGACGGCCCGGATCAGGCGAAGAAAGTGCCCAGCACGGCCGGGTCCGGCCTCGGGATCACGTGCGCCGAGACGAGGTCGCCGACCCGGCTGGCCGACTCGGCCCCGGCCTCGACCGCCGCCCGGACGCTCCCCACGTCCCCCCGGACGACCGTGGTGACGTACGTCCCGCCCACGCTGATCCGGCCCACGTGCGTCACGTTGGCCGCCTTCAGCATCGCGTCGGTCGCCTCGATGATGCCGACCAGCCCCCGGCACTCGATCATCCCGAGCGCCTCTCCCGATGCATTTCCGAATGCCATGACTCAGGCTCCCTCTTTCTTGGGGGCGGACGCGGTGCCGGCCTGGGCCGCCGCCTTCGCCTTGGCGAAGCTCAGCACGCCGCCGAGTTCCTCGTGCGGCCGCGGGATCACCTGAACGCTCAAGACCTCGCCGATCCGGCTCGCCGCCGCGGCCCCCGCGTCGACGGCCGCCTTCACCGCCGCCACGTCGCCGACGACGAACGCCGTCACCAGGCCGCTGCCGACCTTGTCCCAGCCGGCCAGCTCCACGTTGGCCGCCTTCAGCATCGCGTCGGTCGCCTCGACCAGCGCGACGAACCCTTTCGTCTCGATCATCCCGAGCGCTTCGTGGATGGATCCATTGGCCATGATCGGTCCCCTGCAGTTCGGCCGCCGGCCGGGGTCACGCCCCCCGAAACGTCGGCAATGGTTCGTTGTGGTGTGGTGTCGGTCGGTGTCGGTGAGTGACGGCGATCGAGGCGCCCCGGCCTCGCCCCGGGCCTCACGGCTTGATCAGTTCGACCTTGGTCGCATGGACCAGGTCGCTCGCGTTCCCCTCGTCGGTATCGATGTGGACCTCCAATTTCCAGTCCGGATGGGTCCGGACCAGGAGGCCCTCCAGCGTGGTCGGGCAGGGGCCGTGAATCCGGAGATTCATCCGGTCCTTCGCCTTCACGCCGTAGTACTCGGCGTCTCGATCTCCCATGTGAACATGCCGCTCGGCCCTGATGACCCCCTTCGTCAGCTCGACGCTCCCCTTCGGGCCGATCAGCAGGCACCCCGGGGTCCCCTCGATGTCCCCGGACATCCGCACGGGGACATCAATGCCCAGGCTGATCGCGTCGGTGAACGACAGCTCGACCTGGCTGAACTTCCGGCAGGGGCCCAGGATGCGGATATTCGGGATCATCCGCTGCCGGGGCCCGACCACCGCCACCGTCTCGTTGCTGGCGAAGTCGGTCGCCTGGTACAGGCGCTTCATCTCGCTGAGCTGGTAGCCCTGGCCGAAGAGGATGTCCACATGCTCCTGCGTCAGGTGCACGTGCCTGGCCGAGATGTTCACCACCAGATTCGGCCGATACCCGGCCTGCGCCTGGCCGTTGCCGGAGAATTGCTGCTGGAGGATCGACCGAACGACCTGTTCGATCTGTCCTCGGCTGATCGCGGCGGTCGCACTCATCGGGAGACGCTCCTCGATCCGGGGGTTCTGGCCGACGCTCGGCGGTCGGAATCGTTGTCTTCAATCGGGCCGATTGGAGCGATGGTCAGGGCCACCCCGGCATCCTCCAGCATCTCCCGGTCGTCGCCGGAAATCCGCGAGTCCGTCACCACGCGATCCACCTCATCCAGGCCGCACAGTCGGGTCAGCGACAGGCGGCCGAACTTGGAATGATCCGCGGCGATCACGATCTCCTGCCCGCATGTCATCATCTGTCGCTCGGTCTCGACCAGCAGACTGTTCGAGTTGAACACGCCCTCGCCCGTGATCCCGCCGGCCCCCAGCACCGCCCGCCGCACGCGAATGCCCTGCATCGTGGCCACGGCCAGGGGTCCCATCGCCACGCCGGTCCGGGGGTAGACGTAGCCGCCGATCAGGATCAGGTCGGTCTCCTTGCTCGACGCCAGCAGGGCCGCGATCGGCAGGCTATTGGTCACCACCTGCAAGGGCCTCCCCACCAGCGCCCGGGCCACCTCCAGGGTGGTCGTCCCGCCGTCGAGCAGGACCGTCTCGCCGTCCTCGATCAGGTCGCACACCGCCCGGCCGATCGCCTGCTTCTCCTCGGCCGCGGTCGTCACCCGGTCGTCGAGGGCGGGCATCGACCGCACCTCTCCCGAACAGACCGCCCCGCCGTGGGTCCGCTTGATCGCCCCGGCCTGGTCCAGGGCCTCCAGGTCGCGCCGAATCGTGCTCTCCGACGCCCCCGTCGCCTTGACCAGCTCCTCCAGGGAGGCAAACCCCTGTCGGCTGACCAGCTCCAGGAGGGTTCGTCGCCGCGATTCGACCAGCATGTCACCCCTTCCGGCAGGTTTCTCGCACGACTCTCTCACTAGATTCCAATGCCGAGCGAATCCCGTCAAGGACCCACCGCCGAAAATGACCGTTTCTGCGCGATTCCGGAAACATTTCTGATCGTTTGCGATCAATCGGTGAACTGTTCGTGAACGATCGGCGAAGGCGTACAATGGAGTCCCGTTGCCCCGATCGCTCCGCCCTCAACGCCCCTTGGCCGATCAGGTCCCCTTGCCATGCCCGAGCTGCCCGAGGTCGAGACCATGGTCCGCGGACTCCGCCCCGCCCTGCAGGGCCGGACCATCCGCAAACTCGCGGTCATCGACCCCCACCTCCTCGCGAACTGCGACGCCGACACCCTCCAGCGCAATGCCAAAGGCGCTCGCGTCGAGTCCGTCGACCGCCGCGGCAAGTGGGTCGTCATCGCCCTGGCCGCACCCAGGGGGATCATCGTCATCCAGCCCCGGATGACCGGAGCCTTTTACCTCGTCGACTCCGAGCTGGCCCGGCACATCCGGCTCAGCTTCGCGATGGCCCGCCCCGAGCCCTACGCCGCCGTCCATTACAACGACCCCCGTCGCCTCGGCCGGATCGCCTGGTATCCCGACCTCGACGCCGCCGCGCTCGCCTTCTCCAAGTCCCACGGCCCCGACGCCCTGGTCATCTCCGCCGACGACCTGGCCCAGCGGCTCTCCCGCACCTCCCGGCCGATCAAGCCCACGCTCCTCGATCAGAAGGTCCTGGCCGGCATCGGCAACATCTATGCGGACGAGATCCTCCACCGCTCCGGCATCCACCCCGAGCGCCCGGCCAACACCCTCGACCGCCCCTCCATCGACCTGATGCACCGCGCCATGGGCGAGGTCCTCGCCGCCGCCATCGCCGCCGAGGGCTCCAGCTTCGACCAGGGCTACCGGACCGTCCTCGGCCTCGAAGGCGGATTCCTCGCCATCAATCACGTCTACGGCCGCACCGGCGAGCCCTGCAAAGTCTGCCAGACCCCCATCGTCCGGGCCCGCATCGCCGGCCTCATCGGCCGGTCGAGCCACTTCTGCCCCACTTGCCAGCCCGGCGACGGCCCCGCCGTCGAGTCACTCCCCCCCATCCGCAAGAAGCCCAGGGAGGATCGCCCCTCGCGGTCGTAACGATTCCGAAAAACTTCGCAACCGGTCGAATGCTCAATGACGCTCTAGAGTCTGAAGGCTTGGTTCTTCGCCGATTGATTCGGACGCCGCGGCCCGATCGGAGCGCCTCCCCCATGATCCGCCTGACCTTCGGCCTCCTGCTCGTCGCGATCCCGGCCCTCCCCGCCCAGGCCGACGAGCGTCTCGAAGTCGTCGAGGGGACCGCCGTCTTCGTCGGCACCGAGAAACCGGCCGCCTTCGTCTCCCTCTCCTTCTCGCAAGGGGGGCACCCCGAAACCACCGTCACCACCGACGCCGACGGCCGCTTCCGGTGGATCCCCCTCCGCGTCCTCAACCTCCACGCCGGCGCCGAGGGCTCCAGCGGCCCCCTCTGCCGGATCCAGGTCCAGGACCCAAGGGCCTCCACCTGGGAGATCGTCCACGTCGGCCGAGGCCCCCTCAACGAGTCCTTCCGCCGCCACGCCGAGGACCAGTACCTCGAATCGGCCGAGACCCGCTGGACTCGGGAGGACGGCGAACCCCACCTCCAGGTCCTCTGCCCCCCGACCGGCACCTCCGAGATCCGGCTGTTCGAATCCGACGGCACCCCGCTCGCCCATCGTGCCGTGGAGGTCTACCCCGAAGGCCGACGCTTCGGCTTCCACGGAGAGACCAGCGCCCGCCTCTCCGCCGCCACCGATGACGGGGGCCTCCTCCGCCTCCGCTGGGTCGAGGGGATGCAGCGCCTCCGCCTCGTCGTCCCCGAGGTCGGCTTCGGCGCCACCGGCTGGTTCGAGGTCGTCGGCGGTCAGGCCGTCCAGCCCCGGGTCCCCCGGCTCGCCCGGTTCGGCGCGGTCGAAGGGCGACTCGCCCCCGAGTTGATCGGCAAGGTCGACACGGTCGGCGTCGGCGAGACCCCCTGGAATTCCTCCCGGGCCCCGTGCGACGCCGACGGCCGCTTCACCCTCCGCCGGGTCCAGCCCGGCCCGCAGACCCTCCGGGCTTTCCTCGACGGCAAGCCGGTCCGGGTCGATCAGGTCAACCTCGCGGTCGTCCCCGGCCGGAGTATCGAGGGGGTCGTCCTCGGCCCCGCCCCTGAACCGCCCCCCGGCGCCCCGCAAGGGATGGGCGGGTTTGTCAATCGCGGCAATCCAGACGAGGAAATCACCTGGGTCGAAGGCGTCGTCACCGACGCCCGTGGCCTCCCCGTCCCCGACGCCCCGGTCGCCGTCCGGGCCGAGTTCAACACCGGCATGCGGCTCGGGGGCGAACAACGCTCGACCACGACCGACGCCCGGGGCGCCTTCCGCATCGCCGGGCCTTCCCATCAGTTCATGAGCACGCTCCTCGTCGTCGTCTCCCCGCAGGGCCGGCCCCCCGCCGTGGCGTACGCCCCGGCCCCCTCGCCCGACGCCCCCGATCGCCCCCCCCTCGAAATCACCCTGGCCGACCGGGGAGGAACCCTGCTCGTCACCGTCCTGAAGGACGGCCGCCCCGTCCCGGACGCCGGGGTCCGTCTCGAACAGGCGAGCCCCTACGGGAACTTCTTCGCCCGGACCATGATCCTCGGCCCCCAGCGCGGCGCCGACGACGACGCCGACCCCTTCTCCCGGCTCTCCCCGACCGCCACCACGGGTCCCGACGGCGTCGCCCGGTTCGACCACCTCCTGCCCGGCTCGTACCAGATCCGGGCCGCCGAAGGCCAGGCACCCCGCCTGGAGTTCCACTTCTGGAGGGTCGGGAACGATCCTCCCGTGCTCGGCATGGCCGACGGCATCGAGGTCGCCGACGGCCAGACCGTCGCGCACTCGGTCGCGCTCCAGCCGCGCCCCACCGAGCGCCGCTTCCGGGTCCTCTTCCCCGACGGCTCGCCGCTCGATTCCCGGGACTTCTTCATCACCTTGCCCCAGCCCGGCTCCTCCTCCTCCTTCGCGGTCGATGACGACGGCATCGGTGCCCACGCCTTCCAGGCCGCGGGAATCCACCAGGTCCTCGTCCGGTTCCGCGACTCGAAGCTCCACCCCAACCCCGACCGCGCCGAGCCCTTCTACGAGGCCACCGCCCAGGTCGCCGTCTCCGCCGCCGAGCCAAATGGGGAGCCGATCCCGCTCCGCGCCGTCCGTCGCGGGCCCGCCACGCTCCAGATCCAATTGCGCGATGCCGACGGCCGGCCCGCCCCGGGGACGGCCCTGCTCGTCACTCCCGGCTGGGACGAATCGATCGACTTCGCCGCGACCACCGACGAGACTGGCCTGGCCCGGTTCACCGAACTGCCCAGCGGTTCCTACCGCATCCGAGCCATCCTCGACGGCCTCGACCCGCCGCCGACCCTCACCTTCTCCGACGACCCGGACGCCGAACGCTTCCGCCGTCCGTTCGCCATCCTCGGCCGCGCCGTCGAGCTGGCCTCCGACGACGACCGGACGGTCGAACTCCGGGCCGAGCCGGTCGCCTACCTCGACGGCCTCCTGCTGCCTCGCCCCGGTTTCCAGGCCCGCAACGATCGGGTCAACGTCGCCGGCGATCCCGCCCGAGGCCGAATCGAGCCGACCGCCCGGCACGACCCCGAGTCCGGCCGATTCCGGATCGGTCCGCTCCCGATCGGCACCGCGTCCCTCTACATCACCAGGGTGATCGACCAGGACCACCGCTCGCTCGGCCCCGTCGAGGTCGACCTGGCCCAGGGGGTCAACCGCCTGGAACTGCCCGCCCCCGCGGACGCCCCCGACCCCCGGGAGCGACGCTTCCCGGACCCGCCTCCGGCCGCCCGCGTCTTCCTCGAAAACGGCGAGGTCCCCGCCTTCGCCGCCCGGGCGTTGCTCTTCTCCCCGGCTTACGCGAGGCCGACCACCGAAGGGATCACCGATGCCTCGGGCCGCCTCTCCTGGAACGGGCGCTGGATCTCCCTCGGCGAGGACGAGCCCCCCGGCCGCGTCCCCGCCCCCTCGGTCGCGGTCCGCCTGCCCGGCTCCAACGGCGCGGTCGTCCTCGGGGCCGACCAGCCCGAGGCGCGTCGCATCGTCCTGCCCCCCCCGGTCGCCGCCTCGGGCCGCGTCACGATCGGCGGCCGGCCACTCGGCGACCGCCTCGGCCAGATCCGGGTGTCGGCCCAGCATCAGGGCGGCGGCGACCTCTCGCTCGCCCTCAGCCTCGAAACCACCGCCGACGCCGACGGCGCGTTCCTCCTCGCCGGCCTGACCCCCGGCCGCTACCTCGTCCAGGCATCCCGCGACCGGATCTGGACCTCCCCCGCCATCGAATTCGTCGCCGCCGAGGGGGAACCCCTCCCCGATCTCGCCCTCGACATCCCCGAGCCCGGCGCCCCGATCTCCCTCCAGGTCGTCGACGCCTCCGATCGCCCCGTCCCCGATTGCCCCTTCCAGGTCCTCCGCCCCGCGGGCCCGTACGCCGACCTCTGGCCGACCTCGCTCCGCACCGACTCCACCGGCTCGGCCCTGCTGCTCGGCCTCGAGGCCGGCGAGCACTCCCTCCGGATCGACGGCGCCTCCGCCCCCGTCACCCTCGCCGTCCCCCCCCGCGATGCCGACCATCCCGAGCCGGTCCCGATCCAAGTCGTCCTCCCCGATCCGGCCGACTGACCGATCAGGCCCCCTCGCCTGGAACCGTCTCGGACATCCCGATCGATTCTTATCCTCCCCCAGCCGCCGACCCCTCATCCCGCGAACGCTGGGAGCAGAGCAAGCCATTCTCAACCCTCACCCCCTCTGGGGGAGAGGGTGGCCGTCAGGCCGGGTGAGGGGTGCCTGGGCCGATCGCCTCACCCCGCGATCCTCCCTCCTTGGCGACCAGACCACTTCTTTCCCGCCCTCGCGGCTCTCGAGACGATCGAACCGCGTCCCTTTTCTCGCCACCGCCTTCTACCTCCCATCGACCGCTCTCGCGGGTCAGGGAGGCCCGCGGCCCGAACGAACCGCCTCGCGCAGGCGGGGACCGCTCGAATCGCACCGATCCGCCGGAACCGCCCCGCCTCGGTGAGCCCCCGCGGACCCGACACCCCCACCCGGCAGCGTCGCCGCAATCGTCCCGGATCGTCTAGGCGACGGTGCCGCGATCGGGTATCCTGGGACGCATTCCAGGGAAGGACCCGCACCGAGGATCGCTAGCGTCTCGGATCAAGCCGATCGGACCCCGTCGCGTCCGTCGCCTTCGATCGTCGCGTGTTCGTGTGCTCCGAGCGTCCCGACGGAGACCGCCGGTGTCGTATCGCACCTTCAAGCACCTGCTCGGCGAGACGAGCCTGGAGCGGAAGTGCCGGTTCATCTTCGGCGGCGGCATCCTGCTGCTGGTCACGATCAGTTTTTATATCTACGGGCGCAAGACCGAGAGCCTCGTCATCGGCCAGAGCCGCCAGGCCGCCCGGATGCAGGTCAAGCCGATCCTCGAGGAGATCCACCTCAAGGCCGCCCTCGTCCGCCCCGAGCTGGCCCCGATCGTCGACAAGGTCTCGCGCGAGCTGACCCCCAAGGACGGCTTCCAGCACTTCGACTGGCACGTCGTCAAGCCGTTCGCCGAGGAGGCCGACCGCCGCCCCCGGGACGACTTCGAGCGCCGGATCGTCGACCGCTTCCTCCAGGCCGCCGTCCGCCAGCGCGGCGACTGGGACGCCAACGGCCTGACCCGACCCTACAGCTTCCCCGACGGCACCCCGGCCGAGTACACCGAGATCGGCCAGGACCGCTCCGAATACACCTATGTCCAGGCCGTCCTGTTCCGGCCCGGCTGCATCGCCTCCTGCCACGCCCGCCCGGCGACCGACCCGGTCCCCGCGATGGTGCCGATCGACATGACGAGCCTGGGCGACGAGGACGACCCCGGCGCGACCCTGCCGCCGATCGAACCGCCCGACGCCCCCCTCGACGACGAGCCCGGCCTCTCCTCCGCGGCCCAGTATCACGACATGATCCGCCTCGACGAGTCGGGCAAGTACGCCCGCACCCAGCCCGGCGACCTCGCCGGCGTCGTCCTGGTCAAGCTGCCGATGGAGCAGACCAACAAGGCCATCAACCGCAACCGGGCCATCCTCATCGCCACCGCCCTGGTCACGGCCATCCTGGCCATGTTCGCCTCCTGGACGATCGTCCGCTACATCATCGTCCGGCCCGTGAAGCACCTGCGCGAGGTCTCCGACGCCATCGCCGCCGGCCGCCTGAACATCCGCAGCCGCATCCAGACCGGCGACGAATTCGAGGAGCTCTCCCACGCCTTCAACCGCATGCTCCACAACCTCGTCGCCATGCAGCAAGAGCTGCGCGACGTCAACGGCGACCTCGACCGCAAGGTCGACGAGCTGGCCCAGGCCAACATGGCCCTCTACGAGATGAACCGGATCAAGAGCGATTTCCTCGCCACCATGAGTCACGAACTCCGGACCCCCTTGAATAGCATCATCGGGTTCTCCGAGGTCCTCTCCGGCAACGATCAGCTCGGCGAGAAGCAGCGCCGCTACGCCTCGAACATCCAGAACAGCGGCCGGATGCTCCTGTCGATGATCAACGACATCCTCGACCTGGCCAAGATCGAGTCCGGCAAGATGGAGGTCCGCGCCGACGACTTCTCGGTCCGCGAAGTCTGCGAGACCCTCGCCGTGCAGATGCGCCCCATGGCCGAGCGCAAGAGCATCGAGCTGGAATGCCGGCTCGACGAGGCCATCCCCCTCGTCCGCCAGGACCAGGGCAAACTGCGTCAGATCGTCTACAACCTCCTGTCCAACGCCCTCAAGTTCACCCCCGAAGGGGGCCGCGTCGTCCTCTCGGCCAGGGCCGAAGGCCGCTCCATCGTCGTCGCCGTGGCCGACAACGGCATCGGGATCGCCGCCGAGGACCGCGAGGTGATCTTCGAGAAGTTCCGCCAGGCCGGCATCCCCGGCCAGTCGGCCGACGTCCTGATCCGGGAGCACCAGGGGACCGGGCTCGGCCTCTCCATCGTCCGCGAACTGGCCCGCATGCTCGGCGGCGACGTGAGCCTCGACAGCGAGCCCGGCCGCGGCAGCACCTTCACCGTGACCATCCCGCAGCAACTCCCCGGCGACCGCCGCATCGAGGTCGCCCTCTCCGACACCACCATCGACCTGTCCAAGGCCCGGCGGATCGAGCACCACCCCGCCTCCTCGACCGTCGGCGCGGCCCCCGCCCCCGCCCCCGCCCACCCCGGTCCCGACCGACGCCCCCGGCCCGAGGCGTTTCGGGCCCGCTCCGGGCTCCGGATCGACCCCGCCCAACCGGAATCGTAGCCCGCTCCCTCGACCCGACCCCTCGCGTGCCGATCAATCGGTAGATTCACTCACGTCCGTCCGCCCATACGTCCCAGGATCAGCCTCCGAAGCTCGTTCGTTTCGCCTTGCATCGTGACTTTCGCCCTGCCTCCCGATCACCGAGACGACACCCGATGAGCGCGCATCACTCCCCTTCGTCAGGCAACCCGTCCGGCCCGAGACGGCCCCTCATCCTCTGGGGCCTCGCCATCGGCGCGGTCCTGGTCCTCTTCACCGTCGCCGCGATCATGAGCCATCGCGCCTCGACGATCGAATCCTGGACCTACGGCCAGTTCCGCCGCGGCCTCGTCGACGGGCAGGTCAAGTCGGTCCAGCTCGGGGCTCGGAGCCTCGACGCCGAACTCCGCTCCGCCGACGCCGACGGCAGCCCCAGGCGCATCCGGGCCACCTGGTCCGGCGCCCAGGCCGACCCCGACCTGACCACCCTGCTCGATCAACACGCCGACGACTACGAATACCAGCGCGACATCGGCCCGATCGCCTCCGGCATCGCCACGCTCGCCGTCGTCGTCCTGCTGCTCCTCGGCCTCTTCCTCATCACCCGAGGGGGCGGCCTCGGCCCGGCCATGGCCTTCACCCGCAGCAAGCCGAAGGCCCGCGACCAGTCGTCTCGCCGCGTCACCTTCGACGACGTCGCCGGCCTCCGCGAGGCCGTCGAGGAACTCCAGGAGGTCGTCGGCTTCCTCAAGACCCCCGAGCGTTACGCCGCGCTCGGCGGCCGGATCCCCAAGGGGGTCCTCCTCGTCGGCCCCCCCGGCACCGGCAAGACCCTGCTCGCCCGGGCCGTCTCGGGAGAGGCGGGCGTCCCCTTCTTCGCCCTCTCCGGCTCCGATTTCATGGAGATGTACGTCGGCGTCGGTGCCGCGCGGGTCCGCAACCTCTTCGCCAAGGCCGAGGCCAAGGCACCCTGCCTGATCTTCATCGACGAGATCGACGCCATCGGCAAGGTCCGATCCTCGGGCGCCTCGGGTGCCCAGGACGAGCGCGACCAGACCCTCAACCAGCTCCTCGTGGCGATGGACGGCTTCGACGCCAACAGCGGCATCATCGTCATGGCCGCCACCAACCGCCCCGAGACGCTCGACCCGGCGTTGATCCGCCCCGGCCGCTTCGACCGCCACATCCGGGTCGACCCGCCCGACCTCGTCGGCCGCGAGCAGATCCTCAAGGTCCACTCCCGAGAGGTCCCGCTCTGCGAGCAGCTCGACCTCCGCCAGGTCGCGGCCATGACCTCCGGATTCGCCGGGGCCGAGCTGGCCAACCTCGTCAACGAGGCCGCCCTGCTCGCCGCCCGCAAGGGGAAGGACCGGGTCGAGCGGGCCGACTTCGAGCAGGGGTTCGAGCGCATCCTCGCCGGCCCCGAGACCCGCGGCCGGGTCATGCGACCCGACGAGCGCCGGCGGATCGCCGTCCACGAGGCCGGCCACGCCCTCGTCTCCGCCAGCCTCCCCGGCACCGACCCCGTCCACAAGGTCACCATCATCGGCCGGGGCAACGGCATGGGCGGGTTCACCATGTACCGGCCCGAGGAAGACCGCTTCCTCCACACGACCGAGTGGCTCATGCACTGCCTCGCCGGCCTGCTCGGCGGCACCGCGGCCGAGGAACTCGCCCTCAATTCCATCTCCGACGGCGCGACCAGCGACCTGCAGCGCGCCACCCAGATCGCCCGGCGCATGGTGACCGACTTCGGCATGAGCCCCAACCTCGGCCGCGTCTGCTACGGCATCGACCCCTCGTCCGGCCAGGGCGGCCCCGGCTGGAGCGAGCGGACCATCCGCGAGATCGACCTCGAGGTCCGCCGCCTCCTCGACGAGGCCCTCGCCCTCGCCCACTCCCTCCTCCGCCGCCGCGCCGGTGCGCTCGTCGCCCTCACCGAGCTGCTCCTCGACCGCGAGACGATCGACGCCGCCGAGCTGCACGCGGTCCTCGATTCCCACCCCGACCCGACGCCCCCCCCGCCAACCCCCTCGGGCCTCGCCTCCCCGCCCGATCGCCCCTCGCCCCGATCCCTGGCGTTCCGGGGCGTCGAACCGAACTGACCCGCAGCCGCTCCCCGACCAGCCCGACAAGAAATCCGGGGGAGCGTCGAACCCCTTTCTGTACGCCCCCGATCGGTCGCCCGGCCTCGTCCGGGCGCCGCGATCGCATCCCAAGCGTCTCAGGTTCGGAGGCCCCCTCATGTCGAATGTCTGGACCGCCGTCGCCTCGATCCCCTGGTTCGGCTGGATCGCCATCGTCGCAATCACTTCGGGATCGATTGCTGGCATCTTCAATTCCTGGTTTCGTCATCGCGAACGCATGGCGATGATTTACCAGGGCATCCATCCCGACTCCGCCGAGCCCAATCCCGGCGAGTCGAAATCGTCGGTCCCCGAGCTTTGACGCCGCTCGGCCCGGCCCCCGCCCCCCTCCGCCCCATCCCCGGGGACCGATCTCCCCGGGTTTTTCAAGCAACACACGCACATGCAATGATTCGGCTCGCCGGCCGGCAACGCCCGGCCGGCGAGCCCGGACCCGGTGGTCAATTCCACCGCAGTCGATCCAGTTCCTCCAGCGCCTCGTCGAGCGCCTGCAGCAGCGTCGACGGGCCCGACACCCCCGCCAGCCGGGCGGCCGTGGCCGTCCCGATCCCCAGGGCGTGCCCCGTCGCCGCCAGCCGGCTCACCAGCGGCGACACCAGCGGCACCGTCCGAGGACCGTCCGTCCCGAACAGCTCCGCCCGATCGTCACCCGTCGCGCTCTCTCGGATCGTCCAGGTCGACGATCCCTGGCGGAACGTCGCCAGGTCGATCCGACCGTCCCCGTCGTAGTCCCCCGGGGCCGCCACGTCCCCCGCCTCGCCCAACGCCTCGGCGTAGCCGAGATGCGTCGACGAGGGCACGACGAACCAGTGGGCCGACCCCGCGAGCAGGTCGCTCACCGGGCGATACGTCGCGATGTCGGCCTTCCCGTCGCCGTCGAAGTCCGCCGGCGCCGGCAGGTCCATCAGGCCCGTCGAGCTGGGCAGGATGAACCACTCGGCCGCGCCCGGCGTCAGGTCGCTGTCCGGACGGAAGGTCGCGATGTCGGCCTTCCCGTCGCCGTCGAAGTCCGCCGGCGCCGGCAGGTCCATCAGGTTCGCCGCGCCGAAGGCGAAGCGGTACGCCAGCCCCGTCGAGCTGGGCAGGATGAACCACTCGGCCGCGCCCGGCGTCAGGTCGCTGCTCGCCCGGAAGGTCGCGATGTCGGCGATGCCGTCGCCGTCGAAGTCGGCCGCGACCGGCATGTCCATCATCCCCGGCGCGCCGAAGAGGACCTCCCTCGTGCTCCCGGTCGACGACTCGACGATCGTCCAGCCGGCGGCATCGGCGACGCCGTCGCCGTTGCTGTCCACGTCCGGGCGGAAGATGGCCAGGTCGATGATGCCGTCGCCGTCGAAGTCGCCGTGGACCGGGATGTCCCCCATCGCGCCCAGCGGGGCCAGGTGCGCGGTGCCGTCCGAGGTCTGGCGGACCTCGAACCGGCCGCCCGTCGCCGCGTCGGAGGTGTAGTCGACCAGGTCGGTCAGGCCGTCGCGGTCCATGTCCCCCGGCGTCGCCGGGGTCGGCGTGACCGCGACCCGGAAGCTGCTCGACGGCCCCTCGACCCCGTCGTCGTCCGCCGCCGAGAGCGTGACCTCGAAGCTCCCCGCCGTCAGATACCGATGCGACCGCAGGCCGATCGGCCCCGCCTCATCGACCACCACGGTATCACTGGTGCCGTCGCCCCAGTCGATCACGACCGTCCATGGCCCGTCGTCCCCCGGGTCGACCAGCGTGCCCAGGTCGACCACCCCCGCGATCCGCTCCCTCGCCGACTGATCCGCCGGCGCGCTGATCGTCGGAGCAAACTCGATCCTGGCGAACCACGAATCGCTCCCCTCGATCCCGGTCGCGGGATCCAGCCCGTTCTGATTCCAGACGGCATAGAGCCTCGTGCCTGACGGCGTCGTCCGGAGTTGTGCCTCCGCCTGCGAGGCCGGCCCCTCTGCAAGAGGAGCGAACCCCCACGCGCCCGTCGCTGCGTCGTAGACGAGTTCGTAGGTGTCGCCCCGGTCCGTCGTCCGGGAATAGAAGATGTCGGCCGCGTTCTTCGAGTCGGAGTCCTCGTCCTCATCGCCTCCCGGCGTGTCGAATGCGGTGCCATAGGATACGAAGATCACGTCGGGGTTCTGGAGATCTTCGGGGTTCCCGGTCGGGGGGCCGTCGAGCTTGGTGATCGTGCCCGGCGTGCCGACGATCCGCGGCTCGATCACCGACATCGTGTGGTCGGGGAGGTTGGAGAGGTTCCGCGACTCCTCCCAGGTCACGCCGCCGTCGAACGACCTGCGGACGAAGAAGTCGTAATGGTCTTCACCGACCTGGGCTGCTGCCCAGTCGGTCGTCAAGGTGTAGCCGAGCATCATGAAGTCGCCTCGCATGATGCCGCGGTGGGCCCGCGCATTGTCATCGGGGTCGGCGTCCCAGCCATCGTCCAGGCCCGCGCTGCTGACGTTGACCTCGGACTGGAAGGAGGCGAAGGTGTAGTCGCCGAGTGCTCGCCTCATGAAGATATCCGCGGGCGAGTCGTGCCCGCCTTCGCTCTGCCGGTAGAGCGCCGCCAGGACGGTCCCCGAGTCCCCCGCCTGCGCCTTGGGCTGGAGGACGAATCGGACGCGCCGGGCGTTGAGCCCGGGATCGCTCAGCAGATCGCCCTCATCGATCGTGTCCGGGTCGGTGAAGTCCGGGAAGTGATGGTAGAAGACGGACTTCCCCGTATCTCCACCCCCCTTCGTCTCCTCGTATCCGAGGATCGTCTCGGCGCCGATGACCTTGCCGGTCGAATCCCGGAGCGGCTGGAGGAACATATTGGGGCGCGATGCACCGGTCCGACCGCCGTCATTGTTCGTGACGCGAACCGGGCTGGACATCGGCACCAGCGCCTTGGCCCGGCCATGCGGATCGGCCCCGGGGTCGACGGCCGGGTCTTTCTTCAGGAAGTCGTCCCAGCGGATGGAGCTGTACCAGATGTCGGTGCCATCGCTGACGAGCGCACCGGATAGGCCGTCGCCCGGCCCGAGCCCTTCACCGGGCCGCAACCCCTCCGGGTCTTCCTGCCAGCTCACCGCAAACCCGGCCTGGCCGGCACCCGAGATGTTCACCTGGATCGCGTCCCGCACCCCGGATGTCACCTGTTCGGCCCGGAGCCAATCGACCGTGCCGTCGAGGTTGATCATGCCCCGGGCGACCCAGACCGCGCTGAAGGGCACCTCGCCGAGATCCGGCCTGCCCTCGGCGGCGTAATCGACCGACCCCTGCTCCCCGGCGACCCCGAACGAATCCGTTCGGCCGTACGCGGGGCTGACAGAGTCCGGCGTTTCCAGCGGGGCGTACTTCGAGGTCCACGCGACGAACAGGTTGCGACCGGCAACCTGGATGACCGGCTTGACGGTGTCGCCGTAGGCCGCCTGCCCATCGGCCAGGTCGAACGACGACTCCGTCGCGCTCCTCGACAGGTTGAAATGCTTCCACGTCGCACCGTCATCGAGCGAGATGGCGACGATCGTGTCCGAGGCCCCTGTCCCCGCGACCTCATCCGTGTACGTGACGATCAGCGGTTTCACCGTCCCCGCGAGCAATTCCCCGTCTGCCGAGCGCGACTGGACGTAGCTGGGCATGACATCAATCTTGGACTTCTCGGTGAGGAACTCGGGCGTCTCTGACACGTTGAGGAGATCGGTCCGGCTAGGGCCATACTCGGCCGCGAGCGGCACGATCGAGACCACCGCGGGCACGCTCCTCGATTCGAGGCATTCCGAGGCCGGCCTGCACTTCCCCGGCCGCGAGCTGTTGCGGCCGAACCAACGGTTTGCGTTGCCTCCGCGTGGGAATCTGTCGTG
>NZ_JBFEFH010000040.1:0-46759 GCF_040717455.1 Tautonia sp. JC769
GTCGGCGAGCTGGCGACCGAGTTCCGCGAGACGTTCGGGCTGGATGTCGTCATCGACATGGTCTGCTACCGCAAGCACGGCCACAACGAGAGCGACGAGCCGGCCTTCACCCAGCCGGTCATGTACGAGGCGATCCGCCAGCACCCCCCCGTGCTGGAGGTCTACACCAAGCAACTGATCGAGTCGGGCGACCTGACCCAGGGAGAGGCCGAGACCCTCGAGGAGACCTTCCGCGAGAAGCTCGAATCCATTTATAAGGAAGTCCACGACGCCACCGAAGGGCCCGAGATCGCCCAGCCGGGCTTCAAGGGGCCCTGGGACGGGCTCCGCCCCGAGTACGACTGGAACCCGGTCGAGACCGGCGTGCCCGCCGATCGGCTCGCCCTGGTGACCGACCGGATGGCCTCGATCCCCGAGGGCTTCACCCGCAACCGCAAGCTCGACCGCATCTTCGGCGCCCGGGTGCAGGCCATGGCCGACGGGGGGCCGATCGACTGGGCCTTCGCCGAGCTGCTGGCCTTCGGCTCGTTGATGCTCGAAGGCACCCCGGTCCGCCTGAGCGGCCAGGACAGCCGACGCGGCACGTTCAGCCAGCGGCACGCCTCGGTCGTCGACGTGCAGACGGGCGAACGCCATTACCCGCTGAACTTCATCGACCCCGGCAACCAGGCCGAGTTCTGCGTCTTCGACAGCATGCTGTCCGAGGCCGCCGTCCTGGGCTTCGACTACGGCTACTCGCTCGACGCCCCTCATATGCTCATCTGCTGGGAGGCCCAGTTCGGCGACTTCGTCAACGGCGCCCAGGTCATCATCGACCAGTTCATCGTCTCGGGCGAGTCGAAGTGGGGCCGCGCCTCGGGCATCGTGTTGCTCCTGCCGCACGGCTACGAGGGCCAGGGGCCGGAGCACTCCAGCGCCCGGCTCGAGCGCTTCCTGCAGCTCTGCGCCGAGGACAACATGCAGGTCGTCAACTGCACGACCCCGGCGCAGTACTTCCACCTGCTCCGCCGCCAGATCCGGCGCACCTTCCGCAAGCCCCTGGTGGTGATGACCCCCAAGAGCCTCCTGCGGCACAAGCGGTGCGTCTCCGGCGTCGACCAGTTCACCTCGGGCCACTTCCGCGAGGTGCTCGACGACGAGACGAACACGCCCGAGTCGGTCCGCCGGGTGGTCCTCTGCTCGGGCAAGGTCTATTACGACCTGCTCGCCCGCCGCGAGGCCCAGAACAAGAACGACGAGGTGGCGATCCTCCGGCTCGAGCAGTTCTACCCCTTCCCGGCGGCGCTCTTGACCGCCGCCCTGGATCGCTATGAGAACGCGACCGAGTGGGTCTGGGCGCAGGAAGAGTCGCAGAACATGGGCGGCTGGACGTTCGTCTCCCATCGCCTGCACGAGCTGACCGGCCGTCCGTTCCACTACGTCGGGCGGGACGCCAGCGCCAGCCCCGCCACCGGGTCGAACGCCGTGCACAACCGCGAGCAGGACGAACTGGTCGAGGCCGCCCTCGGCGCCCCGGTCCTGCCGCACCTCGTCACCGCCATGGCCGGCCGCAAGACCGCCGCCCCGGCGGGCGTCAACGGCCAGCGGTGAGCGGTCCGACCCGGGCACCTTCCCGTCGGTTGGACTGCTCTCCCCCTCTCCCCGCCCGCGCGGGGAGAGGAGGCCCTGGCCGGCTCGCCAGGCGTGATGTTCTCGCAGCGGCCCCCTCACCCGGCCTGACGGCCACCCTCTCCCCCGGAAGGGGGCGAGGGTTGAGACAGTTCGCTCGCCAGGACTCGCCGATTCCCCTCTCTCCCGCTCTCCCCGCCGGCGGGGAGAGGGCCGGGGTGAGGGGTCCCCGTTGAAGACACACGGCGTGTCGTCTGAACCAGCGGCCCCCTCACCCGGCCTTCGGCCATGCTCTCCACCCAAAAGGGGACGAGGGTTGAGTGTGTCTTGGACTGCGGCGGGTGGTTGACCGACAATCATGCCGCCGGTGCGGACTTCACCCCACTGACTCTGCCATCAAGGGATGCTCGCATGACCGATCGCCCGACCGATGCGGAGGCTGACAATCCGTACGCCGCGCCGGAGTCGGGGCGGAGGGGCCGGGTGACCGACGTCCTGCAGTTCGACAGCAGGCGGATGAGCTTCGGCGAGTACTGGCGGAGCTCGCAGAATGCGATCAACTTCCTGGTGCTCGCGGCCTGCAAGCTCCTCCGGATTCGCCTGCGTTACCCGTTCGCCCTGCCGAGGGTCGAGCGGCTCGACCTGCGCGATCGCGGGCGGCTGCCGGCCGAAGTGCTCGATGCGCTCCGGCCGCATGAGGAGGCCTGCGAGGCGTCCGGGCTCCGCTTCGTCCTGGCCTATCGGACGCAGGTGGTCGGCCCCGGATTGGACCAATACGTTCTGACCTGGCGATCCGACGACGGCCGCATGGTGGCCTTCCTGTCGCACAGCCGGTATCGGGTCGGGGACGGCGAGCAGGTCAGCGCGCAGATCTCGGTGTACACCCGGCTCGACGGCGGCCGCTGGCTGTCGACGAACGACCAGGACGTCCGGCACGCCACCCCCCCCGAGATCGACCTGGCCCACCTGCCCGGCCGACCGCCGCTCGACGTGCTGGCCGAGCACGGCCGACGGCTCGAATCGCCGACGTTGCCGATCGTGCCGATCGCCGCCGAGGAGCTGCCGGGCATCCCGCTCGACCTCGATCGGATCTCCCGGTCGTGGTACCGAAGCACCGGCCTGCTCGTGCCGATGACCGAGGCCGAGCTGGCTCGCCTGCTGCGGATGGCCGAGGCTGCGACCGCGCCGAGGCCCCCGCACCCCTGGGCGGTCGCCCTGGTCCGGGTCTATGCGGCGGTCATGATCGGGGGTTGGCTGCTCGGGTTCGTCGGGTTGGTCATCGCCCCGCTGGTGGATCGCGACGCCGTGCCGGTTGAAGGCGTGCGGACGGTGCTCGGCTTCGGGCTCTTCACCCTGCTCACGATCATTCTCTTCCGCCATCTCCTGGGGATGCGGCCACGCCCCCGCGCTCGTGGGCAGCGTCGCGGGTGAGATCCGTAGGGTGCCGTCGAGTCCTCGATGACGCACCGTCGAAGCCCGGGCTGAGAGGCTTGTGCGGTTTCCATCCGTGTTTGGCTCCCCCCGCATGTGTCCTGCTCAGGTGACATGCCCCATGCGTTCCGTCGTCGCGCTGCGACGGAGGGGAGGTGCGTCTTCGAAGACTCGACGGCACCCTACGGGAGAGGGGCCGATCTCGGGAGGGCCATGGCCATCGGCCGCCCTTTCTCCTGAAATCGAGGGCAGTCCGATGCCTCTCGCCCGGAAATATTTGTTATGCTGGACGCAAGCCCCGCGTCGCAGCCCGATCGGCGAGCGCGCGGGGGCCACTCGGCGAGCCCCGCCAGGCCGGCCGAAGCGATCGGATCGGGCGACGCTCGATCCGGCCGAACTGCTTGAATCGAATCACCTTGCAATCGAACCGCACCGGCCGCCCCCCCTTGAGCCCCGGCCCGGCGATGGGGACGGGGAGGCCCTCGAACCGAGTCTTCCCGCGATGGCAGCAGTCGAGATCAAAGTGCCGAGCGCCGGCGAGTCCGTCACCGAGGGGATCCTGTCGCGCTGGCTGAAGCCGGACGGCTCGCCGATCAAGTCGGGCGAGCCGCTGTTCGAGGTCGAGACCGACAAGGCCAGCACCGAGGTGCCCGCCCCGGCCGACGGCGTCCTGAAGATCGGCGTGGCCGAAGGCGAGACCGTCGAGGTCGGCGCGACCGTCGGCACGATCGACCCCTCCGGCACCCCGACCGAGGCCCCCAAGCCCAAGGCCGCGAAGGAATCCGACGCCCCGAAGGCCGCCGAGCCCGCGAAGGCCGAGGCGGCCCCCTCCCCCGCCCCATCTTCGGGCGGCAACGGCCCGATGGCCGGCGAGCCGTCCCCCTCGGCCCGGCGACTGGCCGAGGAGGAGAAGGTGGACCTGGCGAGCGTCGAGGGGAGCGGCCGAGGCGGCCGGATCACCAAGGGAGACGTGATCGGCGCGGTCGAGTCGCGCGGATCGGCACCGGCACCGGCACGTGCACCGGCGGAGCCGTCGGCCCCGGCACCGTCGGCCGCGCCGCGATCGGGCCGGCAGACGCGGCAGCGGCTCCCGCTCATCCGCCAGAAGATCGCCCAGCGATTGGTGCAGGCCCAGCAGACGGCCGCGATCCTGACGACCTTCAACGAGGCCGATATGTCGGCCGTCATGGCCTTGCGCGGCAAATACAAGGACGCCTACAAGGAGAAGCACGGGGTGAACCTCGGCTTCATGTCCTTCTTCGTCAAGGCGACGGTCGAGGCGCTGAAGGCGTTCCCGGCGGTGAACGCCCAGATCGACGGCACCGAGATCGTCTACAACAATTACTACGACATCGGCGTGGCCGTGAGCACCGAGCGGGGCCTGATGGTCCCGGTGATCCGCGACTGCGACGCCCTGTCGTTCGCGGGGATCGAGCAGACGATCGCCGGGTTCGGCAAGAAGGCCCGCGAGAACAAGATCGGCGTCGACGACCTGCAGGGCGGCACCTTCACGATCACCAACGGGGGCGTGTTCGGCTCGTTGCTCTCGACGCCGATCCTCAACCCGCCGCAGAGCGGCATCCTGGGCATGCACTCGATCCAGAAGCGCCCGATCGCCGTGGGAGACCAGGTCGTCATCCGGCCGATGATGTACCTGGCCCTCTCCTACGACCACCGGATCATCGACGGGCGCGAGGCCGTCAGCTTCCTCGTCCGCATCAAGGAATGCATCGAGAACCCGGAACGCATGATGCTCGAGATCTGAGGGCAGGGATGCAGTCGGGCGGGGAAACGGAGGGGCGGCGGAACGGCGATCCGGATTGCCCCGAACCCTCCCCTCCCCTCCCGCCGACGTCGGCCTTCCCTCCGGCTCCTGGCTTCTCTCCCCCACCGTCCTCTGCCTACCGCCTCCTTCGAGAAAGGACCAGCAGTGTCGGACCGTTACGACTTGGTTGTCATCGGCGCGGGACCGGGCGGCTACGTGGCCGCGATCCGGGCGGCGCAGCTCGGGATGAAGGTCGCCTGCGTCGAGAAACGGCCGACCCTGGGCGGGACCTGCCTGAACGTCGGATGCATCCCGAGCAAGGCACTCCTGGATTCGAGCGAGCTGTACGAGCTGGCCACCCACCGCTTCTCGAAGCACGGGATCACGGCCGACGGCGTCGGGCTCGACCTCGGCGCGATGATGGGCCGCAAGGACCAGGTGGTCAAGGAGCTGACGCAGGGGGTCGGCGGCCTCTTCCGCAAGAACAAGATCGAGCCGGTCTATGGGGCGGGCAAAGTGGCCGGCCCGAACTCGGTGCAGGTCACATTGAACGACGGCGGCGAGCGGACGCTGGAAACCAACGCCATCCTGCTGGCGACCGGCAGCGAGCCGATCGAGCTCCCTTTCCTCAAGTTCGACGGCAAGACCATTGTCGGCTCGACCGAGGCGCTGGCCTTCGAACAGGTGCCGGAGCATCTCGTCGTGGTCGGCGGCGGTTACATCGGCCTGGAGCTGGGCTCGGTCTGGAAGCGGCTCGGGGCGAAGGTCACGGTCATCGAGTTCCTGCCCCGGATCGTGCCGATCGTCGATCACGAGCTGGGCAATCAATTGTACAAGATCTTGCAGAAGCAAGGGCTTGAGTTCCAGCTCGAGACGAAGGTCACCGGCGCCGAGGTCAAGGACGGCAAGGCCACCCTCTCCGCCGAAACCAAGGACGGCAAGACCCTGACGTTCGACTGCGACAAGGTGCTCGTCTCGGTCGGCCGGCGCGGGTACCTGGACGGCCTCGGGCTGGAGGCGGTCGGCGTCGAGCACGACCCGAAGGCGGGCAAGGTGACGATCGACGCGCACTTCCGCACCAACGTCCCCTCCATCTACGCCCTGGGCGACATCGTCAGCGGCCCGATGCTCGCGCACAAGGCCGAGGAGGAGGGGGTCGCCTTCGCCGAGCTGCTGGCGGGCAAGCCGGGGCACGTCAACTACGAGACGATCCCGAGCGTCATCTACACCTGGCCCGAGATCGCCAGCGTCGGCCTGACCGAGGAGCAATTGAAGGAGCAAGGGGTCGACTACCGCGTGGGCAAGGCCCCGTTCGTCGCCAACGGCCGGGCCAAGGCGATGGACGAGAAGGACGGGATCGTCAAGGTCCTGGCCGACGCGAAGACCGACCGCGTGCTGGGCGTGCACATCATCGGGCCGAGGGCCTCGGACATGATCGCCGAGGCGGTCGCCGTCATGGAGTTCGCCGGCAGCGCCGAGGACATCGCCCGCATCTGCCACGGCCACCCGACCCTCTCCGAGACGCTCAAGGAAGCCGCCCTGGCGGTCGACAAACGCACGATCAATTGTTGAGATGAGGACCGATCCGATGGGTGGACCCGAGCCATCCCCGCGACGGGATGCTCGGGGCTCGCCACCTTCCCCTTGCAATTGGCCTCAAATCAAAAAATCAGTCGTCGTCGCCGCTGAGCAGGTGGCGGCTCGACTGGAAGTAGCGGCGCTGGCGGGTCTGCGAGGTGGGGGCGTCGGCCGCGAACTGGCCGCGGAGGTCGTCGAGATTGGCCCGGCAGAAGGGGCACTCGACGACCTCGACATGGAAGGTGATGTAGTCGTGATGATCCGGGTCGAGGGCCTCGATCAGGTAGCTGCCCAGGTCCTCCCGCGCGGGGCAGGAGAGCCGGGCGCGTCGCCAGATGGCGCCGAGGGTGTGGATGGCGCTTTCGGGGCGGTCCTGGCGGACGTCTTCGAGGCGCTGCCGGAGCGAGGCCGAGCCGCGCAAGGCCCGCTCGACCCGGGCCATCTCGGCACCCGAGAGGGACTCGGCCAGGTAGGCCCTGAGCGTCTCATCGTCGATGACGGGGGGGGCGGGGTCGGCCATGGGGATAGGGTTCCGTTCCGGTCCGTTCCGGTCAATCAAGCGATCAGTCGAGGCCGCCGAGGCTCATGCCGGCGCGGCGGGCCATTTCCTTCAGGCGGCTGATGGTCTGGAACTTGTAGCTGGCGACGGCCTGTTCGGTCAGGCCGAGGTGGGCGGCGACGTCCTTGTTGGCCCACCCCTTGACGATCAGCAGTTCGAGGCAGCGGAGGCGGGCGAAGTCCCCCTTGGCCTGCCAGTCCTGGATGATCTGGCCGAGGGCTTCGGTCAACAGGCGTTCCTCGGCGTCCCGGCGTTCGGAGCTCCGGGCGATGCTGCTGGCGGCGCGGGCCGGGCCGGCGACCTCTTCGAGGGGCCGGCCGTGGTCGTCGGAGCCGAACTGGTCGATCGGCCGGCGTCCCTGGCGGCGGAGCTGGTCGGTCAGCTTGTGGGCGGCGATCGAGAAGAGGTAGGCTTCCAGGTCGCGGCGGTCGTCGAAGTTCGGCAGGCTGGTCAGGAAGCCGATGAAGGTCTCCTGCACCACGTCCTCGCTGGTGGCCCGGTCGTGCAATCGGCTATCGACGAAGGCGAGCAGGCGCCCCTCGTAGCGCTCGATGAGCACCTGCCAGGCCCTCATGTCGCCCTCTCGGATCTGGGCGATCAACAGCATGTCGGCTTCGGAAGCGGCCATCAGACCTCGGTCGGCGTCAGCCCCGGACGGAGGATCGAAGCGGGTCGAGGGTCGGGTGTTGTGACGTGTCCCCGCCATGATACGACGTGCCGGGGGGATCGAGCCAACGAATTCTCTCGGACGATGCCCGAATCTCTCGAAAATTCGGGGGGCGGGAACACGATCGGCCGGCGGGGATCGCCGCCGACCGGATTCAGTCGTCGGCGAATCGGCCGGCGGCGAAGGTCATGACATTGATGTAGCGGTATCCCCCCCCGGTCGCATTGGCCAGCGACCGCAGCGGCACGGAGAGGCCGGAGTCGGGGCCGATGCCGAACTCGATCGCCTGGACGCGGATCGGGCCGGCGGCCCGGATCAGCTGCTCGGCCTCGCGGTCGGTCATGTCGTCGGCGTCGGTCAGGAAGAAGATGACCTCGGGCTTCATGGCGTAGGCGGCCATCAGGGCGTCGACGTGGTTCGTGCCGCCGTCGGCGGGGATCTGGGCCAGGCGAGACTCGAACCGGGCCTTGTTCGAGGCGTCGGCCGGCATCATCCGGGGCTGGCCGGCGGCATCGAGGAACGGGGTCGCCCGCTCGTTGTAGAAGACGACGCCGAAGCGGGCATCGGCCGGCAGGCGGCGGAGGCTGGCGAGCAGCTCCCGCTTGGCCATGTCGATCGAGCTGCGGTTCGTCATGCTGGCCGACCGGTCGATGACGTAGACGAACGACGTCGCCCGCTCCTTCGCGCCGAAGAACTCGGTCCCGGCGCCGATCCCCTGCCCCTCGCCCCCTCCCGAGCCGCCACCGTCTCCCCCGCCGCCGCCGGTGCCGGGGCCGGGCAAGACGCCGACGCCGGGCATGGCGGGCAAGGGCAGCGGGTCGGAGCGGTCGGTCGGGGCCGAGGCGGTCGGCACGGCGAGGATCTCGTCGATCAGGGAATCGGCCACGGCGTCGGGATCGGTCGTCGTCGCCTGCACGTCGACCATCGCTCCCAGGCGTTCCATCTGCTCGGGGGTCAGGGTGCCCCCCAGGTCGTCCGGCCCGCCGCCGGGGGCGACGCCGGAGGCCCGGTTGTCGACCGGCCCGATCTCGCCGACCAGGCCGGGCGGCTCCTCGTCCGAGGAGCCTCGGGGCAGGACCGCCTGGAGGACGAACAGCGAGCAGATGACGACGATCGCGCCGTGGAAGGCCGCCGAGCCGAGCAACGACCGCAGGTCGGTCAGCGGAGATCGGCCGAGTTCAAGGGGCATGGCGCGGTCCTCGGTCGGGGCCCGATCGGCCTCCCGATTCCGTAAAAGGGTCCGTCGGCGGCGCCGGGGCGTCCTCGACGTCGGGGGGGCCGTCGAGGAACTCCGGAGGAGGGCCGTCGACCTCGTCCCGGAGGCGTCTGCGGGGCCTCGGCCTGAGCAAGATCTGGCGGACGATCACCGAGACGACGGCCGCGGCCACGATCAGGCCGACCAGCCAGTCGATCTCCCGGAACGGGCCGATCGGCCGCCAATGCCCCCGGGCGGGGCCCCGGATCACCTCGGGGGCCTCGGGGCCGACGAGCAAGGGGGCGAGCCTCGGCTCGTCGGCGGCCTCGTAGCGGACGCGCTTGTGATAGGTGCCGGCGAAGCGGACCGTCCCCCCCAACGGCGTCGGGTCGCCCCCCTCGGGCTCCGGATAGACGAGGCAGGTCGGGTTGCCGGTCCTCGAGGCGATCCAGAGCTCGACCAGGGGGGGATACTCGCCGATCGGCCCCTGTCGGAAGCGACGGGCGGCCCGCCCCTCGACCACGACCCGGCGGCCGAGCCAGTCGTCGGGCCGCTCCCAGAGGTCGGCGAAGGTCGCCGGCGCGGGCTCGGCCTCGCCCGGGTCGATCGGCCGAAGCGCCCGGCGGTAGGCGTCGAGGTCGGCCAGGGTCAGCGGGTCGTCGCCCACCGATTCCTGGGCGGGCGGCGCCGCACCGGCCGTGCCGAGGCCAAGACCAGGGCCGAGGGCCATGCCAAGGGGGATCACCAGCCAGGCCCACCGGGCGAGCACGAGCGATCGCCGGGCCGGGCCGCGTCGGGCGATCATGGCAAGGCCCCCCCGATCGGGCCGTCGCCGGCGGCGGGCTCGGGGCCGGGGCCGGCGGCCGGGCCGGCGAGGCGGACGGAATCGACCCCGGCGGCCGAGCAGGAGCCGATGATCCGCGCCGCCTCCTCGTAGCGGAGGCGGTCGTCGGCCTCGAGGCGGACCTTGACCGGCTCGCCCCCCAGTTGCTCGCGGTAGCGGCGGAGCCGGTCGCGGAGGGCCCGGGTGTCGGGCACGGGGGCCCCCTGGAGGGTCAGGGAGACGAGGTCGCCCAGCTCGTCGGCCTCGGCCCGGACCAGGAGGTCGGTCTCCAGGTCGGGCATCTCGGCGGCCGAACCGGGGCGAGGGCTCCCGTCGGAGGCGTCGGGCGCGGCCACCAACGCGGCCGGGGCGGCGGGCAGGTACAGGTCGATCCGCGTCTCGCCGCTCGGGGCCTGGAACGTGAGGATGAAGAAGGCGAGGAGCTGGAAGGACATGTCGAGCATCGGCGCGACGGGGAACTCGACGCTGTGCTCGGGGGCCTTCTTCCAGCGCGGGTTCGGGGCGGTCTCGGGTCCGAGCATCGTCATTGTCGCCCCTCCTCCATCATGACGACCAGGCTGAACCGGGCGAAGCCTGAGCGCTGGGCGGCGGCCAGGCTGGAGCGGACGGCCCCGTAGGGCGCGTCGCGGTCGGCCCGGATGATGACCTGGGTGGTCAGCTCGTCGAGCGACTCGCCCAGGAGCGAGGCGCCCCGGAAGCGCCGGGTGGCCTGGTCGGCCCACCACTGCTGGGCCTCGCTCCCGCCCCGCTCGCGATTGCCGGCGATCAGGCGGCCGGCGGCGTCGATGACGACCACCAGGCGATCGTCGCCCGCCAACGCCCCCGGCAAGGCGGCCGGGGCGACGGGCAGGCGGACCTCGCGGTCGGCCGCCTCGATCTGCGTGCCGAAGTGGACGAGCATCATGAAGAACGTGATGAGCTGCAGGACGACGTCGAGCAGCGGCGTCAGGTTCATTTCCAGGCGGTACGGGTCGCCTTCGGGGTCGCGTCTCGGCATGGGCTTGGCCTGGCTCTGGCGTGACCGATCTTGACCAAAAAAAAGGGCCGCCGACCGGATCGATTCGAGTCGAGTCGAGGGGGCGTTTCCGACGGGCCGGTCGTTTTCGATTCGAAGGGTCGACTCGGGCTCACCCGGTCCCGCGATCATCCCCTCCCGACTCCCCGCGATCGAGGCGGGAGGCGGGCCGTCACCCGTCCATCTTCGGGGGCCCGCCGAGCGGCGGGCGGGCCGGGGGAGACGGGTTCGGCGGGGGCATCGGCATGGCCCCGGTGCCGGGGGAGACGGCCAGGGGATGGGGCGATCGGACGCCCGAGGCGAACTGCTCCAAGAGCGACTCGGCCGCCAGCTCGACCTCGAGCGAGAGCCGGGCGATCCGGTTGCGGAAGATGGCGTAGAAGGTGATGGCCGGGATGGCCACGCCGATGCCGAGCAGGGTGGCGAACAGGGCCGTCGAGATGCCCCCGGCCAGCAGGCTGGCCTCGGGCTGCCCCTCGGCCGACATGGCCCGGAAGGCGATGATCATGCCGTAGACCGTGCCGAAGAGGCCGATCAGGGGGCCGAGCGTGCCGACGGTGGCCAGATAGGCCGTGCGGTGCTCCATCTCCATCGTCACGTCGTCGTTGACCATCTGCATCGACCGCAAGGCGGCCGGCTGGCCGTTGGGCAGCTTGCGGACCCCGGCCGCCAGCACCCGGGCCAGGAACGAGCGGTCGCTGTTGACGATCTCGAAGGCGGTCGAGTACTGCCGCTGCATCAGTTGCGTGTTCAGGTCGCGGGTCAGGCGTTCCGGGATCGCCACCCCCCGGCGGTACTCGAAGTACATCCAGACGACCAGCGCCACCAGGTAGAACGACATCAAGAGCAAGACCACGCCGATCGGCCCGGTCGAGGTGACCATGAGCCTCAGGAACGACGTGTCGAAGCCGCCGGTCGATTCCTCGGCGGCGGCGGCGGCGGCGGGCATCTCGCCGTCCTGGCCGGTCACCACCGGGGGAGCAAACAGCGCGGTCAGTAGCACAACCGAGGCCGCGATCACGAGCCGTCGGCCGATTCGGGGGCACAGCATCCTGGGCACGGATCGGGTCCACCTGGGGTCGGGCGCGGCGTCTCGACCGGCAGCCGACGGCCGTTTGGGCCGATCGGCTGCACGAAGGCATCCAGCTTAGCCCAATCCTCGATGCGCGACAACGGCGGTCGCTCGGCCCGGAGGCAGGCGAGACATCTCGGAGGAAGGCTTCCCCTTCCCGTCGCACCGATCCACAAGCACGCTAATATTTTATAACTTCCATTCAATAATCCAATTTGGGTGGCCCCGGCCGTCGGGCCACCGCGCGAAACCAACGCGACTGCCCGCAGAGAGCGTCAGTCGATGACGACGTGTGACTTCCCTGTTGCGAGGATAGAGGATCGGGCCTTCTTAGAATCGTCCAGCCCCGAGACCTCTTCACCCGGCTCCAAACCATAGATCACGACCTCGGCCGGGTAACGCCCCTTGGGGATGTCGGGCGAGATGATGTCAGCGAACGTCATTGTGCTCGATTGCCCCGGAGTGATGGAGAAGACTTGCCCGTCATATCGATCCTCGAACACGACTTCGCGGTCGTCCTCTGGGTCAAGCACACGGAAGGACCAGACAAACCTCATCCCATCTCGACGATCCCACAGCGTCGCTGCCGCATCGACGGTGACGAGGCCACGCGAACTCTCCATACTCAGGCGATTCATCCCGTAGGTCCCCACCACGCCTGGACCGGGCACCGCGCCTTGCTCGGCCGGACGCATGACCTGCCGGACAGGCTCGACCTTCAACGGCACGTCGTCGGGCACTGCGCTCGGCCTGGCGAGCGCCAGCGCCGAAATGGTGTATGACAAGACGCCAAGCAAACCCAGCCCCGCCACCTTATACGTCGTCGAACTGAACATGATTCGTCTCCTCTCTTGCAAGGAACGCGATGGCAACCACCGTGGCGCCATTGCAAAATCGGTGGATTTCATCGCCAATCAGGTCATGTCATCGATCGAGACGATCGTCGTGGTGGAAAGGCTGTCCCCGGAACAGTCTCCGGCTTCAAAAGTGACTTTGAAGAAATTTTCCCTCGCGTCCGCGCTGTTGATCGCAGTGAAGGCGATGAGGTATGCACTGGCGACCGATGTCCCACAACCATAACCGAACACGGCAGGCGGGCTCGTCAGACCTTCGTCGTAATCGCCCAATTCGACGCTGTACCTCCGGACTCTCGTGCTCGTGCAAATTTGACAAGGGAGAAACCCCGTGCGTTGACAAATGAACGTAACCTCAACCGTTCCCTCCCATCGCGTGGTGGTGACTCCTCCATCGACAATGATGCTCTGGACGCCTCCTTGTATTACGCCCATCATGAAGTTTTGAACCGTACATCGATCCTGGGGTGGACTTCCCGGGAGTCGATGGGCACCTGCAAGGACCCCAACGACAGCAAGCCCTAAGGCAAGAAAAACCTGTTTGCATTTCATGTGACATTCTCGTGACCTTGAACGAGGCCAGGAACTGCAAGCACGTATGGCCCTCCGGGCCGGTCAATCCATCGCATCTGGCCCCATTTTAATATACTGTCGTAATCAGGCCAGGTCTACGGAGTTATCGGCTAATTCGAGCTTCAGGGCGAGCATCGAGCACGACGGACCGGACGTGGCTCGACGAACCGCCCCACGCCGAAACCCAGGTGCCTCGGGAGTCCCACCGTCAGCTCATCTCGCAAGAATTTCGCAACTTCGCAAGGTCGGCTGGCGTTCGGGGAATGCGTCGAGAAGAAAGGACCGCGGCCGTGGCGATCCCAGCGGGTCGATCGGGCTGTCCGGGTTTGTCGGTAGGCCAAGCGGGCGATCGCCTTGCACGAAGGCCCCCTGAGGGGTGATGATGGTGGCGTGACCGATCCGGGCCCGGTCGCGGTCGCGCTTTTTCGGGCCGATCGAACCGAAACCCGGCCCCGGTCGTAGAAGCCGCAAACTCCCCCCGCTCCGATCGCCCTGCGCCCCGATCTCGCAGGGTGCGCGTGGTTGCTCCGGTCGTTCGGCCGGGAGAGGCAATGGGGGGCGTCTTGATTCGGATTCTTCCGCGATCGCATCGATCCATCGTCTGCTTTCGGGGTCGCGACGCCCATTGAACCGCGTCAATCGGGTCGGGCGGAGCCCTTCGCTCGCATTTTCGTCCTTCTTCCTTCCGAACTCATCCAGCATGCAGGGCGCCTGGCGATGAACTCCGACGTCATCATCGAGACCCGGAACCTGACCAAGGTCTACCGCGATTTCTGGGGGCGCCCGAAGGTGCTGGCCCTCAAGGCGCTGGATCTGAAGGTCCACCGCGGGGAAATCTTCGGCCTGCTCGGCCCCAACGGCTCGGGTAAGACCACCACCATCAAGCTCCTGCTCGGCCTGCTCTTCCCGACCGAGGGGGAGGCCTTCCTCTTCGGCGAGTCGGCCACGAATGTCGCCAAGAACGAGCGGCTCGGCTACCTGCCCGAGGAGTCGTACCTCTACAAGTTCCTCAACGCCGAGGAGACGCTCCACTTCTACGGCCGGCTGTTCAAGCTCAGCCCGAGCGAGCGGAAGAAGCGGGTCGACCAGCTGATCGACATGGTCGGCCTGACCGCCGCCAAGCACCGGCAGATCCGCGAATATTCGAAGGGCATGCAGCGCCGGATCGGCCTGGCCCAGGCCCTGATCAACGACCCGGAGATGATCCTGCTCGACGAGCCGACCTCGGGCCTCGACCCGATCGGCACGTCCGAGATCAAGGACCGCATCCGGGAGCTCCGCGAGCGGGGCAAGACGATCATCCTCTCCGGCCACCTGCTGGCCGACATGCAGGACATCTGCGACCGGATCGCCATTTTGCACCGCGGCGAGCTGAAGGAGCTGGGCGAGGTCCGCGACCTCTTGACCGTGCAGGACGTGACCCAGATCAAGACGAAGGATCTGCCCCCGGCCGCGCTGACGGAGATCGAGGCGATCATCAAGCGGCACGGCGCCGAGCTCCTGGCCGTCGACCACCCGACGACCACGCTCGAAGAACTCTTCCTGCGGATCGTCCGCGAGAGCGACCTGCACCCCGGTCGCCGGCGGGTGGGCGACCGCCCCGGCATGCCCGCCTCGGCCGCGGGAGACGGCGCCCCCGGCGCCGCTCCGGAGACCGCGGCCAGGAGGTCCTGAGTCGATCACCGGGGGGACCGTCCCCTGGGGCGGGCGGGCCGGTCGATGCCCCGCCCGCCGCCGACGACGGCAGGAGCCCTCAACCGGTTCGATCCGGGCCTTCGCGATCCGTGTCTCATTCGAGTTCTTCCCCGTCCATTATCCGCTTCTGGAGTCTCCCCGAGCGATGTCTGCGCTGAGTTTCCTCCTCATGCTGTGCTGGGCGCAGGCCGGCGGCGAACAGGCCGGCCCCGACGCCCCGCCGGGTTCGTCCACCCAGCCGGCCCAGGCGATTGTGACCGAAGAGGCCCCCGGCACCCCGGCCCCCGCACCGGCCCCGGCCGCCGCCCCGGGGGCCGGCGGAGACGCCGGCCCGATGGTCGCCCCCACCATGGCCGCGGCCGAGCAGATGGAGCCGTGGCAATACTGGGTCCTCCTGATCGGCGACCCGAGGGCCACGGTGCCGGTCTGGTGGGGCCCCCCGCTGAGCTGGGCGAAGGTGGTCTCGCTGGCCGGTTTGCTCGGCTGGGTGGGGGCCTGGGTCCTCTCGTCCCTGCGCGGCCGGAGGCGGCCGAAGGTGACGGTCGGCGGCGCCCGCCCGATCGACCTGGCCTTGCTGCTGGCGATCCTGGTGGGCATCGGCAGCGTCTTCGTCCGGGTGGCCCAGGGCTCGGGCCAGCTGGCCGACGTGCAGGTGCTGGGCGTCTCGGCGTCGTCGCTGGTGGGCCTGCTCTGCCTCGGCGTCGGCTTGCTCTGGCTCGAGGTCGTGCTCTGGTCCGGCATCCTCCGCCAGCGGAGCGTGGGAGACATGCTGGTCCTGCTCGGCATCCACCTGGCCCTGGTGTTCGCGGTCGCCGTGACGCTGAGCCTGCCGAGCGGGTCGGTCCAGTTCCTGGCCCCGGGGCTGGGCATGTCTCCGGAGACGATGCTGATCAATGCCGACGGCTCGCTGACCCCCTCGGGCGTGGTCGCCCTGACGCTCGTGGCCGTGCAGATGTCCCTGACGTACATGGGCTTCGTGGTCCTGCTCCGGATCACGCTGCTGGTGCTGGCCGAGGTGGCCCGGGTCCGGCCGCGGCGGCTCTACGCGATGGGCAAGTTCAGCTGGGTCGAGTCGTTCCGCAAGACGCGGATCCCCTGGGCCGTGCTGGTGATCTTCCTGTTGATCCTCGCCTTCACGCACTGGTTCCTCCAGCCGCCCGATGCGCTCCGGCAGGCCGAGCTGAGCCGCCTGTACGTCGGCACGTTGATGCTGCTGTCGTCGATCCTGCTGACGATCATGGTGGCGATCCTCACGCCGATCTCGCTGCCCAACGACATCCGCTTCCAGACGATCTACACGATCGTGACCAAGCCGGTCCGCCGCCTGGAGGTCGTCTGGGGCCGGATGTTTGGCTTCATGGCGGTGGTGACGGTGTTGATCCTCGCGCTCGGGGGGATCAGCCTGATCTACCTCGACCGCAACGTCGGGGGCCGGATCGAGGAGCTCCGGGCCGAGATCGCCGAGGCCGAGGAGGTGGGCCTGACGAACCGGGCCTCGCAGCTCGCCTCGCAGCTCGACCAGCTGGAGACCCGGATGTCGGCCCGGCTGCCGGTCGACGGGTCCTTGACGTTCATCGACTCGGTCGGCGAGCCGAGGATCAAGGGGATCGACGTCGGCCAGGAGCTGGAGATCCGCAGCTTCGTCGAGGGGGCGACGCAGGCCGAGGCCTCGTGGCTCTTCGGCGAGAACATCCCGCACCCGGTCGACCGCCTCTTCCCGAACCGGCCCGGCATGCCCTTCCCGACCCAGTCGAAGGCCGTGCCGCTGAATTTGCTGCTCGTCTCCGGGACGGTCGAGGATCTGGCCAATCAGATCTACGAGCTCGCCTACGCCCGCATGGAGCTGGAATCGCAGAAACAAGGGGTCGAGCCGAGCGAACTGTCCCGCATCAACGCTCGTATTACCCGCATCGAGGAGCAGCGGGCGAGCCTCAACCAGCAGTACCAGGACCTCGTCGGCCGCTACGTCGACCTGATGGAGCAGGCCCAGGCGACCGAGGACGAGGCCGAGGCCAGCCGCCTGATCGACGAGGCCACCGCCCTGCGGTCGCCCGACGTCCCCGTGCAAATGACCTTCACCGTGTACCGGACCACCAAGGGACGCCCCGGAGAGCCGGTCTATGCCTCGATTCAGGTCGTCCACCCGTTCTCGAGCGAGGCCCCGATGTTCCCCGGCGACCCGCAGCCGGGGCCGCTGATCTTCGACCCGCTGGCCCAGGAATTCGGCGGCCAGGCCAACCCCTTGATCCCGGAACTGGTCTACAGCGACACCTTCGACGTGCGCGAGTACTACACCAACAAGTGGTCGTTCCCGGCCTCGATGCTCGTCGGCAGCCGGGGCTACCTGACGATCCAGGTCCAGTGCCTCAGCCCGACCCAGTACCTCGGCATGGCCGAGAACGACCTGTTCATCGTCGCCAGCCAGGGCTCGTTCCTGGCCAACTACCTGAAGGGCCTGGCCGGCATCTGGCTGCAGGCCATGGTGCTGACCGCCATCGGCGTCTGGGCCGGCACCTTCCTGAGCTGGCCGGTCGCCCTGCTGATCACCGTCTTCTTCTTCGTCGCCGGCGAAATCTTCTTCCCGATCCTCAGCCAGCTCGCCAGCGGCCAGCTGACCGGCGGGGGGCCGTTCGAGTCCATGATCCGCATGATCTCGCACGAGAATCAGATGTCGGACCTCGACGCCACCCTCGGCGTGATTCTGGCCAAGTCGCTCGACGCGATCGTCGTGCCGATCATGTCGCTCTTGATCTTCATCGTGCCGAACTTCTCGGCCATGGATCTCTCGAACCTCGTGGCCGACGGCTTCGCGATCCAGTGGCAGACCCTCGGCGCGAACGTCTTGCTGGCCCTGGCCTACGCCCTCCCCTTCTCGATCGCCGGCTATTTCATCCTGAAACATCGCGAGGTGGCCGCATGAGCACGCTCTCCATCCGGGCCAAGCAGATTCTCTATGGCTCCCTGATCGTCGGACTCTTCGCCGTCATGGTCCCCTACGGCCAGTGGCTGCAAGACGTCAAGGACCGCCGGGACCTCGGCGAGGCGACCCTCGGCGAGGTCAACGCCGGCAGCTTCATGCTCAAGCTGGCCATGATCGGCGGCTTCCGGGGGGTCGTCGCCAACGCCCTCTGGATGCAGGCCCAGGAGCTCCAGCGCCTGCAGGAGTGGGACCAGCTGAAGACCCGCGTCGACCTGATCACCAAGCTCCAGCCCCACTTCCTCTCGATCTGGACCTTCCAGGGCTGGAACCTGGCCTACAACGTCTCGGTCGAGTGGGACGACCCGGCCGACAAGTACATCTGGATCAAGAACGGGATCAACTTCCTCCGCGAAGGGGTCACCAACAACCCGAAGAGCCCCGACCTGGTCTGGGACACCGCCTGGACCTACTACCACAAGCTCGGCTTCGCCGACGAGTCGATCATCCTCCGCCAGCTCTTCCACGAGGACGTCGACGAGGACTTCCGCACCGACCCCGTCGACAACCGGCTCTACGACGACAACTTCAAGGTCTCCCGGGGCTGGTTCGAGCTGGCCGTCGACCGCGCCGACGACTTCCAGCGCCTCGCCACCGAGCTGGAAACGCCCGTCGAGTTCGTCGACCCGGTCGAGAACCGCAAGGGGCGCCCCGGCGACCTGGCCTTCCGCACCATGCCCGCCCACGCCCAGACCCGCTACGCCGCGGCGTTGGAGAAGCGGAGCAAGGTGAACGTCCCCGCCCAGTTCGGCGAACGGGCCAAGGCCGAGTGGGACCTGGCCGAGCGGGAATGGCTGAGGTTCGGCGACTACGAGTTCCGCTCTCCCAACGCCCTCCGCATCCAGGGAGAGCTGGTGGCCCAGCCGATCCGCATCGGCGACGTGCTCGAACCGGCCCTGATCGAGCAGTACCGGGGCGATACCCGCTACTGGGCCGAGCTGCTCAGCCGCTACGAGGACAAGGACATCCGCGAGGTCACCCCCGACGAGGCCGAGCGCCTGACCGAGAACAAGATGGCCTGGACCGACCGCTGGGCCAATCAGAACAACTTCCGCTACTGGGTCGAGCGCTGCCGGGCCGAGATGGAGGACGACGGCGTCCGCTCGCGAGAATTGTTCTACGACGGCTACCTCGCCTACCTCAACGCCGACTTCCCGAAGGCGGCCGATGCCTACCGCGAGGGGCTCGACCTCTGGAAGTCGGTCCTCGACAACTACCCGACCTACCGCGACGACGACCTGAACCGCAAGGACACCGGCCAGGCGGTCCTCCGCTACGTCGAGGCCCTGCGCCAGGCCGGCCGCGAGGTCCCCGAGGACATGCCCTTCGCCGACCTGCTCGAAGACGCCGAGCTCGACCCGATGCTCGACCCCTTCGACGCCCTCGACATGCTCGGCCCGATCGGCGAGGCGGAACAGGAGGGCTGATCGCCCCCCTCGACCCGCTCGCCTGCCCGGTGATTCGCCCGGCCGCCGCCCCGATCCCCTGCTGCACAGGTGGACCGGGGCGGCGGCCTTGTCTATTCTATGAGGAAAGGGCCGATTCCGACGCTCGTTGCCAGGAAAGGGGTTCCGTCCCCCGACCGGACCGCGACGACCGGGCGGAAACCGCCTGCGCGTGGACCTTCGATCGTCCGTCTCGGCGCGTCCGCCGATTGCCCCCTCACCCGGCCTTTGCGGCCACCCTCTCCCCCGCTTGCGGGGGTGAGGGTTCAGCGGATTCCGTCACCCTCTCCCCGCCCGCGGGGAGAGGGCCGGGGTGAGGGGTCCTCGGCCGGATCGCCAGGCGAGGCGTTCGAATCCGCCGCCCCCTCACCCGGCCTCCGGCCGCCCTCTCCCCCGCAAGGGGGCGAGGGTTGGACTTTGCCACCCTCTCCCCCGCCCCGGGGGAGAGGGCCGGGGTGAGGGGGGCTTCGCCCGGCCTGGCGTGTGAGGACCGCGAGCAATCGTCTGTAGGGTCCGCTGTGCGGACCATCGGGTCCGGGACTGTCCGCACGAGCGGACCCGAGATCGACCAGGGGGAGGGAGACTTCCATCCCCCTGACCCGATTGGAACGACCGGCCCGCTCGCCCTCCTGGCCAACCAACCCACGTTCCCCTCTGATCCCGTACCCCTGCCCCGAGGCTCCCGCGATCCCATGACTACCGACGGCCGGCGCACCATTCGAGTGGGACATTCCCCCGACTCCGACGACGCCTTCATGTTCTACGCCCTGGCTCACGACAAACTCGACACGGGCGACCTGCACTTCGTCCACCAGCTCGAAGACATCGAGACCCTCAACCGACGTGCCCTCAACGGCGAGCTGGAAGTCTCGGCCGTCAGCATCCACGCCTACGCCCACCTGGCCGACACCTACGCCCTGCTCGCCTCCGGCTCCAGCATGGGCGACCGCTACGGCCCGAAGCTCATCGCCCGCGAGCCGATGACCCTCGACGACCTGCGCGCCCGCAAGCCCACCATCGCCATCCCCGGCACCCTGACGACCGCCTACCTCGCCCTCCAGCTCTGCCTGGGCAAGGACGTGCCGTTCACGGTCGTCCCCTTCGACCAGATCATCCCGACCGTCCTCGAAGGCAAGGCCGACGTCGGCCTGATCATCCACGAAGGCCAGCTCTACTACCCCGACCAGGGCCTTCACCAGATCGTCGACCTGGGCGAGTGGTGGTTCCAGGAGACCGGCCTGCCGCTGCCCCTCGGCGGCAACGTCGTCCGCCGCGACCTCGGCCAGGAGACCGTCGAGCGCATCGCCCGCCTGCTCAAGCAGAGCATCCAGTACGCCCTCGACCATCGCCAGGAGGCGCTCGACTACGCCCTGACCTACGCCCGCGGGCTCGACCCGAACCTCGCCGACCGCTTCGTCGGCATGTACGTCAACGACTGGACCGTCGACTACGGCGACCGCGGCCGCGAGGCCGTCCGCACCCTCCTCCGCCGCGCCGAGGCCGCCCAGCTCCTCCCCGGCCCCGTCGACGTCCAGTTCGTCGGCTGACGCGACGCCTTTCCCAATCGGGGTCACTGGGGTCTTCCTTCCTGACCCCAGTCGCTGCGTCGACCGCCTCCCACCCGTCCGCTGGGGTCAGGATGACCCCAGCCACACCGCCGATTGGCAGGCCGGATGTTCCTGCAATTTCACGGTGATTTGATTGATGGCGATGACAGTATCCGAGATGCTTGACTTTTTTCGGGGACAAATCCAGAGATCGCAACGCGGCATGGATGCAGCAAAATCGACTGGCATCTATCCGTTAGCTGAATTAAATTGCCGACAATCGTTCAAGTGCCGCCTCATGATAAGTCTTATCGAATGGCGAAACGGAATTGATCCGTCAAATTCATTATCTGAGGTTGCAGCGGGCTTTGCTGATGACTGGGCGAAAGTAGTAGCAGTCGGTGGGGATAAAGCCAAAACGACCAACGTGCCTGCTGAACGACTGGCATTTGTTGTCTATCTGATCGGCAAGCCGTGTTTCATTGATGTTTCTAGCGATGGCCTTGAGGGGGATCGCCTCCTGGATCTTGTTCTTGGAGATTGGCTATTCGATTCTTGGAATGGAAAGTTGTGGGAAAACGGGATGGCACAACTTCGCCGGGCTGGCAGTGATTTGGCAGTGCGAACCTATGAGCTATACAAAACGATTATTGATGCAGCGGGGTCAGACGTGACAGCCCTGTCGCATGAAGGCGAGCGTCTCTTTGCCAAGAGAAAGTCTGATGCTTTCTTCTGTGGAGGCGATCAGACAGAAGGCGGCGGCAACGACAACAACGTCACCATTGATTACCGACTTGCAGCTCTATTGAAACGCTCTGGTTTCCATGATGCCAGTGGAGTTCATGTTTGGAAGTGGTAAGTTATTCTGGCGGGTTGGCCGGTGTCATCCCGACCCCAATCATGGGTTCGCCTCCTTCCGCTCGCCTGCTGGGGTCATCCTGACCCCAGCCATCCGCCGGACGGCGCGACTGAGAACGGTCATGACCGATCGCAACGGCCCCGGCGACCTGTACGATCCCCGCAACGGGGACGAGCCGATTCGCCTGGGACGGTGGGAGATCGACGGCGAGCCGAGCGAGCCGGCCCGCACGAATGAGTTCGCCATCTACCTGGTCGAATCCGGCTCCGGGATCTTCTGGGCCGATGCCTCGACGTTCCCCTTCGGCCCCGGCTCCCTGCTCTGCTTCGTCCCCTACCAGCACCTCCGGTTCGTCCCCGAGGGCCGCGTCCGCGGGCAGGTCGTCCGGTTCCACGCCAACTTCCTCTGCGTCGAGACGTTCCACGCCGAGGTCGGGTGCAGCGGCGCCCTGTTCAACGACCCCTACGGCCCCCCCTCGGTCGAGCTGGACGACGCGACGAAGGCGGAGGTGGCCGGCCTGCTCGACCGCCTCCGGCGGGAGGATGCCCGGCGCGACCTGGCGTACGGCGAGGCCATGCTCGCCCTCCTGAAGGTCGTGCTGATCCTCGCCACCAGGATCAAGGCGTCCCGGGCGGGGGCGTGCGGCCCGGACGCGGCGACGGCCGCCCGGCACCCGATCCTGGCCGAGCTGCGCGCCCTGATCGAGGAGCATTACCGCACGATCCACTCCCCCGCCGAGTATGCGAAGCGGCTGCACGTGACCCCCAAGACGCTCGGCCGGCTCGTCCGGGAGCACTTCGGCACCACCCCGACCGACCTGATCCGCAGCCGCATCCTCATCCACGCCAAGTGGCAACTGCTCCACACCCTCAAGCCGGTCAAGGAGGTCGCGCGCGAGGTCGGCTTCGGCGACGAGCTGTACTTCAGCCGCCTGTTCAAGAAGGCGACCGGCTATTCCCCCACCTTCTTCCGCGCCTTCGAGACGGAGATCCGGGGCGGGAGCAATCTGTCCATGTCTTCGGCCGAAGCGCCCATTCTCCCCCCGGCCGAGTCCCCCGATACTTGAGCCGGTGAGACCGAATGGCTCGGATGAGTTGCCCACGTAGGGTCCGCTGTGCGGACCGATTCCGTGACGGCATAGAGGGGGATCGGTCCGCACAGCGGACCCTACGACGGAAGGAGGGAGATCGTGCTGGAGTTGTTCAAGCTGGCGTCTCGGATGGACCGGATCGGCGTGGCCGTGACCCGGCTGGGCCTGATCGTCGTGCTGCTCTGGATCGGCGGCCTGAAGGTGTTCCCCTACGAGGCGGACGGTATCGTGCCGTTCGTCGCCAACAGCCCGACCATGAGTTTCTTCTACGCCGACCCCGGCGGCTACAAGGCCCACATGAACCCCGAAGGCGCCCTCGTGCCCGAGAACCGCTCCTGGCACCAATCCAACCGCACCTATGAGTTCTCCTACGGCCTGGGGGCCGTGATCGTCCTCTACGGGTTGCTCCTCTGCCTGCACCCGTGGCTCCCCCAGGCGGCGGCGTTGGGCAGCTTCCTCGTCGTCGTCATGTCGTTCGTCACCCTCTCCTTCCTCGTCACCACGCCCGAATGCTGGGTGCCCCCCCTCGGCGACGCCCACCACGGATTCCCGTACCTCAGCGGCCGGGGCCGCCTCGTCGTCAAGGACGCCATCATGCTGGGCGCCGCCCTCGTCACCATGGCCGATTCCGCCAAGGCCTACCTGCGCCGACGCGACCGCCTTCCCACCTGATCGCCCGGCCGAGTGGCGTGGCACGGGAGGCACACCACCCGTCGCTGGGGTCAGCGCGGACCCCAGCCAACCCGCGGCAAATTTCAACAGGTTTGTCTTCGTTGTTGGGGCGACAAATCAACCGCCTTTAAAACACCCAAATCCTTCCATTTGGCCACACTTCATTCCAATTGCACGGAAAACACCCTGCCTCATATACCTCTATGACACACGAGTAGAACGAAGGTTCCACAAGTTCAGAATAGGCTTGCTCTGCTGCGTAATGGATCATATCCCAGCGGACAAAGTCTTTCACCAGCTCTCGGCCATGCTCGATAGACTGCAATTCAGGAATCGCATCAATCACTTTGTCTACCTTGGTAAACAAGTCGGTCTCGAATCGTTCTCGATTCCTCCTGGAAATCGCGTTCCATTCCCTAAATTCCTTTCTGAACTCTGCACTCAATCGGCGTGTCAATCGACTGCGTGCTTCGGAGAAAGCGTCTGAGGCTTGTTCGCTACCTCGAAGTGTTACGGCTTCGTCCCACGAATTCAGGACGACGATATCGCAACCATCCACGACGAGCGTCTTTGCAGAGCCAACATTCGCAAAGAAGTTGATATCGAATAAGCGTTCCAATGCTCGATCAATGGTTTCATTCATAGTCCACCTCGTTGTCCCATGCGCCGCGGCAGATCGGGAAGACAATCTGATCCTCGGAAACCAGCACGAAGTTCTCGGGTGCCCCGGCCACGTCGGCGTGGCCAGGCTCCCTCAACCAACCCTCACAGACTGAGCGTGACAGACGGCGCCGAGGCTTCCGCGGCCTGCCCACGTCTTCGTGGGCAGGGCACCCGGCACCCGAGATCGGACGGGCGCGAGACCGGGGCGATCGATCAGTCGCCGGCCGCCTCGGCGGCGGCTTCGAGGCGGCGGAGGCGCTCGCCGAGGGTGGGCTTGCCCTCGATCAGTTCGTTGGGCCGGCCGTCCTGCTTGACGAGTTCGAAGGCGTCGTAGAGGGCGCCGAGGGGGGTGCGGGCCTCGTAGGTGAGGCGGTCGCCGTGGAGGTGGATGATCTGGTAGAGCTGGGTGTCCTCGGCCTTCCGCTTCATCCAGTCGCCGGCCTGGGACAGGTCGTACATCTTCGGGCCGCTGACGGAGACGACGTAGACCGTGCCGGAGTCATCGCGGGCGGCGGCGCCGGTGGGGACGTTCTGGTCGCCGACGACCAGGCCGCTGCGGCCGTAGGCGTGGTCGTGCCCCTGGAGCACGAGGTCGACGGCGTACCTGTCGAAGATCGGCTGCCAGAGGTTGCGGATCGTCGGGTTGTCGCGGTTCCTGGCGGCCGAGTAGATCGGGTGGTGGAAGGTGACGATCGTCCAGCGGTTCGGGTTCTCGGCCAGGACCCGCTCCAGCCAGGGGACCTGCTCCTCCTGCCGCTCGTTCGAGTTGAGCGAGACGATGCGGACGCCCTGGTAGTCGATGAAATATACGCTTTCTTCAAGCCCCTCCGGGCCGTGCTCGGGCAGGGCGAAGGTCGGCCGCCAGTGGGCGGAGAGGCCGCGCGGGCCGTCGCCGGAGCGGGAGTATTCGTGGTTGCCGGGGGTCGGCAGGCTCGGGACCATCGCGTTGACCCAGCCGCCGGCGTAGAACCACTCGCCCCACTCGGCGTCGCGGTCCCCCCGGTTGATCAGGTCGCCGGCGTGGACGATGAAGCGGGCCTTCGGGGCTTCGGTGTAGGCCCCCCGGATCACCCGGGCCCAGAGCGACTTGAGGTTGTTCTGCGCATCGCCGAAATAGATGAATGAGAACGGCTCGGCCTCGTCGCTCGCGGTGGTGAAGTGGGCCCACTCGCTCCAGTTCACCCCGTCGCCGACGCGGTAGGCATAGGTCGTCCTCGGCTCCAGCCCTTCGAAGACGACCGAGTGGAACTTCGCCTCGTTCAGGTCGGTGGTCAAGGGGGTCGAGGTGGCCTCGACCGTCTCGGCGCGGTCGACGAACTGCGGACCGTGGTCGGCCAGGGCAATCTCGGCGATGGCCGTCTCCACCGTCGCATCGGTCCGCCAGGTCACCGCCTGCGAGGTCGCCGGGTCGCCGGTGAAGGTGAGGATGATCCGGTCGGGCATGGCGGTCGGCCGATAGACCTCTGCCTCGGCCACCGGCTTCGGCGGGTGGGAATGGTCGCCTTCCTCGTCGTAGCCGAAGGCGGGCCAGGCCGTCAGGGCCATCAGGCCGGCGAGGGCCAGCGGTCGGACTCGGAGGAGCAGAGATGTCGAGAAGGTCGTCATGGGGTTGCCTTTTGCGAAAGGGTCCGCAGCTTGATTCGATGGTTCTGGGCAGGGTACTCGGTCTTCGGCATCCTGATCATACCGCGTTGATCGCCGGGACGAACAGAGACATGATCAGTGTTAATATGCTGAGAAATCCGCATAAAAAGATCCGATTGATCTGTTCCTTCGAATCGGACCACTTCCCGACCATCAGAGCCAGGCAAACAATCAGCGCCACCACCGCGATGGCCGCTCCCATTGTGCCGAGGCCCGACCAGAATCGCCACCCAAGCCCCGCCCGCCTCCAGCTCGCCCAGCCGACCGGCCCGCTCGTCGCGGCCACGCTCCCCGCCACCGACAGGAACCCGGCGACCGACATCGCGCGGACGAGTGAGGCCAGACCGTCTCGGATCACCAGACGCGTTGCCATCGCCGCTGCTCCTCCGAGTTTTGCGATGTTGTAGGGTCCGTTGTTGCGGACCTTCCCTCGACCAGGAGAAGCCGCCCCCACGACCCTTCACGCCGCCTGAGACGGCCCGCCGCTGACCGGCATTCCCCATTGGGACCAGAAGATGACCACCCGGGCCGTGATCCCCACCGCCACGCCGATCAACACCAGCCCGACCACGATCGACGACGCCTGCACCGCCGGCGGCCGGGCCGTTCGCGCGTTCCACAGGAGGACCAGACCGATCGAGGCACCCGCCCAGGAAGGAACAAGCAGAACATGAAAAACAATCAACCACATGGCGATTCCACGCTGTTGACCCTCACGAAGACTCCCCGGCGGATTCGACCTCGACCCGAGCGACCTTGAACCCGGCCCGCTCGACATCCCGGATCGCCGATCCCACGGCATCGCCGAGCGATTCCGCGTCCCGATCGAATGCGATGCTCACCATCCCGCCTCGACTCGCCGGCGTGGCATCGTCGCAACCGGCCGCGAACAGCGCGTCGGCCATCTCGACCGTGATCACGGAGACGCCGGAGAGGGTCAGGGTGAAGGAATAGGTCCGCGTGGCGACGATGGCCATGGTCATCCTCCGAGGAGATGGGGGCACCCGGCGATTCGACGCCGGAGCCGCTTGGCGTGGTCTTCGGGGTTCCGTGGCGTGGAGAAGGCGGGAATCCGGCACCCGTCGCGGCTCATCTCGGGGCAGTCGAGAGCGCCGGGTGCCCCGGGTTCCGCGCCAGCGGACCCCGGGCGAGAGGTCGGCCGGCCCATGCGGATCCGCCCGGGGTCCGCTGGCGCGGAACCCGGGGCACCCGGGGGCGACACGATCCCTGCCACCCAACGCATTCGTTCAATGACAAGGCATATCAACCGACATGGACAATCACAGGTGGACCGACTCGCCCAGCCCCTGGCCGGCGGCCTCCATGACGGCCTCGGAGAAGGTCGGGTGCGGGTGCATCGCGTGGAGGATCTCCTCCTGCGTCGCCTCGAGCTTGCGGGCCATGACAAGTTCCGCGATCATCTCGGTCGCATTCGCGCCGATGATGTGGGCGCCGAGCAGCTCGCCCAGCTCCTTGTCGAAGATCAGCTTGACGAACCCCTCCGGCTCTCCCGCCGCGACGGCCCGGCCCGAGGCGATGAACGGGAACTTGCCGACCCGGATCTCGCGGCCCAGCTCACGGGCCTTCTTCTCGGTCAGGCCGACGCTGGCCACCCCCGGCTCGGTGTAGGTGCAGCCGGGGACGTTGTCGTAATCGACCGTGCGGTCGGCATGTCCGCAGAGGCGCTCGATGCAGCAGATCGCCTCGTGGTGCGCCACGTGGGCCAGCCAGGGGGGGCCGATCACGTCGCCGACGGCGAAGATCGACGGGACGCTCGTGACGTACCCCTTCTTCGGGTCGGCCTTGATGTGCCCCTTGAAGGTCTCGATCTTGACCTTCTTCTCGTCCCAGAGATCCTGGATGTTCCCCTCGACGCCGATGGCCACGAGCATCACCTCGGCCTCGATCGTCTGCGGCCCCTTCGGCGTCTCGATCGTCACCTTCACGCCGCCGTCGGCCTTCTCGACCTTCGTGGTCTTCGAGCCGGTGAAGACGGTCATCCCGCGCTTCTCGAAGCTCTTGCGGAGGGTCTGCGAGACCTCCTCGTCCTCGATCGGCAGGAGGTGGTCGACCATCTCGACGATCGTCACCTTCGTGCCGATCGCGTTGTAGAAGTAGGCGAATTCGCACCCGATCGCCCCGGCGCCGACGACCACCATCGACTTCGGCTGCGTCGGCAGGTTCATCGCCTCCTTGTACGAGATGATCGTCTTGCCGTCGAACTCGGCCCCGGGCAAGGCCCTCGCGTGCACGCCGGTGGCGATCACGATCGACCCGGCCGAGAGCGTCTTGTCCCCCACCTTCACCTGGTTCGGGCCGACGATCTTCGCCGTCCCTTGCTGGTGCTGCACCTTGTACTTGCGGAAGAGCCCTTCGATCCCCTTGTTCATCTTGGTGGTCACTTCGCGGCTTCGCTTGATCATCTGGGAGAAGTCCCAGCGCGACTCGCCGGTGTAGCCGAATTCCTTGCCGTTGTGGTTCAACAATTCCACCACATGAGCATTGGTCAAGAGCGCCTTGGTGGGGATGCACCCCCAGTTCAGGCAGATGCCGCCGAGCTTGTCCTGCTCGACGCAGAGCACCTTCTTGCCGAGCTGCGCGGCCCGGATCGCGCCGGCGTATCCGGCGGGTCCGCCGCCAATGACGATCAGGTCGTAGTCGTGAGCCATGAGTTGAGCGATCTCAATGCGTGAAAAAACGTCGGTGAAACGCGAAACACGAACGAACAGTCGTGGCGAGGACCGATCGCCCGCGACCGGCCTTCACGAACCGAAACAGGCCGGCCCGCCCGCCGAACCGACGCGAACGGGCGGCGCGGGACGGAACTCGCCCGCCGCGGCTCGGCCCCAGAGGGCGTCCCCGAACCATCCCGGCACCGGGGAATCTCCCCGGGCAAGGTTCTGATCAGAACCTGGCGGTGCTGTTCCGTGTTCGGCCGATCGGTCAATCTCCCTATTGTGACGTCCCGGCCCCCCCCCGTACAGACGACGTCCGCCCCAAGGGCGTATCGCCATCGCGGCCGGATGGTACACTGGGGCCGCCACGTCTCCCCCGTTCGACCGATGCCGAGTCCGGCGCCTTCGACCTTTCACCTCGCGAACAGACAAGGACAAAGGTTCCCCCATGCCCGACGCCTTCCGATACCGCCGCCTGGACAGGGACGACGCCGCCGTCCTGCTCGTCGACCACCAGTCCGGCCTCTGCAACCTCGTCAACGACTTCTCCCCCGACGAGTTCAAGAACAACGTCCTGGCCCTGGCCGACGCGGCGAAATACTTCCAACTGCCGACGATCCTGACCACCAGCTTCGAGGACGGCCCGAACGGCCCGCTCGTCCCCGAGCTGAAGGCCCTCTTCCCCGACGCCCCTTACATCGCCCGCCCCGGCCAGATCAACGCCTGGGACAACGACGAGTTCGTCAAGGCGGTCGAGCAGGCCGGCAAGAAGCAGCTCATCCTCGCCGGGGTCGTCACCGAGGTCTGCGTGGCCTTCCCCGCCCTCTCGGCCATCGAGGCCGGCTACGAGGTCTTCGTCGTCACCGACGCCTCGGGCACGTTCAACCTGACGACCCGGGAGGCCGCCTGGTCGCGCATGGAAGCCGCCGGGGCGCAGCTCATGAGCTGGTTCGGCGTCGCCTGCGAGCTGCACCGCGACTGGCGGAACGACGTCGAGGGGCTCGGCGCCCTCTTCTCGAACCACCTCCCGGCCTACCGGAACCTCATCACCAGCCACAACGCCCGGTGACGGCCGCCCGGACACCCTCGGGAGTCTCCCTCCGATGAAGCAGCTCCGACGCGTCATCCGCAACGTCCCCCCGCACTGGGTCGGCGACGGGTTCCCGGTGCGCAGCCTCTTCTCGTACGGCAGGGGGAACGCCTTCGACCCCTTCCTCTTGCTCGACTACGCCGGGCCGCTCGCCTTCGAACCCGCCCCGGCCCCCCGAGGGGTCGAGGAGCACCCGCACCGCGGCTTCGAGACCGTCACCATCGTCTACCAGGGGGAGCTGGAACACCGCGACTCCTCCGGCAGCCACGGCACCATCGGCGCCGGCGACGTGCAGTGGATGACCGCCGCCTCGGGCGTCGTCCACGAGGAATTCCACAGCGAACGCTTCACCCGAGAGGGCGGCACCCTGGAGATGGTCCAGCTCTGGGTCAACCTGCCCTCCCGGGACAAGCGGGCCGCCCCCGGCTACCAGAGCCTGCTCGATGCCGACATCCCCCGCGTCCCGATCGCCGACGGCTCGGGGACCGTCCGGGTCATCGCCGGCGACTTCCAGGGGACTTCGGGAGCCGCCCGGACCTTCACCCCCATCAACGCCTGGGACATCACGCTCGACGCCTCCCGGCAGGTCGAACTCCCGCTCCCGGAGGGTCACACGAGCCTCATCGTCGTCCAGTCCGGTTCCGTCGAGCTCGACGTCACGCGCGTCTCCGCCGTCGAGGTGGCCGAGCTCTCCCGCGAAGGGCAGCGTGCCTCCCTTCGGACCGAATCCCCCTCGCGGCTCCTCGTCCTGACCGGCGCCCCCATCGGCGAGCCGATCGCCGGCCACGGCCCCTTCGTCATGAACACCCCCGACGAAATCCAGGAGGCGATCCGGGATTACCGGCAGGGCCGCCTCGGCCGGCTCTCGTAGCGGTCGGCGAGGGTCGGAGGCCGGAAGGGGCCCACCCGCGTGGCGGCGAGCGGCCATCGCATGCTCCTGACTGAGGTCACGATGACGCCCGCCCCTTCGACCCTCGATCATCGGGTGACTTGGGCACGAACGTCGGGCCGCGCGGGATCGCAGACGTGCTGTCGCTCGAGGCCGCATCCATGAGGCGCACGCAATCGAGTCGGGACTTGCCGGGGCCCTGCCCCCTCGCACGGTTCGAGGGAGGGATCGGTCGTCGCCACGGCCTTGAGCGAATGCACACAATCTCGAGTCTCTCGAGGCCGTCCCAAGGATCGCATCGGCAAACACTTGAATTCCAAAAACACGCGAAATAAAATCCTGAGGTACTGATCCACTCGTGTCGGGTGGCAGGGATCGGTCGTGACGGCCCGCTTCTCTTGGCATGCCTGCCAGGGGTGCGGGCCTTTTTTGGTTGGAAGGGTGTTCGCTCAGGATGTGCTCCCGGTGACGGTCAACGAGGACGAAAAGGAGCGTGACATGCTTGGTCAAATCGCTGCGTCGTTCGCAATCGCCTCCGCCCTCCTGATGCCAGACGTGGTGGCTGGACAGGAGGGTTCGTGTGCCTGCTCTGCAGGCCCGACGGTTGTCGATCATCCGCGGGACGAGGGGCGGGACGGGTTGCCCGGAGTCGGCCCGTTCCAAAAGCTCCCGGCCGAAGTCTCGTATCGCCTCACGCTGGAACCGCCGATCGCGGTCTACCCGCCCGGCGGCCACATCCCGACCCTGATCCGGGGCGACGGCTCGATGACCCTGGAATATCGCCGAGGGAAGGAGCCCGAGACGCTTTCCGTCCGGGTCACGGGACTCGACCTGCGGATGCTCCCCTTCTCATTCCCGATGGACGTCGACGGCGACGGCGACCGGGAAGCCCTTGAGTTGCCGGCCCTGCGCCTCGGGGAGGAGTTCCTGGACCCCGAAGGGTCAACCGGCACGCTCGACCTGAAGTCCGGGAACATGGACCTGGACTTCGCCTTCGCCATCTCGGCGAAGGACCTGCCCATGCTTGAGAAGTGGGGCCTGGAGGAGGTCCGATTCACGGTCGAGGACCGGGGCGTCTTCGACCTGCGCACCGGGTCGTTCACGATCCACTGCGGGGTCCTGGACCTCCGCGAGGGTCCGCTCGCCGGCTACACGATCCGGGCCGGGGGCACCGGCACGCTGGACGGGCCGGCGAGATCGACGGTGGACCTCAAGGTCGGGGTGGCCGCCTCGCCGGACATCCGATGTCGCGACATCCCGGAGGGGCAGAACCGGGTGACCATCTGCCCCGGCGACCAGATCCTGCTCTGCTGGAGTTCCAGCCAGGACGTCGTCTCGGTGGACATCGCGCCGGGCGTGGGGACGGACCTGCCGCCGACCGGCGAGATCGTCGTGACCCCGCCCAGCCCCGGGCCGGGCGACCCGGGCGAGATCGTCTATCGGGTCACGACCAACGGCGGGAACGACCCGGGTTTGGAGGACACGGTCTCCGTGGTCTTCTACCAGGGGCAGGTGCTCGGCCCCTACCAGGCCAACCCGGATCGGGTCAACAACCGCTGGTCGCTGAACATCCCGCTGACGAGCCTGAGCGGCCGGATCGTTGTCCAGCAGGTCCAGATCGTCCGGGGAACCGGCTGCCTCGACTGGTCGCGGTTCTTCCTCGAGCACCAGAGCCCATACCTGCCCGGCGGCATCGACTTCGGCGGCGACGTCGGCAGCCCGATCGCCGTGCCCTTCCGGGCCGCCGGCACCTGGTACTTCCACACCCGTGTCGACCCACCTCGTCCGACGCCTGACCCCCGCGACACCCAGTTCCCCGTCTGCTTCCAGTTCTCGGGCCGATGCCAGTAGTCGGCCCCCTCGCCCGCGTCGTTGACGCGTTCGAACCCTGTCGATCGACCCCTGATCGGCCTCCGGCGGCCTTGAAACGATCGCCGGAGGCTGCTCCGGAGGGATCGGGTCGCTCGGCCGGCGCGGCATCGCGGCCGGCCCTTCGAGCAGCGCCTTGAGCATCCGCATGGACTCGGCGGCGGGGCCGACGAGCGGCCATCGAGTCATCCGACCGGGGCCACCATGCCCCCTGCGAATCCACCGCCCCTGCCTCGCAGCCCGCCACGGCGATGGTCGGATGATTCTCCGGCCCGAAAGGCCCCCGGCCACTCCCCGTCGAGGCGGCTCGCGCGCGGCCGCTCCGGCATCAAATCCGGTTCAATCACGTTTTCCCCCGAATGAGAACTAGGATTGGGGACAGGGGTCTTGCGCATCGCGAGCGATCGGCCGAGGTGCGTCGGCGGCGCCATGCCGCCAACGTGGCGGAATTCTCAACGAAAGGACGGCTGATGGGACGCCGATGGCATCGGGTGGCCTGGCTGGCGGCGGGCGGCTTGGCCTGGCTCGCGTCGGTCGGCTGGGGATTCTTCCTGCTGGAAGACCATCGCGCGACCCCCGGGGCGATCGGATCTCCCCCGGACCGCTGGCCGTCGCAGAGCGCCATCGCTCCAGAGCCGGGCGTGCCCAACCTCGTCGTTTTGGCGCACCCGCAATGCCCCTGCACCCGGGCCTCGATCGCCGAGCTGGCCCGATTGATGGCCCGATGCCCGGGCAAACTGGCCGCCCACGTCGTCTTCATCCAGCCCGAAGGACTGGAGCAGGCCGCCGGGCAGTCCGACATCTGGCGATCGGCCGAAGCGATCCCCGGCGTCCGGGTCGTCGCCGACCCCGAGGGGCTGGAAACCGCCCGGTTCGGCGCGGCCACCTCCGGCCTCGCCCTGCTGTTCGACGAGCACGGCACCCTGCGCTACCGGGGCGGGATCACCGGGTCGAGGGGCCACGAGGGGGCCAATCCCGGCCGCGACGCGGTCGTCGACCTGGCCCGATCGGGCCGATCGGATCGGGACCGGATGCCGGTCTTCGGCTGCCCCCTGTTCAACCCGCCGACTGGCCAGCCCGAGGGCCCTTGAAATGGGATCGATCGCGCCGATTGGGGCCGGGAACCAGCACGAGATCGACCGCCGGGCCGGGGTCCAGTTCCGCGAGCACCGGCAGCGGATCTTCCAGGAGACCGACCGGCTGTTCGCCATCCTCCTGCTGTTCCAGTGGGCGGCGGCGATCGTCGTGGCCCTGGTCGTCTCGCCGAGGGCCTGGGCCGGGGCCACGAGCCAGGTCCACCTGCACCTCTACGCCGCCGCCTGGCTCGGCGGGGCGATCGTCAGCCTGCCGGTGCTCCTGGTGCTCACCCGCCCCGGGGCGGCCTCGACCCGGCACGCCGTCGCCGTCGGCCAGTCGCTGATGGGGGCCCTGCTCATCCACCTGACCGGCGGCCGGATCGAGACGCACTTCCACATCTTCGGGTCGCTCGCGCTGCTGGCCTTCTACCGGGACTGGCGGGTGCTGGTCACGGCCTCGGCCGTCGTCGTGCTCGACCACCTGATCCGGGGGATGGTCTGGCCGGCCTCGATCTACGGGGTCCCCTACTTCCAGCGGTTCCGATGGATCGAGCATAGCGGCTGGGTCGCCTTCGAGGACATCTTCCTCATCTGGTCGTGCCTGCGGAGCGTCCGGGAGATGCAGGCCATCGCCGAGCGGCAGGCCCGCCTGGAGGTCACCCGGGACGGGATCGAGCAGACCGTCCTCGACCGGACCGCCGCCCTCCGGGTCGCCAACGACGGGCTGGCCGCCGAGGTCGCCGATCGCGTCCGGGCCGAGCAGGCCCTGCGCACCAGCGAGGCCCGCTTCCGAGCCCTCTGCGCCTGCTCTCCCATCGGCATCTTCACGACCGACGAGCAAGGCCGCTGCACCTACGTCAACCCGAGGGCCCAGGCCATCGCCGGGTATACCGAGCGCGAGGCCTTCGGCGACGGCTGGCGGAACTTCGTCCACGGGGACGATCTCGGTCACGTCTCCGAGAGCTGGGACGCGGCCGTCCGCCATCGGGGCGAATTCGACCAGCTGCTCCGCTTCCAGGGATCGGACCGGGGCACCCGATGGGCGCACGCCCGGGCCGCGCCGATGCGAGACGAGCAGGGCCGGTTCATCGGCCATGTCGGCTCGATCGAGGACACGACCGACCGCAAGGCCGCCGAGGACCACCTGGCCTACCAGGCCACGCACGACGCTTTGACCGGCCTGCCCAACCGCGCCTTCTTCCAGCAAGGGCTGGAACGCGAGGTGGCCTCGGCCCGGGCGCGGGACGGCAAGTTCGCGCTGCTCTTGATCGACCTCGACCGCTTCAAGGAGATCAACGACACCTTCGGCCACGACCACGGCGACGCCGTCCTCCGGGAGCTGAACCCCCGCTTCCGCGACGCCCTGCGGCGGTCGGACCTGCTGGCCAGGCTCGGCGGGGACGAGTTCGCCGTCCTGCTGCCCGAGGTCGGCGAGCCCGGGGCGGCCGCCCTGGCCGAGCGGCTCCTCGACTGCCTGAAGCAGCCGATCGTCGTCCAGGGGCGCGAGCTGGAGGTCGGCGCCAGCATCGGCATCGCCCGGTTCCCCGACCACGGCACCGACGCCTCGACCCTGATGCGGCTGGCCGACGTCGCCATGTACGCCGCCAAGCGCGACCACGGCGGCTACCGCTCCTACTCGGCCGAGCAGCAGGCCGACCTCGACCCGGCCCGGCTGACCCTGATCACCGAGCTTCGCCAGGGGATCCGAGACGGGCAGTTGCTGCTGCACTACCAGCCCAAGCTCGACCTGAAGTCGGGCCGGATCGCCGGCGTCGAGGCGATGGTCCGCTGGCAACACCCCCGCGAGGGCCCGCTCACTCCCGCCCGATTCATGCCCCTGGCCGAGAACACCGGCCTGATCCGGCCGATGGGGCTCCGGGTCCTCCGGGACGCCCTGGCGCAGAGCCGACGCTGGCTCGAATCGGGCCGGCCGCTCGACATCGCCATCAACCTGTCGCCGAAGAACCTGCGCGACGAGGAACTGATCGAGGCCCTCGCCCGGCACCTGGGGGGCCCCGATCCCCTCCCGTCTCACCTGACCCTGGAGATCACCGAGGGGACGATCATGGAGAACTCGGCCGAGACCCGAGACATCCTCGACCGGCTCCACGGCCTGGGCGTCCGGATCGCGATCGACGACTTCGGCACCGGCTATTCCTCCCTCTCGTACCTGCGCAACCTGCCGGTCGACGAGGTGAAGATCGACCGGGGCTTCGTCACCAACGCCCGCTCCTCGGAGAAGGACGCCTGCATCGTCCGATCGGTCATCGACCTCGGCCACGCGCTCGGGCTCGACGTGGTGGCCGAAGGGGTCGAGGACCCCGAGACGCTCGACATGCTCATCGGCTGGGGCTGCGACGTGGCGCAGGGCTACTACTTCACCCCCCCGCTCTCCGTCGATCAGTTCGAGGCCTGGGCCGCCGGACCGAAGGCCGCCGCGGCCGCCGACCTGATCCGCGGCATCCTGGACGACCGCTCCGCGTCGCTGCTCCTGCAATCGGCCCACCCGTGACCCAACCCTCCGGATCGCCGCCGCCGCCGGCCTGGGGCGCCGAGGTCGGTCGAGACGCGCGTCCTCGACCGCAGACCGATGACCGACCAGCCCCTCGGCACCCGCCCCGCCGGCCCGCCCCGGTGATAGAATGGTGGCCGAGGAGGTGTCCCATGCCCATGCACGACTGGACCCGCGTCTCGCCCGGGATTTACCACAATTTCCATCAATACTGGACGATCGAGATCAGCAAGGTCCTGAACCAGGGGATCCTGCCTCCCGGCTATTTCGCCATGGCCGACCAGCGGGTCAGCGGCCCGGAGCCGGACGTGATCGCCCTGAAGTTCCGCGGTCCCGAGCCGGCCGTCGGCCTGGCGGTCGCCGAGGCTCCTCCCCGGATCCGGGCCTCCGGCCGCGCCGAGATCGACGCGGCCCGATACGCGGTGAAGGCCAATCGCCTCTCGGTCCGGGACGAAATCGGCCAGGTCGTGGCCATCATCGAGGTCGTCTCGCCCGGGAACAAGGACCGTCAGGCGGCCGTCTCCGACTTCGTCGGCAAGGCGGTGACGTTCCTCCGCAACGGGGTCCACCTCCTGATGATCGACCCGTTCCCGGCCGGTTCCCGCGACCCCGAAGGGCTGGCCTCGGCCATCTGGCGGGCCCTGGCCGACCCCCCGATCGAGCCGCTCCCGCCGGGCAAGCCCTTGGCCGTCGCCTCGTTCGACGCCGGCCCTCCCCTGACGGCCTACGTGGAGCCGATCGCCGTCGGCGACGCCCTGCCCGAGGCCCCCCTGTTCCTCGCCCCCGGCTGGTACGTCAACGTCCCGCTCGAACCGACCTATCAGTCCTGCTGGGGCCAGATGCCCCCCCCGATCCAGGCCCTCGTCGCCCCGGACTCCCCGTAACGGATTCCAGGTCCGTCGTCCTACGGCAATTCCTGCCGGAGGGGGCTCCGGCGCCCCCCCCCTCGACCGATCCCCGCAGGCTCCCGTCTCGGGGCAAGGGGCCGATCACTCGCTCGGGTGCCGCTCAGAGCAGCATCGCGGCCGGCTCTTCGAGGAACGCCTTGAGCGTCCGCATGAACTCGGCGGCGGTCGCGCCGTCGACGGCGCGGTGGTCGGCGGTGAGGGTGACGGTCATCACCTGGCCGACGACGAGCTCGCCGCCCTCGACCACCGGCCGGGCCTCGGTCGCGCCGACGGCGAGGATGCCGACCTCGGGCATGTTCAGGATCGCGTCGAACTGCTTGACGCCGTACATGCCGAGGTTGCTGATGGTGAACGTGCCGCCCATCATCTGCTTCGGGTTCAGCGTGTTCGTGCGGGCGGCCTCGGCCAGGGCGAGCGTCCCCTGCCGGATCTCGACCAGGCCGAGCTGGTCGGCATGCGGCAAGACCGGGACGATCAGGCCGCCGTCGAGCGCCACGGCGATGCCGATGTTCACATCGCCATGCAAGACCATCGCGTCCTCTTCATACGAGGCGTTCAGGTCCGGGTGCTTCCGCAGGGCCATCGCCACCGCCTTGGTCACGAAGTCGCCGACCGAGAGCTTGATCTTCTGCTTCGAGAGCTGGGCGTTGAGCTGCTCGCGGAGGGCGACGATCCGGTCCATCCGGATGTCGCTCGTGACGTGGATCTCCGGGGCCGCTTGCTTGGCCTGCAGCATCCGCGAGGCGATCGTCTTGCGCATCCGGCTGTGGGGCACGCGCTGCGTCTCGCGGACCGGGCCGCGGGCCACCGGCATGGCCGGGGCGGCTCCGGCCTCTTTCCCCTTGCTCGGGGCGGCGGCGCCTCGGTTCTGGAGGAATTCCTCGACGTCTCGGCGGACGATCCGGCCGTTGGGCCCGGAGCCGTCGACCTGGCCGAGGTCGATCCCCTCGGACTCGGCGATCTTGCGGGCGAGCGGGCTGGAGCGGATCCGGCCGCCCGGCTCTCGCGGTTCGGCCTCGGCCTCGGCGTGCTGGCCGTTCGAGTCGGTCGACCGGCCGTAATCGGGAGCGGCCGACGCCCCTTGCGCCCCGGCCCCCGCTTCCGCCCCTGCTCCTGCGGGAACGGCTTCCTTCTCCTTCTTCGCCTTCGCCTCGCCCCCGGACCCCGAGCCTCCCTTGAACTTCTCGGCGATTTGCGACGGGTCTTCCCCCTTGCTCGCCATCACCAGCACACGCTGGCCGAGGGCGACGTCATCCCCCTCCTGCACGTCGAGCAGGGCGACGGTCCCCTCGTCGAACGCCTCCATCGGCATGACGGCCTTGTCGGTCTGGATCTCGGCCAGGACGTCCCCTTCCTTGACCGCGTCGCCGACCTTCACGTTCCACTTCACCAGTTGCCCGCTCTCCATCGTCGGGCTGAGTTTGGCCATCGTCACTTCAATGGGCATGGAAGGGAGCTCCGGGGAGGCGGTCGGCGAGACGTGTCAGGGAGGATATCAAGGGTTGAACCAAAGGGAGCAGACCCCCGCAGGTCGGCAAATCGCTCGACCGACGGGGGCCAGGTCATGTTGCCGGTCGAGGTGGTCGAGATGCACCCGGCCACCCCTCGAAGACGCTCCGCGGCGGATGAGACGAGAACGCCGGGCCTGCCTGCACCCAGCTCATCCGGTCCCCCTCAGCGGTAGAGGACCTGATTGACCGCCTCGACCACCCGCTCGACGCTGGGCAGCATGTCCAGCTCCAGGCGGCGGTTGTACGGCAACGGGGCGTCCTTGGCGGTGACGCGCTGGATCGGGGCGTCCAGTTCGTCGAAGGCGGCGCGGTAGATGCGGTCGGCCACGCCGGCGCCGATGCCGCAGTACGGCCAGTTCTCCTCGACGATGATGGCCCGGTGGGTCTTCGTCACCGAGTTGAGGATGGCGTCGAGGTCGAGCGGCCGGATCGTCCTCATGTCGAGGACCTCGGCGCTGACCCCCTCCTCCTCCAACTTCTCGGCCGCCTTCAGGCTGGTGATCACCGACCGGGAGTAGGTGATGATCGTCACGTCCGAGCCCTCGCGCTTCACGTCGGCCTTGCCGATCGGCACGACGAAGTCGGGGTCTTCGGAGACGTCTCCCTTGTCGCCGAGCAGGTTCTCGTGCTCGATGAAGATGACCGGGTCGTCGTCCCGGATGGCGGCCTTGAGCATCCCCTTGGCGTCGCTCGGGGTGCTGGGCATCATCACCTTCAGGCCCGGGAAGTGGGCGAAGAGCGCCTCGGGCCGGTGCGAGTGGGTCGCCCCCAGGTTGCCGGCGATCCCCGAGTTGCCGCGGAAGACGATCGGCACGTTGAACTGGCCGCCCGACATGTAGCGCATGTTCGCGGCGTTGTTCACCAGCTGGTCGAACGCGACGTAGCTGAAGCTGAAGGTCATGAACTCGACGATCGGCCGCAGGCCGACCATCGCCGCGCCGATGCCGATGCCGGCGAATCCGTTCTCGGAGATCGGCGTGTCGACGATCCGCTTCTCGCCGAAGCGGTCGAGCATCCCCTGGCTGACCTTGTACGCGCCGTTGTACTCGGCGACCTCTTCGCCCATGAGGAAGACGCGGTCGTCCCGCTCCATCTCCTCGGTCATGGCCAGATTCAGGGCCTCTCGGTACTGCATGACGGCCATGGAAGCGGTCACTCCTGGGGGATGTAGGGGGAGACGGTAATGTCGGTATAGACCTCGTCCAGCTCCGGCTCGGGGGCCTCCTCGGCGAAGCGGATGGCCTCGTCGATCAGCTCTTTCACCTCGGCCTGCATCAGTTCGAGCGATTCGTCGTCGACCCAGCCGCGTTCGCGGAGGACGACCTCGTAGAGCGCGATCGGGTCCCGTTCGCGGGCCTTCTCCAGCTCTTCCTTGGTCCGGTACTTCATCGGGTCGGACATCGAGTGGCCGCGGTAGCGGTAGGTCTTGGCCTCGATGAACGTCGGCCCCTCGCCGGCCCGGGCCCGGTTGGCGGCCTCGAGCGTCACCTCGGCCATCGCCTCGATGTCGTTGGCGTCGACCGCCACGCCGGGGAAGCCGTAGGGCGGCCCGCCGCGCCGGGTCAGGTCGAGCACGGCCGAGTGCCGGTGCAGGTGCGTGCCCATCGACATCAGGTTGTTCTCGACGACGTAGATGACCGGCAGCTTCCAGAGCCCGGCCATGTTGAAGGCCTCGTGCAGGGCCCCCTGGTCCATCGCGCCGTCGCCGAAGAAGCAGAGCGTCACCTTCTCGTCGCCGCGGTACTTGCTGGCGAAGGCGAACCCGGCGGCCAGCGGGATGTGGCTGCCGACGATCGCGTGGCCGCCCATGAAGTTGCGGTCGGCCTGGAAGAAGTGCATCGAGCCGCCCTTGCCCTTCGAGCAGCCGGCGGCCTTGCCGAGCATCTCGGCCATGCCGGCCCTCGGCTCCATCCCCCGGGCAATCGCGTGCCCGTGGTCCCGGTAGGCGGTGATGACGTAGTCGTCGTCCCGCAGGACGCCGATCGAACCCACGGCGCAGGCTTCCTGTCCGCTATACAGGTGGCAGAAGCCGCCGATCTTCTGCCGCTGATACAACATCGCGGAACGTTCTTCGAAGCGGCGGATCACCAGCATCTGGCGGAGCCAGTCGAGGGCCTGCTCCCGTTCGACAATGGGCTTGGCTTCAGTCTGCGCGTGGGCCATATCTTCCAGCTCCTGCTCGGTCGCGGGTCCGGAGTTCGGTCGGGGCGAGGCCGGGGGGGGCGGTGGGAATTCGTACCGTTGCGGCTCGAACTCGGAATCGGAAACGGGATCGGGATCAGAATCGAAGCCTGCGTCGGAATCCGTCGCGGCGGCGGTCCCGGGCGGGGAATCGCTCCGGTGGCGGACCAATCGGGCCAGAACCGGCCAACGGTCCACCAGTCGCTGCCAGAGAGAAGGCATTCTATACAAACCGGGGGCTTCCCTGCCAGTCAGGGCGCATCGGGCGTGAAAGGAGTCGGCCGGCGAGGGCCGGGGGCCTCGGATCGGGGCCCCGTCCCGGCAGGCCCGGGCCGCCTTGCCCGACCTCGCCCGCACGGGAGTCCCCGTCGATGCCGGGCGACCCGATCCGAAGCGACCGGGGCCGCGTCCCGCCCCGATCCCATCCGATCGGGAAACGATCCCGGCCCGCTCCACTCCGGGGCGGATCGCCCCACCGATTCCGAACGCAAGACGTGCCGTCCGCCGAATCGCCAACCCCCGAAGGAGCCTCGACCGCTGACGACCCGATCCGCCCCCCTCCTCCTGGGCCGGCCGTCCCTCCTGGGGGCGATTCGAAGGAATTCGAACCGAATCCCGGGGAAACGGCCGGTCGAATCGGCCGGGCAATCGATCGAGAAGACGGTCGGTCGGTCGGCCTTTGCAGGCGGTCGGCCCGTCGGGAGGGCGACGGGGCGCGTTGCTTCTCATGGAACAGCGCGCCCCGCGTGAGTCAGCTCTGCCGCGCCTTCACAAGCTGGCGGAGCACGAAGGAGAGGATCCCTCCGTGCTCATAGTACTTGATCTCCTGCGGCGTGTCGATCCGAACGGTCGCCGGGAATCGCACGGTCGAGCCGTCGGCACCCGTGGCCACGACCTGCACCTCGCGCCCCTCGGCGAATTTCGCGTCGAGCACCTTCCGCAGGCCTTCAATCGCATAGGTTTCCTCGCCCGTCAAGCCGAGCGACTGCGCATTGTCCCCCGCGCCGAACTGCAAGGGCAGGATCCCCATGCCCACCAGGTTCGACCGGTGGATCCGCTCGAAGCTCTCGGCGATCACCGCCCGGACCCCCAGCAGCCGAGGCCCCTTGGCCGCCCAGTCGCGCGACGACCCCGAGCCGTACTCCTTGCCCGCGAGGATGATCAGCGGCACCCCCCGACTCCGGTATTCCTCCGAGGCGTCGAAGATCGTCGTCACCTCCCCCTCGGGCAGGAGCCGGGTGAAGCCCCCCTCGGTCCCCGGGGCGAGCTGGTTCCGCAGGCGGACGTTGGCGAACGTGCCGCGGACCATCACCTCGTGGTTCCCTCGTCGCGAGCCGTACGAGTTGAAGTCCTTCGCCTCGACCCCGTGCTCCCTCAGGTACGTCCCCGCCGGGCTCTGCACCTTGATCGCCCCGGCCGGCGAGATGTGGTCGGTCGTGATGCTGTCCCCCAGCACCGCCAGGACGCGGGCCCCGGCGATCTCCTGCACCGGGTCCGGCTCGACCCCCATCCCCTGGAAGTACGGCGGGTTCTTCACGTAGGTCGAGGCGTCGTCCCAGGCGTACAGGTCCCCCTCGGGGGTCGGCAGGCCCTTCCAGCGCTCGTCACCCTCGAACACGTCGGCATACTTGCGCCGATACATCTCGGCCCGGACCGACTTGAGGATCGTCTCCTGCACTTCCTTCTGGGTCGGCCAGATGTCCTTCAGGAACACCGGCTGGCCGTTCGTGTCGCTGCCGATCGGCTCGCTCGTCAGGTCGATGTCGATCGTCCCGGCCAATGCGTAGGCGACGACCAACGGCGGCGAGGCCAGGTAATTCGCCCGCACCTCCGAGTTGATCCGCCCCTCGAAGTTCCGGTTGCCCGAGAGGACCGAGACGGTCACCAGGTCGTCTTCCTGGATCGCCTGGGTGATCTCCTTCGACAACGGCCCCGAGTTGCCGATGCAGGTCGTGCAGCCGTAGCCGACGGTGTTGAACCCGAGCGCGTCGAGCGACGCGGTCAGCCCAGCGTCGTCCAGGTAATCGGTCACCACCTTCGAGCCGGGGGCCAGGCTCGCCTTGACCCACGGCTTCGGCTTCAGGCCGCGCTCGGCCGCCTTCTTCGCGACCAACCCGGCGCCGATCATCACCGAAGGGTTCGACGTGTTCGTGCAGCTCGTGATCGCCGCGATCACCACCGAGCCGTGCGTCAGGTGGCCATTGCCGTTGCGCAGGGGGTGGGTCTGGGCGGCCGGGGCCTGCGGGTCCTCGGTGCCGGGGGCGACGCCGCCGCCCCCCTCGGATTCGAGCCGATCCTCGCTCTTCGGGTCGGTCGTGGCCCCGCCGCCGGCCTTGCGGGCCTTCTCGGCGGCGGCCAGCGCCGTCGGCGAATCCTGGATCATCTGCGAGAGGACGTGCGCGAAGCCGCTCTTGACCTCCCCCAGGGTCACCCGGTCCTGCGGGCGCTTCGGCCCGGCCAGGCTCGGCACGACGGTCGAGAGGTCCAGCTCCAGCACGTCGGTGAAGTGCGGCTCCGGGGCGCCGGCCGTGCGGAACATCCCCTGTTCCTTGCTGTACGCCTCGACCAGGCGGATCAACTCGCCCGGCCGGCCCGAGAGTTCCAGGTAGCGGAGCGTCTCGGCGTCGATCGGGAAGATGCCGCAGGTCGCGCCGTACTCGGGGGCCATGTTGGCGATCGTCGCCCGGTCGGCCAGCGGCAGGTGATCGAGCCCGTCGCCGAAGAACTCGACGAACTTGCCCACCACCCCCCGACGCCGGAGCATCTGCGTGACGGTCAAGACCAGGTCGGTCGCCGTCGCCCCCTCCGGCAGTTTCCCGGCCAGCTTGAAGCCGATGACCTGCGGCACGAGCATCGACACCGGCTGGCCCAGCATCGCCGCCTCGGCCTCGATCCCGCCGACGCCCCAGCCCAGCACGCCCAGGCCGTTGATCATCGTCGTGTGCGAGTCGGTCCCGACCAGCGTGTCGGGATAGGCGATCGTCGTCCCGTCCTCCTCCCTCGTGAAGACGACCCGCGCCAGGTATTCCAGGTTCACCTGGTGGACGATCCCCGTCTCCGGCGGCACGACCTTGAAGTTCTCGAACGCCTTCTGGCCCCACCGCAGGAAGGCGTAGCGCTCCCGATTCCGCTCGTATTCCAGCTCCGTGTTGTGCAGGAGGGCCAGCTTCGTCCCGGCCTCGTCCACCTGCACCGAGTGGTCGATCACCAGCTCGGCCGGCTGCAGCGGGTTGATCCGCTTCGGGTCGCCGCCGAGCCGGCTCATGGCGTCTCGCATGGCGGCCAGGTCCACGACCGCCGGCACCCCCGTGAAGTCCTGCATCAACACCCGAGCCGGCCGGAAGGCGATCTCATCCTTCGGCTCGGCCTTCGGGTCCCACTTCGCCAGGGCCAGCACGTCGTCGGCCGAGACGGTCAGGTCGTCCTCGCACCGCAAGAGGTTTTCCAGCAAGATCTTCAGCGAAAACGGCAGGCGGGCCAGGTCCACCCCCTGCCCGCTCAAGGCATCGAGGCGGTGAATTTGATACGGTCGGCCATCAACCTGAATGGTCGCTCGACTCTGAAAACTGTCGGCCATCGGAGGCAGCCCTCGGGCAACATCGGTTCGTTCGGAGATCGTCAGTTCACGTCAACCCATCGCGGACTCGAAAGCCCCATCATAACGATCCCGACGATCCCCTCCCAGATTGCAGCCCCGTTCGGCGCCCCCTGGCCAGCCTCGCACCAGTGTCTCGGCCTGAGAACCTCGCGTCGGAATCGCAACCCCTCATCCCGGCGAGCGCCCCCCAAACCCCTCCCTCCCCTCTCTGCGTCCTTGCGTCTCTGCGCGCGATCCCCATTCCCCGATCCCCGGCTCGAATGCCCCCCCGTCCCGCCCCGGCCCGTCGACGGTGCGTTCTTGACATCAGAGGCCATGAGAGCGGTTAGGCGTCGAGGCTCCGGTCGAACAATCCAGGGGCCGGCGATATCGCTTCGAACTCCGGCCTACGGCGGTGGTCCCTCGGGAAGAAGAAACGCAACGCCGACCCCACGAGAAGGAGAATGACCAGGTTCAGAAACGCGAGGAACGGCGCCTGCGTGCTGAAGGCCAGGACGTGGAGGCCCGCGACGACCAAGAACAGTATGAACACCCAGCGCCAGCCGCGGATCAAGCCGACGATGAAGAGGCACTTGGCGGCGAGCCAGATCGCTGCCGCCGGCTCCCGCGGAATCGACAGAAGATTCCCGACGCCTTCCAAGCCGAGGAGGACCACGGTGACCCAGATCTGCCAGGGCACCTCAGGAGATGAACTGGCGGGGACCGACGCGGCCGGGCAAGTACCCGTTTTATTGTGTTTCGTGGCCACGTCTGACCTCCCCAGCGGGCGCGAGCATGCCGGTACCGTCCGCGGAAGGATGTTCGTCGAACGCCGCAGTCTATTCGCGACGAACGCCGCCTCAAGAATCCAAGTCAGCCGCGGGGCCGCCCCGAGGGTCACCTTGAGGCGGCCGGGCGAACTCCCCGGGCACCGCACCGAGGAGCCCCACGATCAAGCCCTCCATCATCGGCATCGACCCCGGCACGTTCAAGGGCGCCACCTGCGTCGACGACCCCGAGACCACCGAGGCGACCTCCGCCACCCTCCCCACCGACCCCGAGGCCCCGAGGAAGGCCCTCGACCGCGTCCGCCCCGACCTGGTCGTCTCCGAGGCCTGCACGAACCGGGATCGACCCGACCCGAATCACCCCCGATCGGCCCTTCGCCGATCGGCCCGAGATCATCGGCCCCGCCGCCGAGCCATTTCCTCACGGGACACGTTCAGACGTGAGCCAATCGCAATGAGAGGCCGGCCGGCGGGCCGCGGGTGAGTGTCTGGGGCGCGGACGCCCGCCGGGACCAGCTCCCCCCGGGCCTCCGCCGCGAGGCGACGCCGCCGATCGTCCCCCCTCACGCCGACCCCCGAGAGCGGTTTGCGAGCCGATGCCCCCGACGCATCGCGACTCACCCATCCGCCCCCCCCGCGCCGCCTGCGTCCCGGTCCGATCCGTCGCGCCGAGCCATACCCCGAACCCGGTCAGGCCCCCTTCCCCCTGCCACGGCCCGTCCAAGGTGCGCTCTTGACATCAGAGGCCATGAGAGCGGTGAGGCGACGGCAGTATCGACGGGAAGCCGGACGATGACGACCCTACCCGAGCGAGGCACCGATCATCAGCCCGGCGTATCGTAATCGACGAACGCACCGTTCCTGTCCATAAACAATTGGAGCCCGTGGCCGGTGAACACCTCCCCGGCCGTGTACCAGAACGTCGCCCTGCCATCCGCATGTGCTGTAATAAAATCGAGCTTCAGATGATCGGCCAGTATCGTGGCGTCCAGCCAACGGGGCTGGTCGGCCCGCCAGGCTTCTGCCCACTCGGGTATCACGTGTCTTTCAAGGTATGTCTTCGCCTTCTCACAGATCGACGGGTATTCGGCGAGGATCTTCCTGACAACGGCGATGGTAGAGGCAATTTCCAACTCGGCATCCGAGTAGAGGTCAACCTCGACCCTCCTACCGCCCAGTTCGACTTCGGCGGAATACTCGTCGAGTTCGGGATTGAGCGAGCGGGCGAACCTGATGTCACCAATCACTGGGTCCCGCGACCCCTTTTCGCGTTGGTTCGCCATCCGTGCGCCCTTCCCCGCCTAACGACCAAGCTCAGCGGACCGGCCCGCCGAGGGTATGCTGTGACTGACCAGGAAGCGCCGCAGCGGGCCGGGTCCGCTGCAGCGCGAGGTTAGGCGGGCTCGCACAACCCCAGGCGACAGGCGAACTCCGCGAAGGTTCCGGCCACCTCCCGCCAGATGCAGCCAGCCGAACCGGGCAACCACTCGCTCGCCACCACCCGAGGATTCACGGCGGAGGACCGATAGTCAAGCGCGATCCCCACATCGTCGCCCGGGAAGCGGTTCACCGCGACGAAGGCGGCCCGCTCGATGTCCAGCCACGGCAGGTCGACTGCACTTGCCGAGGTACGGCCCCGCGTCACGTGGAAGAGAGCAGAAATTTGCGGGTCGCCCGCGAGCGAGGGGCGTGACTCCCGCCTCATCGCCTCGATCTGCAGGAAGTCCAACGGATCGTTCAGGAACGGGATCGCGGACATCAAGGTGTCGTCGCCGGGATGTCGCCAGCGGCCCGCTTCGATGAGAGAGACGAGGAGCGGCGGGAGCGGTAGGCCGTTCACCTTCAGGCGAGCGCCCATATGATGGCCCCGTGCCGCCTAACGAACAAGCTCAGCGGACCGGCCCGCCGAGACAGAGCTTGAAGATACCAA